>NZ_JBFODA010000031.1:0-268851 GCF_040908055.1 Aeromonas sp. R7-4
TCTGCTTTCTGCTTTCTGCTTTCTGCTTTCTGCTTTCTGCTTTCTGCTTTCTGCTTTCTGCTTTCTGCTTTCTGCTTTCTGCTTTCTGCTTTCTGTTTTCTGCTTTCTGTTTTCTGTTTTCTGTTTATATGAATATAATTTATTACTGAGTGATGGAGCATTGATGTCTTAAGCCAAGTTAAGGAACTTTAATTTATCAGTGCTCTTTAAATTTAATTTATTTAATAAAATAGCTTATAGGGGGTAATAAAACTGGTTTCTCTTCGCTGCGCAGCAGCGGAATGTTGAAATGGAAAAAATTAATTTATAGCTCTCATAATTAGTAAATGGACAGTTTTCCGAATTTTTCAAGTGGGGGGATGTGAAAAAGTTTGAAAATAATTCTGTTTGGTGGAAATTTGGCCAATCTGGATGGTTTTATTCTCACCGCCCCCCGATTTATTGCTTATACGCAAATCCCATGCCTAATCCGTCCCACCAGATCGACAACGGCCTGAACCCCCATCGGTGTCTTCAATAGCTCGGCTGGAGCTACGCCACCGAGGCCCCAGGCTGGTCTGTTTAGCCATGACAACGCCTTGGCAGTATCGTTCTTGTTGAGGGATAGTGCCGCATCGAGTGCCTGTACAACGCCGTATACCCTGGCACCCTGCGAGATTGATAGGGGAGCCTCAATCCTCAGCTTGCGAGCAACAGTGCTCAGGCTAATGCCTGCTAAGCGGCATATCAAACCTGAGTCTGTGTTCATCAATTCAGCTAGTCGATGAATGATGCCAGGAGCTACGCCAGCTATGAACCAGAGATGTGCACTCAGTGGATCTTGAGGGATGTTGAGAGTCGTCATAAGGGTGGGGGCTGAACTAGTCAGCGTACTGGGTTGATAAACTGAAAGTGACATATTTTATTGTTCCCATATTGACAATGATTTGTTCTCATCATCGTACTCCATGTTCAGATTTTCTGACAGTTACCTCACTGGTTATAATTGTTGATGTTGCTGATATGGAGGGCACTCGCCCCCTCCATTAGCGAATGAGCGAACTGAATCATGTTCATGGCCTATACCTGAAATATGGCCTCATTCAGCAAATCCATTTCAAGAAAATAATAGCTTTATATTCACGCTACAGCATTTCTTTAAGCCAAAAAATTTGCTCTGCATTTAGTTGGTTTTGGTCACCCAAATCTTTCATTTCTTGTACGAACGTAGAGAGTTCATCTTTTATATTCTTCTTTATACATCTCCTAATATAGCTTTCATATAGGCTATTAACAGATGGAGGGAAATTTGTTTCCTGTTGCACCTTTATAGCTGCATTAGAATTTGTTGCATCCCTTAACTTTTCTCTTGTAGCCTTGCTGATGTTGTTGTCAATATAGTAATCCATCAGCGTTTGGAGGCTGTGTCCAGTGATCTTGGATAAATCTTGAATAGGCACTCCGCTTTCTAGTGCTTTTTTGGCAAAAGTATGTCTGGCATCATATAATCGGCCTATCTTAGGAAAATTAAACTCTTTTTTAACTGCCTGCCAAGTTTTCTGATAAAGGCTCGAAGTTACATGGGGGGCCTTTGCTTCGCGACAACAAGGAAACATTAACTCACCCTCTCTATCACTCAAGCTTTTTAGAGTTTTGTATTTCGCTACATAATTCCAGTATGAGTCTGACTCAATAGCAACAATGCGTGCAGCCTTGTTTTTACTAATGTGCTCAGGAATACGTATGGTTCTATCATTAATATTAAAGTTGTTGCTTGTGTTTCTATATATTTCAGAGTTTCTTGCCCCGCATAGGAACATGGTTGCAACTATGATCTTGGAATCCCCACCACCTGGAGTGTCTTCATTAAAAATAAATTCCACGACTTCATTTGTGGGGTCAGTATATGTTGTGACAGGCCTCTTAGGGTTTCTGGGGAACAGAAAAATATGCCTATCAATTTTATTCTTTGGTAAATAGGTGCACGTAACACACATATTAAACAAGCTATTTAATAAGGAATAGTATTTCCTCATTGTTTCTGATGTTATTGGCGTTTCTTTGTTCTGCCAATACTTTTTGAATATTACTGGATGATCTTCATTAAATTCAGATAGCTTTAGGTCTAACCATGGTTCAAAGGCAGATGAGATTTCCCTTATTGTTTTGTCGGTAACAGGGCTTAATGAATTCCTCTTGTTTGATTTATTTTCACGGTCGTTTTTATAATGCTCTAAAAGATAAGTTCTCAATGTAAAAGACTGATATTTCCACTTTTCTGGATTAATCTTTTCAGCATCACTAACTAATCTCTTAAACTCTTCCTTAGCCTGTGTAACGCTAAAAAAACCTTTTTGGTAATGTCCACTTTTAGTGCGAGGCATCCAATTGCCAATTTTCTGCCTCCGATTTTTATCGTAAACAATATAGAATGTCTTAACACTGTTTCCGATTCTTAGTTTTAATCTTGGTTTGTTCTTTTCATTATATTTTTCATCGTCAGAACTATAGTGCGTTAATTCAACACATTTATTTTTATCATTAATAAATGGAAGACTATCTATGTACTGGTCTTTAAAGGTAAATGAGAATTTCCCTTTAATTATGGCCGCAGGGTGACCCTGGAGCAGCGTCTTAAGATCGAACTCTTCTTTGCGTATGGATGTAGCCGGATTTTTGGGAGCCATTAGGTACCACCGAAAAATGTTCTATTGAGACATTATAGCGGCAAAATAGCGCAAAAGTAGAGTTGAATGGCGTGAATAGCTCTTAAATAGCGCAAAACAGGCATCGATTGAGCAGATCAAAAAACAAGCAGCTCGGTTGTTTATGAATGCTTTTTGAGCTATAAGGCTATGTTTTTAAAGGAAATATTTATAATTCCTAATATTTAAAAAATCTTATAACAGCCTGTTTGGATAGATTTTTAAGCAATAAACATCCCTTAGGAGGGGACCGCTCTATCCTGCTGAGCTACGGGAACCTTGTGGCGGGCATTATACAAGAAGCATTGTGCTTTTAAACCCTTGATTCCTATTCCAATACGGCCAAATCACCGATTTGGACATTGAATGGCGAATATTTGTTCTGACTGCTGATGACGGCGCCGTCCTCGAACACCTGCACCACCTCGAACAGGCCGTCGGCGGGATTGCGCATCACCCTGGACTTGCCGTAGGGGTCGACGAAGTCGGCGCTGTGCTGAACGCGGAACTGATCCCCGAGCTTGACGCCGTTGCGACGGCCCAGATTGATGTGGGGACCGCGCTCGTGCTGGGCCACGATCCGGGCGGTGACGGGTGCGCAGGCAAGCTCGGCGACGATGTCCTGGGCCGCCTCCTTCAACTGGTAGCCCACCTCCTGGCCATAACTCGACTGCCAGAACCGGCCGCCGCTGCTGCCGACCTGTTCCCGCTTGGAGAAGGTCCAGTTGGCACGCCCCTGGTACTCCTTGCGACCGAGCAGGGTGCCGTTGATGCCGTCAAACAGGTAGAGCTGCATACGGAAATTGCGCACGGGATCCTCATACCAGCTGGTCAGGGCGTTGCCCTGAGGCTCGAGGGAGAGATCGTCGATGCTGCCGAGCACCAAGTACTGGCTGTCGGTGCGCAGGCTCAGGGCCTTGATCTCCTCGAGGGCGCTGCGATCCCCCTGCTGCAGGTGGAGCGGATCGATGCGCAGGTTCTCGTCCAGCCACTGGCGGGCGACCACCCCCTGGGGGGCTGCCGCCAGGGTCTCGAACAGGCGGCGGGAGAGATCGGCGGGCATGTCGTCCAGGGCGCCGGTGCTCGCCTGATCCGGGTAGCGCATGCGCAGGCGTACCAGCGTCAAATCCTTGGCGTAGTGTTGGGTCTGGCAGATCTGGCGCTCGGCCTGGATGTCGGCCACCAGCGTGATGTACATGCGGCCGTTGCGCACCTCTTCGCGCTTGAGGCGGTACTGGCGGATGTCGCCGCCGGAACGGATCTGGATCTGCTCCGAGCGCAGGCTGCCATTTTCCAGGCGCTGGATGCTGGAGACGGACGCCCCGCTGGCCAGCAGGGCCTGGCGCAGCGCATCCCGGGTTGCCTGCTCGCGGGCATAGACCTCGTCACCCCCCAGGATGGCGGCACTGCCTTGGGCCTCGATGAGCTCGGCCCGGGCCGACAGGCTGGCCAGCAGCAGGGTTAACAGCAGCGAAACTTTCATGACGGACACCTTGAATGGGTGACCCCGTGGCCGCCGGCAAGGCGGGCCAGGGGCCTGGACACTGACCCGATCCACACCGGGCAGCCAAATAAAAGCAAGATCCATGCCTTGTCCCCGGGGCCGGGGATCCTCGTTGCGCCGGCTGGTGCCGTCCGGCGCGGCCGGCCCCTGTGCGGATCGTCGGGGGATCCTGGGTGCATTCCCGGCTCAAGTGTTGGCGTTTGCGACCGATAACAGGTCAGGTGCAGATGCAGGAAAAGTATCCATGAAGAGAGTTATCACGGTGCTGGCGGTGGCGCTGGCATTGGCCGGTTGCGGGTCGACCGACCCCATCAACCGGGATCAGGGGGATCCTCGCCAGGCGGCGAAGGGGATGGAGCTGAACTGGCTGGTGGCGCGCATGACGGATCAGCTGATGGAGCGCAAGTCCCTCACCACCCTGAGCGAGCCCATCGCGGTCGCGTCCTTCGTCGATCTCGACACCCTGAAGGACACCAACTGGATGGGGCAGCAGATCGAAGAGAGCTTCATCTACGAGTTGAACCGGCGCGGCGAGGTGGTGGTGGACTTCAAGACCACGGGCAGCATCCAGGTGACCCCGCAGGGGGACTTCGTGATGAGCCGCAACTACAAGGATCTCTCGTCCCGTCTGCCCATCTCCCGCATCCTGACCGGCACCTTCAGCCGCAACCAGCAGGGGATCCTGGTCAACGCCCGCATCATCGATCTGCGGACCAAGATGGTGGAGACCACGGCCCAGAGCCTGATCCCGAAACAGTATCTGTCCGGCGCCAGCAACTCCTTTGGCCGGGCCTCCATCAACCGCGGTTACCTGATGCGGGGCGGCCAGAGCCCGTCCGGCCATCTGGTCAACCTGACCCCCTGAGGAGTAAACGGCGATGAACATCTTGTTGGGTTGCCTGATGGCCATGTTGCTGACGGCGTGCAGCGGAAAATCTGGTGTGGTGAACTGCGAGACGGGGAAACTGCGATGAAAATCTTGTTGGGTTGCCTGATGGCAATGTTGCTGACGGCGTGCAGCGGAAAATCTGGTGTGGTGAACTGCGAGACGGGGAAACTGCGATGAAAATCTTGTTGGGTTGCCTGATGGCAATATTGCTGACGGCGTGCAGCGGCAACCGGGTGGTGAACTACGACGTGGGCGAGAAGCCGGATGATTTCCCGGTACTCAAGGCGGTGGGCTATGCGGTGATCGACATCCAGCCCGGTCCCTCCCAGTCCGAGAAGATGCTGCAGGCGATCCGGGCCTCCAAGATGGATGCCTACCGGGAGCTGGCCGAGCAGCTCAACGGCCAGCAGGTGCGCGGCCAGAGCAGCTACAAGGACCTGACCCAGACCTCCAACTCCCTGGACGTGTCGGTGGCCGGCATGGTGCGCGGTGCCCGTGTAGTGGCGACCTATCCCCGTGGCAACACCTATGCCACCGAGCTGGAGCTCGATACCCGCAACCTCTACCACCTGAACCAGCTGATGGCGGGTCAGTTCTGAGGCGCCTGACAGTCAGGCGGGCACAAGCGGCGCCAGGCACAGACACAGAAGGCGAACCCCAGGGTTCGCCTTCTGCTTATCTTGCTGGTCTCGGGGCGGCAGCCCCAGGGCTCACTGGTTGCCCATCAGTACCGGCGGCACTGCGGTCGGCTTGACGTCTTCGCTCGGGTAGCAGCCCAGCACCTTGATGTAGCGGGTGATCTTGGTCAGCTCCAGCAGGGCGGCCTGCATGGCCGGGGTCTGCAGGTTGGCGGAGACGTCCAGGTAGAACATCTCTTCCCAGGGGTTGCCCTGCACCGGACGGGATTCGAGCTTGGTCATGTTGATCTCGTGGCTGCGCAGCACCAGCAGCGCCTCCACCAGAGAGCCCGGCTTCTGGGAGGTGGACATGATGAGGGTGGTCTTGGCCGGGATCTGGGGCGCCACGTCGATGGGCTTGCGCGCCACTACTATGAAGCGGCTGTAGTTCTCCTTCTGGTTCGCGAGCTGCTCGGCCAGCACGTCCAGGCCATAGAGCTCGCCGCCGGCGGCGCTGCCGATGGCCGCCGCCTCCGGGCTCGCCAGCTCCTTCACCTTCATCATGGCGCTGGAGGAGGAGTCGCAGATCTCGTGGCGCGCCCCTTCCAGCTTGCTCAGATAGTGGGAGCACTGCTGGAACACCTGGGGGTGGGCGTAGAAGGTCTTGATGCGAGAGAGCTCGGTGGGCACGGCGGTGAGGATGCAGTGCTCTATGGGGTAGGTGAGCTCGCCGACGATGGAGAGGGTGGTGTGCTGCATCACGTCATACACCTCGTTGATGGAGCCCGAGCTGGTGTTCTCGATGGGCAGCACCCCGAAGGCGGCGCGGCCCGACTCCACGGTGTCCAGCACCTCGCGGAAGTTCTGGCAGTTCACCTCGATCACCTGATCCTTGTAGCGGGCCAGGTATTTGCGGGCCGCCAGGCTGGAGTAAGAGCCGCGCGGGCCCAGGTAGGCGACGCTGGTCATGGGCTCCTGCTGCTGGGGGTTCAGCAGGCTCTGCAGGTAGGCCTGCTGGGAGAGCACGGAGTCCTCGATGATGGTGTGATAGATGCGGGTGATGTACTGGGCGTCCAGCCCGAGCGCGCGCCCCTTCTGGATCAGGGCGACCAGCAGATCCTGCTCGCGCTGGTGGTCACGGATGGGACGGGGGTTGGCCTGCTTGGCGCGGGCAACCTCGATGCTGAGGGTCTTGCGCTTGGCCAGCAGGGCGAGCAGCTCCTGATCCAACTGGGTGATGTCGTGTCTGATCTCGTCGAGCGTAGCCATGGTGGTTCCCTATCCAAATCTTCTGTGGTGGTTGGTGCAAAAAAAAGCCTCCGCTGGGGAGGCTCGATTCGTCTTTGGTTTCTGTTTACGCGAATGGTTCACGTGACGACGGGCCTTCCCTCATGTGGGCCGGGTAAACGAGAAAACAAAGAAGAATGCTGTGTGCATGGGCGTGTCCTGAATGTAACGCCATAACCATTAAGGGATTTGGCGGTGCGATGCAAGTAAAACTTGCCCGGGGGCGTTGAACGGGGCAGGGTAGTGGCTCGGGCTGCCAGGGGGAGTGAGCGCCGTTTTGGCCCGATCTGTGACAACGAAAAGAGGAGGCGAGGCGATGGCGATTATCTTCGATCTGGGTCGGGTGGTGGTGAGCTGGGATCCGGTCGGCATAGTGAGTGCGGTGCGAGGACCCCAGGGGGCGGCGGAGCTGGCGGAGCGGCTGTTCAATCACCCGGACTGGCTGGAGGTGGACAGGGGCACCCTCTCCCTTCACACCATGGCCCGCCAGGCGCAGGCGCGCACCGGCCTGAGCGCGGCGGACAACCTCGCCATCCTGCAGGCGGTTCCCGCCTCCCTGCTGCCGGATCCCGCCATGGTGGCCCTCATCGAGGAGCTTCATGGCGCCGGCCACGCCCTCTACGCCCTCTCCAACATGGGCCACGCCAGCATCGACTGGCTGGAGCGGCAGGATTTCTGGCGCTTCTTCAGCGGCAAGGTGGTGTCGGCCCGGGTGCGGATGATGAAGCCGGAGCCCGACATCTACCGCTACCTGCTGGTGTCGTTTGACTTGCAGGCCGAGGAGTGCCTCTTTATCGACGACAGCCAGGCCAACGTGGCGGCGGCCGAGGCGCTCGGCCTGCGGGGGCTGGTCTTCACCGATGCGCCCCGGTGCCGCCAGCACCTGGTGGAGCAGGGCCTGTTGCCCGCCTGAGGGGGTGGAGAACCCAGGATGGGTGGCGAAGAAAGCGAGTCAAGCGTTGCCATAGAGCAAATAACGTTCAGATTTAACCATGTCATTTAAGGGTATATTCAGCTTGGTACGCGCAAAATGGTATCCAATTCATCATCCGGAGTTGTTGTTATGGATGCCAATGTAGTCGCGCTGAATCGGGGATACGATCAGACCTTCCAAGCCAGGGAACAGAGGCTCATCAATACCCTGGCCGGTTACGGCGAACTGCTTGTCTCCTTCTCCGGTCGACTGGAATCCTGCTACAGCATGGATCTTTGCCGGGCCAGCGGGGTCCGCTTTCGCGCCATCACCCTGGACAACCCCACCCTCAGCCGTCAGTCGGTGGCCAGGGCCAGGCGCTATTGCCGGCACTACGGCATCCCCCACCAGGTGCTCAAGACGGACGAGATGATCTTCAGCGTGCACCTCGGCCACCTCGACGAGGTGACGGATCCGGTGCGCTATCTGTGCCGGCAGCTCGAGCATGACGACGGTCCGCCGCTGCTGATGTCGGCCTCCGTCGAGGAGATGCGGGAGTATCTGCGCCGGTTTCACAGCCTGCCAGCCAACACCCTCTGGCTGTTTGCCGAGCAGGGCATGACCCAGCGGGACTTTCGCTACGGTTTCCACAAGCGGCAGCTGGATCTCTGGGGCAAGGGAGGGGAGGCCTGCCTGAGCCGGCGCTTCTCCGACATCGAGTCTCTGGATCGGCGCAATCTGCGCATGGTCGACATGGCCGAGCAGATGCTGTTCGACATGGGGCTGGATGGTGCCCAGGTCTTCTTCCATACCCTGGCGGACAGGGTCACCACCCTGGCGAGGATCCAGGTTCCCCAGCGCATGCGGGCCCTGGTGTTCGACATGCAGCCGAGCATCCAGAAGGCGCTCAAGAGCGCCCAGTTCGATCTGGTGACCCTGGATATGGCTGCGGGGGAGGATCCCCAGTCCCTGGTCATCTGATCCCGCGCCGGGGTCGCAACGTGAGTCGGGTCATAGGCAAGGGGGGCCCGACTCTTTATACTGCTGCTTCTCCGTCCCTTACCGAGTCTTTGCCCATGAAGCCCCTCTCCCGACTGCTGGTTGCCCTCTGCCTCTTCCCTCTGCTGGCCGAGGCCGCCCCCCTGCACCAGATCACCCTGCCCGACGGCCGCCAGGTACAGCTCAACGATGACTTCACCTGGGAATACCTGCTGGTCAAGCCCGCCGAGGCGAGCCCCGGCAAGACGGTGACGGCAAGCGTGGCGGCCCCGGTGCTGACCGAGCAGGCCCTGGCCCATCCCGATCTGCTCTCCCAGGCGACCCGGGACGGCATCACGGTGAAGCTGGACCAGGTAACGGGCGAGGATCCCCTGAGCCTGCAGTTCCTGGTGAGCAACACCGGCAGCCGCAACGTGGTGCGGGTGAACGGCAGCCTGACCCTGTTCAGCGCCGAGGGCGTGCAGCTCTCGAGCCAGCCCGTGCGTTTCTGGGTCGGGGAGAACCGCTTGCCCGAGTCCTATTTGCGCAAGGGGGAGGAGAGAGCGTCCCGGGCCATCGAGCTGGCTCGACCGGCCAGTCTGACCGGCAAGCCGCTGGTGCGGGTGCAGATCGACGAGGTGGAGTTCCGCTAGGATGACGGCGGGGGAGCCCTCGCTCCCCCGCAGAGTGTTGCACCGGTAACCGCCAGCAATATCCGCTTACATCTGCCATGGTTTGGCAACAGCTTGCCGCTCGGCGCCTCCCCGTTTGCCCGTCACAATGACTCCATTCCAGTGAGGTCCCCTCACTCAACCCATGGAGTCAACAAAATGCAAAAGATCGCACTGTCTGTTCTGGTTCTGGCCGGTCTCTCTTCCACCTCCGTCCTGGCACAGGATGCCTTCAGCTACGCCAAGGGCTCTGCCACCTGGGCACACACCAAGTCGGACTACATCGGTGGCAAGGACAGCGACAACCGCGATTTCGGCGGTCTGAGCCTGGATCTCTCCAAGAGCTTTGGCAGCAACGTCTACGGTCGGGTCGGTACCGAATACACCTCCCGCAGCAGCGGCAACGACAGCATGGCCATCTCCAGCCTGGGGGTGGGGGTCTTCACTCCCCTCAGCACCGGCCTGAACCTGTACGGCGAAACCGGTCTGATGGGCTACAGCCTGGAGCGCGAGCTCGCCTCCAACGTGAATGACAGCGGCTGGGACGACATCACCCGCAAGCAGAGCGGCAGCCTGTACGGGGAAGTGGGCCTGCGCTACGACATCGGCGCCGTCGAGCTCTCCACCGGTTACCGCTACGCCAACATGACCGACGACATGCACGACTTCAAGGCGGGGGCGGCCTACAAGCTGACCCAGAACCTGGCCCTCACCGCCGACTACACCTATCGCAACTGGGATCTGCAAAAAGGCTCCATCTCCAGCCTGGGCGTGAAATACAGCTTCTGATCTTCCTGCCTGTAGTGTCTTCCTTTTTACCCATGACCCCGGTCATGGGTTTTTTTGTCTGTGGTTGATCCTGTCGTCGCTCTCCTGTCGTATCAGTCCGCATAGTTATACAACTTCCATTTTCTTGTATAACTGCTATAACGGATTCAATACTTATACAAGGGGTGTTTCCATGTACAAGATAAAGGTCGGTATCAGCGCCTGTCTGCTCGGACAGGAGGTTCGCTTCGACGGTGGACACAAGCGCTCCAGCTTCTGCGAGCGGGATCTCGGCGCCCATTTCGACTATCACCCCGTCTGCCCGGAGATGGCCATCGGCCTCGGCGCCCCCCGTGCCGCCATCCGGCTGGTGAAGCGCCACGGCGAGATCCGCGCCGAGGCGAGCAACGGCAGCTTCGACGTCACCGACAAGCTCATCGCTTTTAGTGAGCAGAAGGCGCGCCAGCTCGACTTCATCTCCGGTTATATCCTCTGTGCCAAGTCCCCCAGCTGCGGCATGGAGCGGGTGCGCATCTATGGCGCCAACAACGAGGGCAGCGCCAAGGAGGGGGTCGGCCTGTTCGCCAGGGCGCTGATGGAAGCCAACCCCCTGCTGCCGGTGGAGGAGGATGGCCGACTGTGCGACCCCATATTGCGGGAGAACTTCGTGCTGAGGGTCTTCGCCTATCACGACTGGCAGCAGCTCTGCGCTCGGGGGATCACCGCCTCCGCCCTCATCCGCTTCCATTCGCGCTACAAGTACCTGGTGCTCTCCCATGCCACCAGCCACTACCGCGCCCTGGGTCGGCTGCTCGGCAACCTCGGCAAGGCCAACCTGCAGGAGGTGGCCGACAGCTACATCCAGGGGCTGATGGCGGCGCTGACGATCCGCGCCAACCGCCGCAGCCACACCAATGTGCTGATGCACCTGCAGGGTTACTTCAAGCGGATGCTGACCCCGGCCCAGAAACAGGAGCTGTGCGAGGCCATCGACAAGTACCGTACCGGCGTCTTCCCGCTGCTGGTGCCGCTCACCCTGATCCGCCACTACCTGCGCGAGCACCCCAACCCCTATCTCTCGGATCAGGTCTATCTCAATCCCCATCCCGATACGCTGAAACTGCGTTACGGGCTCTGAACACCCTGTGCAGGCCCCGGCGGATAGCCGGGGTCTCTCCCCCAACCCTTGATGGAAGTCGTTATGTCTGATTTACCCCATGCCCCTTCGCCGGAGGAGGGGATCTACCCCATCCGCGAGGTCTCCCGCCTCACCGGGGTCAACGCCGTCACCCTGCGCGCCTGGCAGCGCCGCTACGGGCTGGTGCAGCCGGCCCGTACCGAGAAGGGGCACCGCCTCTACAGCGAGCAGGACATCCGCCAGATCGGCGAGATCCTGAGCTGGCTGGAACGGGGAGTGAGCATAGGCCAGGTCAAGGGGCTCCTGAGCGAACCCCAGATCGCGCCGGTGAGCGATCACTGGCAGCAGACCCTGGAGCAGTTCAGTCAGGCGCTGCTCGCCTTGAACCAGCGCAGGGCGGAGGCCCTGCTCGGCGAGCTGTTGGCGAGCTATCCGTTCGAGCTGGTGCGCAGCCGGGTGCTGCAGCCCCTGGTGGAGCGGCTGCTGGGGCTCTGGCACGAGCGACCGGATGGTGAGCTGCTGCACCAGGTGTGGCTCGGCTGGCTGCATACCCGCTTCGCCCGCCACCTCATCGAGCAGGAGAAGGGCATCCCCGTCACCCTGGCAAGCTGGGGGCAGGTGGGACCCCTCGATCTGGTCTGGGCCGCTTATGAGCTCATCGGTCAGGGTTATGAGGTGCAACTGCTGGGGGCGGTGGAGCCGCGCCATGCCTCCCTGCTGGAGGGACGCGCCACTCCCCCCTGGCTGATACTGCTGGGAGCCGGGCTCGGCAAGCAGGATCTGGCCGCCGAGTGGCCTGCAGGCACCCGCTTCTTTGGCGAGCTGGGACGCCTCTACGACGAGGAGTGGCGGCAAGCCCGGGACTGGCACGCCACCCTGGCAGAGGTCAGTGCGACTCATCGCACCACCAAGACAAGGGGCAAGGGCGGGAGAAAACCATCATGAGGCTGGTCTGGTTTCGAAACGATCTGCGCCTGGCCGACAACCCGGCCCTGCGGCACGCCTGCGCCGGGGAAGAGCCGGTCGCGGCGCTCTTCATCCTCTCGCCGACCCAGTGGCGGCAGCACAAGCTGGCCCCGGTCCGCCAGCGCTTCATCCTGGCGCAGCTCGATGCGCTGGGCCGCGAGCTGGCGGCCCTCGGCATCCCGCTCCATCTGCTTCGGGTCGAGACCTTTGCCGAGGTGCCGGCGGTGCTGGCTGACTTAAGCCGCGAGCTCGGGGTGAGCGAGCTCTATGCCAACCAGGCCATCGAGATAGACGAGCTGCGCCGCGACCAGGCGGTCACCGCCGCGCTGGCGGAGCAGGATATTGGCAGCCACTGGTTCAACGGCTGCTGCGTGCTGCCGCCTGGGCGGGTGCTGACCGGGTCGGGGGAGATGTTCAAGGTGTTCACCCCCTTCAGCCGCGCCTGGCTCAAGGCCCTCGAGGAGGATGGCTTCGTCATTCACCGGGCCCCGGCGCCGCGCGGTGCGCCTATCCCTTGGTTACCGCTGGCCGAGCGGCCATTTGTCGATGCCGCGCTGGGGGAGCTGACGGCGGACGCCCGCTGGCCGGTGGGGGAGGCCGAGGCGAGCCGCCGGTTGCACGCCTTTCTGGATCAGGCGGTGCTGGACTACGGCGAGACCCGGGACTTTCCGGCGCAGGCCGGCACGTCCGTGCTCTCCCCCTATCTGGCGGCGGGCATCATCAGCCCACGCCAGTGCGTGGGGGCGCTGCAGCAGCGCCTCGGCTACCGGCCCCAGTCGAAGGCGCAGCCCGGTTTCGTCTGGCTCAACGAGCTCATCTGGCGCGAGTTCTACCGCCACCTGCTGGTGCTGATCCCGACCCTCTCCATGAACCGCCCCTTCAAGCCAGAGACGGCGGCCCTGCCCTGGAGCTGGGATCCGGAGGCCTTCGCCACCTGGTGCGAGGGGCGCACCGGCTACCCCGTGGTCGATGCGGCCATGCGCTGCCTCAACGCCACCGGCTGGATGCACAACCGGCTGCGGATGATAGTGGCGAGCTTCCTCACCAAGGATCTGCACATCCACTGGCGGCTCGGGGAGGACTACTTCATGAGCCGGCTCATCGACGGGGATCTGGCGGCCAACAACGGCGGCTGGCAGTGGGCAGCGGGCACCGGAGCCGATGCGGCACCCTATTTCAGGGTCTTCAACCCCACCACCCAGGGGCAACGATTTGATCCGCAAGGGGAGTTCATTCGTATCTGGGTCACTGAGCTGGCCGATCTGCCTGCCGCCTATGTGCACGAGCCCCACGACTGGTTGCGGCTCAAGGGGCGGCGGGATTACCCGGCGCCCATGGTGGACCATGCCGTTGCCCGGGTGAAAGCCATCGAGATGTTTCGCGAACTGGAGAAATAACATGGATGAGTCGCTGGCCCGCTTTGTCGCCCTCTATCAGCAGCTGAGCAGCGCAGAGCTGCACCGTCTGCCCGAGGTCTATGGGAAAGAGGTGATCTTCATCGACCCGGCCCACCGCATCGAGGGGCTGGCGGCGCTCACCGACTATTTTGCCGTCCTCTATCGGCGCCTTGCTTACTGCCGCTTCGACATCACCAGCCAGCTGCTGCAGGGACGCCAGGCCTGGCTCGGCTGGACCATGACCTTCTCCCACCCAAGGCTGCGCGGCGGTGCACCTGTGACGGTGGAGGGGGCCACCCGCCTCGCATTCGACGAGGAAGGCAAGGTGTGCCTGCACCGGGACTACTTCGATCTCGGGGCCATGCTCTACGAGCAGCTGCCGCTGCTGGGCGCCGTGGTGCGCACCCTCAAGGGGAGGCTAGGCGCATGAGCGGCCGGGTGCTGATCACCGGCGCCACCTCCGGCATCGGCCGCCAGCTGGCGCTGGATTACCGGCGCGCTGGCTGGCAGGTGTGGGGCTGCGGCCGGGACGAGATGCGCCTGCAGGCTTTGGCGGACGCGGGGATCATCCCCCTGGAGTTCGATGCCCGGGACAGCGCCGCCATGGCCGAGGTCGCCGCCGGTTTGCCCACGCTGGATCTGCTGATCCTCAACGCCGGCAACTGCGAATACATGGACCTGACAGAGGGCTTTGACGGCACCCTCTTTGCCCGGGTCATCGAGACCAACCTCATCGCCACGGGTCATGCGCTGGCCGCCTTCTTGCCGCTGCTGGGGCCAGGGGCGCGCCTTGCCATAGTCAGCTCCTCGGTGAGCTGGCTGCCGCTGCCCAGGGCCGAGGCCTATGGCGCCTCCAAGGCGGCCCTCGACTACCTGGCCGATACCCTGCGCCTCGAACTGGCAGGCAAGAGGATAGGGGTGACCCTGATCCGCCCCGGCTTCGTGCAGACGCCGCTCACCGACAAGAATGATTTTCCCATGCCCTGCCTGGTGACGGTGGAGCAGGCTGCCCGCGCCATCATGACGGGACTCGCCGCCGGTCGCCACCAGATCCACTTCCCCCGCCGCTTCACCTGGCTGCTGCGCCTGCTGGGGGCTCTGCCGACGGGACTCTGGCTGCGCCTCGGCCGCACACTCGTTTCGAAAGGACGCCCTTCATGAAGAAAAAGATCGCCATCGTCGGCTCAGGTATCTCGGGACTCACCGCCGGCTTCCTGCTCCACAAACTCCATGACATTACCCTGTTCGAGGCGGCGCCGACCCTGGGGGGCCACACCGCCACCGTCGACGTGGAGCTGGGCGGGCGCAGCCATGCCATCGACACCGGTTTCATCGTCTTCAATGACCGCACCTACCCCCACTTCCTGAAGTTGCTTGAGCGGATCGGGGTCGGGCGGCAACCGGCCGAGATGAGCTTCTCGGTCAGAAGCCCCGAGGGGCTGGAGTACAACGGCCACAACCTCGACACCCTGTTCGCCCAGCGCAGCAACCTGTTGAGCCCGCGCTTCTACCGCTTCGTCGCCGAGATCCTGCGCTTCAACCGGGAGGCTCGGGCATGGCTTGCACAGCACCGGCAGCAGGAGGCGGAGCCCGGACTGACTCTGGGGGCCTTCCTGCAGGCGGGCGGTTTCAGCGACTACTTCGCCCGCCACTACATCCTGCCCATGGGGGCGGCCATCTGGTCATCGACGCTGGCGGACATGCGGGCCTTCCCCCTCGGCTTCTTCCTGCGCTTCTTCGCCAACCACGGCTTGCTGGAGGTGGCCAACCGGCCCCAGTGGTACGTCATTCCCGGCGGCTCGCGGGAATACATAGGGCCGCTCACGGCGGGCTGGCTGCCGCGGATCCGCCTCGCCTGCCCGGTGCTGGGGATCCGCCGGGGGGCGGACGGGGTCCTGCTCCAGAGCAGTTATGGCGAGGAGCGGTTCGACGAGGTGATCCTCGCCTGCCACAGCGATCAGGCGCTGGCCCTGCTGACGGATGCGAGCGAAGGAGAGCGGGCCATCCTCGGCGCCATGCCCTACCAGGCCAACGACGTCTGGCTGCACACGGATGCGGGCTGCCTGCCCGTGCGCCGCAAGGCCTGGGCCAGCTGGAACTATCGGCTCGGCGAGGATGACGGGGCGCGCCCCCTGGTGACTTACAACATGAACATACTGCAGGGGCTGAGCTCGCCGCAGCCCTTCTGCGTCAGCCTCAATCCAGAGGGGCGGGTGGATGAGCGCAAGGTGCTGCGCCGCTTCGTCTATCACCACCCCGTATTCAATCAGGGCTCCATCGCCGCCCAGGGCCGACGCGCCGAGATCTGCGGCCGGCAGCATACCCACTTCTGCGGTGCCTACTGGTACAACGGCTTTCACGAGGACGGGGTGCGCAGCGCCCTGGACGTGGCCAGCCGCTTCGGGGCCCGCCTGTGAATGCCGCCATCAGCGCCATCTGGCAGGGCTCGGTGCGCCACCGCCGCTTCGCGCCGCGTCCCCACGCCTTCTCCTACAGCCTCTTCATGCTGGGGCTGGATCTGGACGAACTGCCCGGGCTTGAGCAGGGGCGCTGGTTCGCCGTGGAGCGGGCGGGGCTGCTCGCCTTTCGCCGCGACGACTACCTGAGAGGCAGCGAGGGGCCCCTCAAGCAGGCGGTGTGGGACAAGGTGGCCGAACTGGGTGGCGATGCCGAACCCGGGGGGCGGGTACTGCTGCTCGGCAACGTGCGCTGCCTCGGCTTCTACTTCAGCCCGGTCAACTTCTACTTCTGCGAGCGGCAGGGGGAAGCCCGCTACCTGCTGGCCGAGGTGTCGAACACCCCCTGGAACCAGCGCCACTACTACCTGCTGGATCTGGCGGCGCTCGCCCCCCACGACAAGGATTTTCACGTCTCCCCCTTCATGGGGCTGGCCATGCGCTACCACTGGCGCATCCGGCCGCCGAAGGAGGAGGCATTGATCCACATCGAGAGCCATCCCGTATCCGGTGAGGCCAAGCTGTTCGACGCCACCCTGGCCCTGCGCCGGGCACCGCTGTCGCGCAGGGGGCTGGCGGCGCTGCTGGCCCGCTGGCCCTGGATGACCATGAGGGTGCTGCTCGGGATCTACTGGCAGGCCTTGCGCCTTTTTATCAAACGAACGCCCATCTTCACCCACCCGGAGAGCCGCTAATGGAACTTGCTCAATCAACCCTCTCTGCCTCTTTCATCGACAAGGGGGCCAGGCAATTGCTGCTCAGGCTGCTGGGGCGCCTCGAACATGGCCAGCTGCTGCTGCGCGATGGCGGCGAGCGTCACAGCTTCGGCGCCGCGGGCAGCGACCTGCACGCCGAGCTGGTGGTGCTGGATCCGGCCTTCTATCGCCGCCTGCTGCAGGGGGGCAGCATCGCCGCCGGGGAAACCTGGGTGGAAGGGCTCTGGACCAGCCCGGATCCGGTGGCCCTGGTGCGGTTGCTGGCCAGGAACCTGGCGCTGCTCGACAGCCTGGAGCGGCGCCTCGGCTGGCTCAGCTTCCCGTTCAACAAGGTGCGTCACTGGCTCAATCGCAATACCCTGACCGGGTCGAGATCCAACATCGCCGCCCACTACGATCTCGGCAACGCCCTCTATCAGGGCTTTCTCGACAGCCACATGCAGTATTCGAGCGCCATCTACCCGAGTGCCGATGCCAGTCTCGAGGAGGGGCAGCAGGCCAAGCTGCGCACCATCTGCGAACGGCTGGCGCTCGGGCCTGACGATCATCTGCTGGAGATAGGCACCGGCTGGGGTGGCCTCGCCGTCTATGCCGCCCGTCACCATGGCTGCCGGGTCACCACCACCACCATCTCCCGGGCCCAGCACGACTACGCCAAGGCGTGGATCGAGCGGGAGGGGCTGGAGGATCGCATCACCTTGCTGCTGGAGGATTACCGCAAGCTGGAGGGCACCTACGACAAGCTGGTCTCCATCGAGATGATCGAGGCGGTGGGGCACGCCTTTCTGCCCGATTATTTCCGCCAGCTGTCACGCCTGCTCAAGCCCGGCGGTCGTCTGCTGATCCAGGCCATCACCATCGCCGATCAGCGCCACGCCCAGTATCTGCGCGGGGTGGACTTCATCCAGCGCTACATCTTCCCGGGTGGCTGCCTGCCCTGCGTCTCCCAGATGGCGGGGCTGCTGGCGCGGGAGACCGACATGCAGCTGGTGCGGCTGCACGATCACGGCCATCACTATGCCCGTACCCTGGCCCACTGGTGCGAGCGCTTCCTGGCGTTGGCCCCCGAGCTGCCGAGGCTCGGCTACAGCCAGGATTTCATCCGGCTGTGGCACTTCTACTTCGCCTATTGCGAAGGGGGCTTCTGGGAGCGGGCCATCAGCCTGGTGCAGCTGGAGGCGGCCAAGCCGGGCCCCCATGGCTGGGCGGGAGACCTGCCGGTAAGCGGTCACTGACCATGTGGCAGTGGGCCCACCTGCTGGGATTCAACCTCTACTGGGTGCTGGCGGTGAAATGGCAGCAACCGGGCCCGCTGCTGGCGCTGTTGCTGCTCCATTTTCTCTTCTCCCCCCGCCGCCGGCAGGACTGGCGGCTCATTCCCGTCGCCCTGGCTGGCTGCCTGCTCGACGGCCTGCTCTGGTGGCTCGGCCTGTTTCACTTTTCGTCCGTTTTTCCGCTCTGGCTGGTGCTGCTCTGGTGCGGTTTTGCCCTGACCCTCTCCCACGGCCTGCGCTGGCTGCGGCCCCTGCCGCGCTGGCAGCAGGGGCTGTTCGGCATGCTGGGGGGCGCCAGCTCCTATGTGGCGGGGGCCGCCATGGGGGCAGTAAACTTACCCTGGGGCATCTGGATCAGCACGGCACTGCTGGCGGTGATCTGGATGTGGTGGTTACCCGTACTCCTGTGGGTAACGGTCAAGCTGGAGGGTGATGCGAGATGAACACCTTTTCGACCGACGCCTTGTTGTTTTCCAAGTGGACCAGGGATGGCCAGTGCGAGCTGGCCGAGCGTTTCTATCTGGTGGTGGCCTGCCAGCGGGACGCCCAGGGCCACCTGGCGAGCGTGGTGATGCAGGATATCAATACCCTGCAGGAACAGGAGATGGACTGGCATGAACTGGAGGATCCCGCCCGTTGGCACATGGGGTGGAACTAGCCTGCTGCTGGCGGCCTTGAGCCTGCCGCTGTCTGTGACCGCCCAGACCTTAGCCACACCCTGGCAGGGACTGCGCACCGTGGGGCAGGGGGAGATGCGCTGGCTCTGGCTCAAGCTCTATGACGCCACCCTCTACAGCGAGAGTGGCCGCTATCAGCCGGGGCGCTATCCCCAGGCCCTCAGCCTCACCTATGCCAGGGCCATCGAACGCCAGGATCTGCTGGAGGCGACCGCCGCCGAGTGGCAACGGCTCGGCCTTGGCAGCGAGAGTGAGCGCCAACGCTGGCTGGCAAAACTGGCCGCCCTCTGGCCGGATGTGGCCCCCGGTGACAAACTGGTTTTCTATGTGGACGAGCAGGGCATGGGCCACTTCTGGTTGCGTGATCGCCTGCTCGGCTCTCTCGATGATCCCGCCTTCGCCCCTGCATTTCTTGCCATCTGGCTGACCGACGACAGCCGGGATCCCGCCCTTACCCGCCGCCTGCGCGGCCAATCCTGATGGAGTATTCCATGAAGCTCTCTTCCTGGTGGCGTCTTGCCTGGTTGCTGCCCCTGCTGTGGCTCTCTGGCTGCGGCGCCAGTCTGGACGATTATCGCGGCTCCCAGCCGGGTTGGGATCTGGCCCGTTTCTTCAATGGCAAGCTGGTGGCTCACGGCCTGGTGACGGACCGTAGCGGCGAAGTGACCAGTCGCTTTCGGGTCGAGATGCAGGGGCACTGGCAGGATGGAAAGGGGGAGCTGCTCGAGCAGTTCTACTTCGACGATGGCCGCAGGCAGACCCGCACCTGGTTTTTGAGCAAGGGGGCGGATGGTCACTGGCGCGGCACCGCCGCCGACGTGGTGGGGGAGGCCGTGGGCAAGACGGCAGGCTTTGCACTCAACTGGCGTTATCAGCTGGATCTGGCGCTGCCGGACGGGGAGGTGGTGCGGGTGAGCTTCGACGACTGGATGTACCTGCTGAATGAAGATCGCCTGATCAACCGCGCCGAGATCAGCAAGTTCGGCATTCACCTCGGCGAGGTGATCCTCTACATCGAGCGGCTCGAGCGATGAAAGGGAGGCTTTTGCCCATCGGCGATAGCCGTTCACTATGGATCGGCAAGGCAGAGCCGATTGTCCTTTGAGTCTGTGCGGGGATATGCTGACCCTGTTCCCGATAATGCTTACCACCTGGAGGTGAATCATGAAGAGCCCCATCGGTCTTGATACCGTTCAATCCCAAGCTTTGGCCGCCGAGCTGAACAGGCTGCTGGCCAGCTACCAGATCCTCTACATGAACGTTCGTGGCTTCCACTGGAACATCCGTGGCAACCAGTTCTTCGAACTGCACCTGAAGTTCGAGGAGATCTACAACGATCTGCTGCTGAAGGTCGATGCCCTGGCCGAGCGCATCCTGACCCTGGATGGGGTGCCCCTGCACAGCTTCAGCGACTACATCCAGGTGTCCGCCATCCCCGAGCAGAAGGGGTTGCACGACGGCCGTGCCTGCGTCGAATCCCTGCTGGAGAGCTTCCGCGAGCTGCTGGTGGCCCAGCGCCGCATCCTGGGGCAGGCCGCCGAGGCTGGCGACGAGGGGACAGCATCCATCCTCTCCGACTATGTGCAGCAGCAGGAGAAGCTGGTCTGGATGCTGCGCGCCTACCTGGCCTGATGACCCTGGGGCCGGATGCCCATGCCCCGGCCCGTATCATTGCCCCTGCTGTTGTAAACCCGAGTTGTCTCTCCTTTTATCCACCCGCTTGCCGCCCGATTCGGGCGGCTTTTTTGTATTTGATCTGCATCAATGAAAAGTTAATTGGTAAATTGAATGCCTATTAAGTTTTGAGTCGGAGGAATAGAATCGCCACAAAACAAACAACTGAAATGTCCAATTAGGAGAGGCATGATGTTTTGTGTGCAATGTGAACAGACAATTCGTACCCCGGCAGGCAATGGCTGCGCTTACGCACAAGGCATGTGCGGCAAGACGGCGGAAACCTCGGATCTGCAGGATGTGCTGATCTATACCCTGCAGGGTCTCAGCGCCTGGGCCCTGGCCGCTCGCGAGCACGGCATGATCGACAGCGAGATCGACGCCTTCGTGCCCAAGGCCTTCTTCGCCACCCTCACCAACGTCAACTTCGACTCCGCCCGCATCGTGGCCTATGTCAACCAGGCGCTGGCCTATCGCCGGCAGCTGGCCGCCAAGCTGGCACCACTGGCGGTGCAGGCCGACACACTGCCCGCCGCGGCCAGCTTCGAGCCGGGTGCCGATCTGCTGGCCCAGCTGGCGCAGGCGCCGCAGACCGCGGTCAACCGCGGCAAGAACGAGGTCAACGAAGACATCATGGGGCTGCGCCTGCTCTGCCTCTACGGCCTCAAGGGGGCCGCCGCCTACATGGAACACGCCCGGGTGCTGGATCAGCAGGATGCCGGGGTGGCCGCCGAATTCCATCGCATCATGAGCTGGCTCGGCACGGATCCGAGCGATCTGGATCCGCTGTTCAAGTGCGCCATGGACATCGGCCTGCTGAACTTCAAGATCATGGAGATGCTGGATCTCGGTGAAACCACCGCCTTTGGCCATCCGGAGCCGACCCAGGTGCGCGTCACTCCGGTACCGGGCAAGTGCATCCTGGTTTCCGGTCACGACATGGTGGATCTCAAGCTCATCCTGGAGCAGACCAAGGGCACCGGCATCAATGTCTACACCCATGGCGAGATGCTGCCGGCGCTGGCCTACCCCTTCTTCAAGCAGTACCCACACCTGGTGGGCAACTACGGCTCCGCCTGGCAGAACCAGCAGAAGGAGTTCGCGAACTTCCCGGGCGCCGTGGTGATGACCTCCAACTGCATCATCGACCCGAACGTGGGTAACTACTCGGATCGCATCTTCACCCGCTCCATCGTCGGCTGGCCGGGCGTGACCCATCTGGAAGGGGAAGATTTCTCTGCGGTCATCGCCAAGGCGCAGGCGCTGGAAGGCTTCAAGCACGTTGAGCTCGAGCACTTCATCACCATCGGCTTTGCCCGCAACGCCCTGATGCAGGCCGCTCCCGCGGTGATTGACAAGGTGAAGGCCGGCGAAATCAGCCACTTCTTCCTGGTGGGGGGCTGTGACGGTGACCGTGCCGAGCGCGCCTACTACACCGAGTTTGCCAAGGCGATCCCGCAGGACAGCCTGCTGCTCACCCTGGGTTGCGGCAAGTACAAGTTCAACAAGCTCGATTTTGGCGAGATCGGCGGCATTCCGCGTCTGCTGGACGTGGGTCAGTGCAACGACGCTTACTCCGCCATCCAACTGGCCCTGGCGCTCTCCGAGGCGTTCGAGTGCGGTGTCAACGATCTGCCGCTGACCCTGGTGCTCTCCTGGTTCGAGCAAAAAGCCATCGTCATCCTGCTCACCCTGCTGGCACTGGGTGTGAAGGATATCCGCACCGGCCCGACCGCCCCTGCCTTCCTCACCCCGGCCCTGCTCAAGGTGCTGGAGGAGCAGTTCGGTCTGAAAGGTACCACTACCGCAGAAGCCGATCTCGCCGAGATCCTGGCGGCCTGATCCGAGACACAGCCTGACACGCTCAGCATGTTGTAAGCCTTTGGCGAGCCTGATGGCTCGCCTTTTTTTAACGACCCCTTTCCAACATTTTTCAACAAGAGGAGCCTTGCGATGACCTCCACCTCTCTCACCCTCAGGTGCATCGGCCGCCGGGCGGATACCCACGACGTGGCGAGCTGGCAGTTCGTGCCGCTGGCGGGCGAACTGCCCGCGGTGCTGGCCGGCCAGTGCGTCACCCTACACACCGAGATTGACGGCAAGCCCCAGTGGCGCGCCTATACCCTCTCCTCCAGCCCGCAGGATCCTTTCTGGCAGGTCACCATCAAGGACGTGGGGCTGGTCTCCCACCATTTGCACCAGAGTCTGCAGGTAGGGGACGAGATCCGGGTCGACGGCCCCTTCGGCGACTTCCACCTGACGGCGCTCCCCTGCGAGCGGCCACTGCTGCTCAGCGCCGGCTCCGGCATCACCCCCATGTGGGCCATGCTGCGGGACGAGCTCGCCAGGCGGCCCGAGGCGGATATCCGCTTCATCCACAGCGCCAGATCCCCCGAGGATGTGATCTTCGCAGACGAGCTGGCCGCGCTGGCAGAGGCCCATGCCGGTGTGCGCCATGCCCTGATACTGGAAGAAGCCCCTTCAGAGCACCCCTGGGTAGGCAGGCTCACGCCGGAGATGCTGAGGGAATTGGCGCCGGATCTCTTGAGCCGCCACGTCTATCTGTGCGGACCCGCGCCCTACATGGCCGCGGTGAGCGAGATGCTGGCCGGGCTCGGCCTGCCCGCCGGGCAGTTGCACCAGGAGTCCTTCGGTCTGCCTGCTGTGACATCGAGCGCAGTGCCAGTGGACACCGGCAGCGACCACTTCTGGCTGACCCTGAAAAAGAGCGGCAAGAAGGTGAAGATACTGCCGGGCCAGACCCTGCTGGCGGCGCTGGAGGGGGCGGGGGAGACCATGATGGCGGCCTGCCGCGCCGGGGTGTGCGGCGCCTGCCGCTGCACCACGGAAGGGGAGATCGAGCGCCAGAGCGTGATGACATTGAGCGCGCAGGATCTGGAGGGCGGCGTCGCCCTGGCCTGCTCCTGTACCGCCAGGGGGGATATCAGCCTGGATTATTGATGGTGTCATCAGAGCCTCGTGCTTTTCTCGCATCGGCCCGGCGGGTACACTCAGCCCAGTTTCATCAGAACATGGGATTAGACATGACAATATTGGTCACAGGCGGTGCCGGTTACATCGGTTCCCACACCCTGGTCGAGCTGCTCGGTACCGGGCAGCAGGTGGTAGTTCTGGACAACCTCTCCAACTCATCGCCTGAGTCCCTCAGGCGAGTGGAGCGGATCACCGGCAAGCCGGTCACCTTCGTGGAGGGGGACATTCTGGACAGGGCCTGCCTGCAGCGGCTGTTTGCCGAGCACAGGATCGAATCCGTGATCCACTTCGCCGGCCTCAAGGCGGTGGGGGAGTCCAGCCAGATCCCGCTCACCTACTATCAGAACAACATCACAGGCACCCTGGTGCTGTGCGAGGAGATGGCCAGGGCCGGCGTGTTCCGCCTGGTGTTCAGCTCCTCGGCCACCGTCTATGGGGATCCCGCGTCTGTGCCCCTGCGGGAAGACTTCCCCACCGGCGCCACCAACCCTTATGGCCGCTCCAAGCTGATGGTGGAAGAGATACTGAGGGATCTGTCCAAATCCGACCCTCGCTGGGCCATCGTCCTGCTGCGCTACTTCAACCCGGTCGGTGCCCACGAGAGCGGCCTCATCGGGGAAGATCCCAACGGCATTCCCAACAACCTGCTGCCCTATATCAGCCAGGTTGGGGTGGGCAAGCTCAAGGAGCTGGGGGTATTCGGCAACGACTACCCGACGCCGGATGGCACCGGGGTGCGCGACTACATCCACGTCGTGGATCTCGCCATCGGTCACCTCAAGGCGCTGGCCCGCATCGCGGGCGACACCGGGGTCTTCACCTATAACCTCGGCACCGGCCAGGGCTATTCCGTGCTGGAGATGGTCAAGGCGTTCGAGGCGGCCAGCGGCCGCGCCATCCCGTATCAGATCAAGCCCCGCCGCCCTGGCGACATCGCCGAGTGCTGGGCCGAGCCCACCCTGGCCCGTGACGAGCTGGGCTGGCAGGCCGAGCGGGGTCTGGAGCAGATGATGATCGATACCTGGCGCTGGCAAAGCCAGAACGCCGACGGCTATCAGGCCTGAGTGTTAAAGCCTGAATAGCAAAACGCCCCGGCATGCCGGGGCGTTTTTTCATGAACAACGCGCGGGTTACTGAATGCTCTTGCCGGCGCGCACATCCTTGACGATGGCCTTGAGGCTCGCCAGATCGCGGGGGGCGCCGCGCAGGATCTGGTCGCCGATGATGAACCCCGGGGTACCGGAGATGCTCATGGCCTCGGCCAGGGCGCGGTTGGTTCCCAGGTTCTGATCGATGCTGCCATCCTTGATCTTCGCCTCGACCTTGCTCCAGTCCACCCCGGCGGACTTGGCGATGGCCTGCACCTGGGCCTCGTCGGCCAGCGATCCCTGATGGGCGTACAGCTTGTCGTGGAAGGCCTGGTACTTGTCGGGCTGACCGAGCTGCACCGCCAGCGCCGCGCGGGCGGCGTAGTAGGAGGTCTCGCTCAGGATGGGGAACTGCTTGTAGATATAGCGGATGTCCTTGTCTTCATCGAGCAGTTGCTGGACGAGGGGATGGGCGCGTTTGCAATAACCGCAGTTGTAGTCGAAGAACTCGACCACGGTCAGGCTGCCCTTGGGATTGCCGCTCTCGGGATCCTGGTTGGAATAGAGCTGCTTGGCATGGGCCTGGATCAGCGTCTTGTCGTTCTCGGCCTGCTGGCTCTCCTGCTTGGCACGCAGGGCGTTGGACATCTCGACCAGGATCTCAGGATTTTTGACCAGATAGTCGCGCACTATCTGCTCGACATCGCTTTTGGTCAGCTCGCTCGCCTGTACCGGCGCCATGAGCAGGGTCGCGCCGGTGAGGGCGGCGAACAGGGCATGTGTGATTTTCATAAGTCCATCTTGCTGGGAATATCGTAGTGGTCACTATAGTGGGTGAGTCTGTTTTCAAGTCAAGCCATCTGCTTTAAAAAGCGGGGTTGGGGGCGAGTTTGCAGCCCTTGTGCGCCAGATAGCCCAATAAATGGGCAAACAAACTGGGTGGGGATTTACAAGGGCGGGGGGCATGGGTAATATGCGTCGCACTGCTGCGGAGGGGTGGCAGAGCGGCTGAATGCACCGGTCTTGAAAACCGGCGATGGGCGACCATCCGTGGGTTCAAATCCCACCCCCTCCGCCACATATTTAAACCCATCTCATTGAATGAGATGGGTTTTTTCGTTTATGGCCTGTCTCCTTTTCTTCCGCCTGCTGTCCTATGGGCTCCTCTGCCGGCCCTTTGCCACCAAGGTTCTTGGAGACTGGTCGCCTGCCGGGAAACCGGTATTGCCCAGGGCCGCGGCCGGCCAGGCGGGGCGGGGGTCGTTGTGGCCGCGCATTGAGGCGGGGGGGTCTATCGGAGTGCCGCCGCGTTGATCATTTCAATATTTCTTGTATAGTTGATTTATTGAAGTGAATGAAAGGCCTTGTCATGAACAAAGAGATCGCTACCAAGGTGTTTGAATCCCTCGCCTCCGGCATTCGCCTCGATGTGTGGCGCCTGCTGGTCAAGGCGGGGCTGGAGGGGCTGGTTGCCGGTCAGCTTGCCAGCGAGCTCGACATCGCCCCCAATACCCTCTCGTTTCACCTGAAGGCCATGCTGCACGCGGGCCTGCTCTCGGTGGAGCAGGAGGGGCGCTTCCTGCGCTATCGCGCCAACATTCCCCTGATGCTGAGCCTGATCGGCTACCTCACCGAGGAGTGCTGCGCCGGTCACCCGGAAGCCTGCGGGGTGATGAGAGCCGAGTCCGGCTGCTCGCCCCATGTATTGCCTGTGCAGCCCTGCTGCAACAAGGAGTAATGCCATGTCCGTCATTCAAGTGTTCGATCCGGCACTGTGCTGTGCCAGCGGTGTGTGTGGGACCGAGGTAGAACAGCGCCTGGTGAGTTTTGCCGCCGATGTCGCCTGGGTCAGATCGCAGGGGGTGGCCATCGAGCGTTTCAATCTGGCCCAGCAGCCCATGCAGTTTGCCGAGACGCCTGCGGTCAGCGCTTTCCTGACCCACGCGGGAGAGGAGGGGCTGCCCCTGGTGCTGGTGGATGGCCAGGTGGTGCTCACCGGTCGTTACCCCAGCCGCGCTGAACTGGCCCGTTATGCCGGTCTGCCCGCCCCGCAGGCCGCCATCAAGGGGATCGTCAAGAGTGGATGCTGCTCAGGCAGCAGTGGTTGCTGCTAAATCGCCATCTCGCCAATCCTAGCCGTTGCCCAGAGAGGAGCCTCATATGTCCCGGTTACTGGCCTGCCCGTGTCTGAACTACTCGTTTTTCCATGATGCGCCCCCGTTTCTCTTCTTCACCGGCAAGGGGGGAGTGGGCAAGACCTCGCTGGCCTGCGCCAGTGCGGTTGCCCTGTGTGACAGTGGCAAGCGGGTGCTGCTGGTGAGCACGGATCCGGCCTCAAACGTAGGCCAGGTGTTCGATACCCGGATCGGGAACCAGGTAACCCGGATCCCCCAGGTCGATGGGCTGTCGGCTCTGGAGATTGACCCGCAAGCCGCCGCGCAGGCCTATCGGGAGCGGATCGTCGGGCCGGTGCGTGGCAAGCTGCCCCCGAGCGTGGTGCGCAGCATCGAGGAGCAGCTCTCCGGTGCCTGCACCACCGAGATCGCCGCCTTTGACGAGTTCACCGGCCTCTTGACCGACATCCGCCTGGTTGGGGAATACGACCACATCGTGTTCGATACGGCACCGACCGGCCACACCCTCCGTCTGTTGCAACTGCCGGGGGCGTGGAGCGAGTTCCTGGCCCAAGGCAAGGGGGATGCGTCCTGCCTGGGACCGCTGGCCGGGCTGGAAAAACAGCGAAGCCAATACGCAGAGGCCGTCGCGGCCCTGTCGGATGCAAAGCGAACCCGGCTCATCCTGGTGGCCCGTGCGCAGGCCTCGACCCTGCGGGAAGTGGCGCGTACCCACGACGAGCTGGCGGCCATCGGCCTTGCCAATCAGCAGCTGGTCATCAATGGCATCTTCCCGCAAAGCGAGCTGGCCGAGGATCCCCTGGCCCGCGCCCTGTGGCAGCGAGAGCAAGAGGCGATGGCGCAGATGCCACCGTTGCTGACCAGTCTGCCGCAAGACAGAGTGCCGCTCCTGGCGACCAATCTGGTGGGGGTGGAGAGCCTGCGTCAGTTGCTCGGTGCCGCGTCCGTCAACGGGGCATGTGAGGCCGAGAACACGCCCCCTGGGCAGCACCCCGGGTTGCAGCAACTGGTCGATGAGCTGGCCCGCGATGGCCACGGGCTCATCATGCTGATGGGCAAGGGCGGTGTGGGTAAAACCACTCTGGCGGCCGCGGTGGCGGTGGAGCTCGCCAGTCGCGGGTTGCCGGTGCATCTCACCACGTCCGATCCTGCCGCCCATCTGGGGGAGACCCTGGCAGGAGCACTGCCAAACCTGGCGGTGAGCCGCATCGATCCTCACGCCGAGACCGAGCGTTACCGTGCCCAGGTGCTGTCCACCAAGGGGGCGAGCCTGGATGCCCAGGGGCGCGCCCTGCTGGAAGAAGATCTGCGCTCCCCCTGTACCGAAGAGATCGCCGTGTTTCAGGCCTTCTCGCGGATCATTCGCGAGGCGGGCAGGCGCTTCGTGGTGATGGACACGGCGCCGACCGGTCACACCCTGCTGCTGCTCGATGCGACCGGTGCCTATCACAGGGAGATCGCCCGCCAGATGGGGGGCAAGGGGATGCACTTCACCACCCCCATGATGCAGCTGCAAGACCCGAAACAGACCAAGGTGGTGATAGTCACCCTGCCCGAGCCGACTCCGGTGCAGGAGGCCGCCAACCTGCAAGCCGACCTGCGCCGCGCCGGCATCGAGCCCTGGGCCTGGGTGGTCAATCATGTGCTGTCCCCGGCCGTCGTCACGTCCCCCCTGCTGGCCCTGCGCGCCCGTCGCCAGCAGCCCCATATCGCCGCGGTCAAGGAGGAGCATGGAAAGCGCTATGCCGTGGTGCCCTTGCAGGCCGTCGAGCCGGTGGGACTGAAGGCGCTGCAAGGGTTGTGTCACCCCACCTCGAAGAAGGGGTGAGCGAGTGGCAAGGTGCGGCGTGCATGGCCGCCTTCTCGTGCCCACGCGCGCCAGCCATCCCCGATTTTTCATCAATCTGACGTTCTCAACGAGACATGGAGTCGCTGTTTATCATGCACCCCTTTGACATTCTGAAGCTGGATAATGGCGCCCGCCTTATCTTCACTCCCTGCCCTGGCACCAAGGAGGCTTCCCTGCATGCCTCCCTCAAGACCCTGCAAGCCGCCGGGGCTGATGCGGTAGTCACCATGATGCCTGATGCCGAGCTTGGCGAATTCAAGGCTGATGCCTTGCCCGCCGAATGCGCCGCCTTGGGGCTGGCCTGGTTCCACCTGCCGGTGGAGGACGACTGTGCACCCGAGGCGCCGTTCGCCGCGGCCTTTGCCAGCCACAAGGCGGATCTGCTGGCGCGGCTGGCGGCGGGTCAGACTCTGGCCATCCATTGCCGTGGCGGCTCGGGTCGTACCGGGTTGATGGCGGCCATCCTGCTGCTGGAGACGGGTTACGCCCCCGCCAAGGTCAAGACCCTGGTACAAGGGCTGCGTCCCAAGGCGTTGACCCTGACCCCTCACGTCGACTACCTCAACACCCACTACGCATTCGCCGGTTAAGGAAAACAGCATGACTATCAAGGTTGGTATCAACGGTTTTGGCCGCATGGGCCGTCTCTCGCTTCGCGCCGCCTTCGACTGGGCGGATGTGGAGTTTGTGCGCATCAATGACCCGGCTGGCGATGCCGCCTCGCTGGCACACCTCATCACCTTCGATTCGGTCCATGGCCGCTGGCATCATGAGGCCAGCAGCGAGGGGGACCAGATGGTGATCGGCAACCATCGCATCCTCTGCACCCGCAACAAGGAGATAGCTCAGACCGACTGGTCCGGTTGTGATGTGGTGATCGAGGCTTCCGGCAAGATGAAAACCAAGGCGCTGCTGGACGCCTATCTGGCGCAGGGGGTGAAGCGGGTCGTGGTGACTGCGCCGGTCAAGGAAGAGGGGGTCCTCAACGTCGTCATGGGGGTCAACCACCACCTCTACGACAAGGCGCAGCACCCTATAGTGACGGCGGCCTCCTGTACCACCAACTGCCTGGCGCCCGTGGTGAAGGTGATCCACGAGCAGCTCGGCATCAGGCACGGCTCCATGACCACCATCCACGATATCACCAACACCCAGACCATCCTGGATGCCCCCCATAGCGATCTGCGCCGTGCACGCGCCTGCGGCCTGAGTCTCATCCCCACCACCACGGGGTCTGCCACCGCCATCAGCCACATCTTCCCCGAGCTCAAGGGCAAGCTGAACGGCCACGCGGTGCGGGTGCCGCTCGCCAACGCCTCCCTCACCGACTGCGTGTTCGAGGTGAGCCGCCCCACCACGGAGGCCGAGGTCAATGGCCTGCTCAAGGCGGCCGCCATGAACGAGCTCGAGGGGATCATGGGCTATGAGGAGCGCCCCCTGGTGTCGGTGGATTACAGGACGGATCCGCGCTCCTGCACCATAGATGCGCTCTCCACCATGGTGGTCAATGACACCCAGGTGAAGATCTACGCCTGGTATGACAACGAGTGGGGCTATGCCAACCGCACCGCCGAGCTGATGCGCATGGTCGGCCGGATGGACAAGGCGCAAGGATAACCCGGCCATGGCAGCGACCCGCCTCTCCCCCGAGATCCGCCAGTATCTGCTGGTGACCGGCAACTACTGGGCCTTCACCCTGACCGATGGCGCCCTGCGCATGCTGGTGGTGCTCTACTTCCACGGGCTGGGCTACAGCCCCTTGGCCATCGCCTCCCTGTTCCTCTTCTACGAGATCTTCGGGGTGGTGACCAATCTGGTGGGGGGCTGGATTGGCGCTCGCCTCGGGCTCAACCGCACCATGAACATAGGCCTCGCCCTTCAGGTGCTGGCGCTGGGCATGCTGCTGGTGCCACCGCTCTGGCTGACGGTGCCCTGGGTGATGGGCGCGCAGGCGCTCTCGGGGATAGCAAAAGACCTCAACAAGATGAGTGCCAAGAGCGCCATCAAGTTGCTGGTGCCGGGAGAGGCGCAGGGTCAGCTCTACCAGTGGGTGGCGCTCCTGACCGGTTCGAAGAATGCCCTGAAGGGGATGGGCTTCTTCCTCGGCGGCGCCCTGCTGACCCTGCTCGGGTTTCGGGGGGCCGTGCTGGTCATGGCCCTGGCGTTGGCGCTGGTGTGGTGCGTCAGCCTGCTGACCCTGACACGGGATCTCGGCAAAGCCAGGAACAAGCCCAAGTTCAGCGAGATCTTCTCCAAGAGCCGCGCCATCAACACCCTGTCGGCGGCCCGCCTCTTCCTGTTTGGGGCCCGGGATGTCTGGTTTGTGGTGGCGCTGCCTGTCTACCTCGCCTCCAGCTTTGGCTGGGATCACGGGTATGTGGGGGGCTTCCTCGCGCTCTGGATCATCGCCTACGGGGTGGTACAGACCCAGGCCCCCCGCTTTACCGGCAAGCGAGAGGGGCGGGTGCCCGATGGCAAGGCCGCCATGGGCTGGGCACTGTCGCTGGCTCTGGTCCCGGCCCTGATTGCCCTGGCGATTCACTATGAGGTGCATCCGGCCATCAGCCTGGTGGGCGGCTTGATGGTGTTTGGCGCTCTGTTTGCCATCAACTCCTCCCTGCACAGCTACCTCATCGTCAGCTATGCCGGTGCAGATGGGGTATCGCTGGATGTGGGCTTCTACTACATGGCCAATGCCCTGGGGCGCCTGCTCGGCACCCTGCTCTCCGGGCTGGTGTTCCAGCTTTATGGTCTCGAGGCCTGCCTCTGGATCTCCACTCTCTTTATTCTGCTGGCAGCGTTGATCTCCCTGGGTCTGCCGCGCCATCAGTTGAATGTTGGTAACGAGGGTCGCTGACCCTCGTCTTTTTGATGGGTCTGTGACCCTTTGGAGTCGTCATGTCAGCACAATGCAAGGCAGCCGAAGCGCCTGCCATCGGTTTTTTTGAACGCTATCTGACCGCATGGGTGGCAATCTGCATCCTGGTCGGGATCACCTTGGGGCAGGTATTTCCCAGCCTGTTCAAGGCGATTGGCGCCATGGAAATTGCGCAGGTCAATCTGCCTGTCGGTCTGCTGATCTGGGTCATGATCATCCCCATGCTGCTCAAGATCGACTTCTCTGCGCTGCATCAAGTGAAGGGGCATGTAAAAGGGATTGGTGTGACCCTGTTTATCAACTGGTTGGTCAAGCCCTTTTCCATGGCCTTCCTTGGGTGGTTGTTCATTCGTGTGTTGTTCGCCGACATGCTTCCTGGCGATCAGTTGGATAGCTATATCGCCGGACTCATTTTGCTAGCCGCAGCGCCATGTACAGCCATGGTCTTTGTCTGGAGCAGACTGACGAACGGAGACCCCTACTTCACCTTGTCTCAGGTGGCCTTGAACGACCTCATCATGGTGTTTGCGTTTGCGCCCGTTGTGGGTCTCTTGCTGGGCGTGTCCAGCATTACCGTGCCATGGGACACCCTGCTTATCTCTGTGGTGCTCTACATCGTTATCCCGGTCATCATGGCTCAGCTTATCCGCAAAGCCTTGTTGCGCCACGGACAAGCCAGCTTTGATGAGGTGATGCACAAGATCCAGCCTTGGTCTGTGGCAGCGCTGCTGCTGACCCTGGTACTGCTTTTTGCCTTCCAGGGCAATGCCATCATTGAGCAGCCCCTGGTCATTGCCCTGCTGGCCGTGCCCATCCTGATCCAGGTCATCTTCAATGCCAGCCTGGCCTACTGGCTCAACAAAAAAGTGGGAGAAAAGCATTCGGTGGCCTGTCCGTCAGCCCTCATAGGTGCATCCAACTTCTTTGAACTCGCCGTCGCGGCTGCCATCAGCTTGTTCGGTTTCCACTCGGGCGCCGCATTGGCAACCGTGGTTGGGGTATTGATCGAGGTGCCTATCATGCTGCTGGTCGTGAAGGTCGTGAATGCCACCAAGCCGTGGTACGAAGGCAAGACGGCGTAAGGCTCGGACTGCATACGCAATAAAGGGAACCATATGACTGCAATAACCATCTACCACAACCCTGCCTGCGGCACCTCCCGCAATACGCTGGCGCTTATCCGCAACTCAGGGGTTGAACCGACCGTTATCCACTATCTGGAGACACCGCCGAGCCGTGAAACCCTGATCGCACTCATTGCCGCCATGGCCATGCCGGTGCGCGAGCTGCTGCGTCGGAACGTGACCCCTTACGAGGCATTGGGGCTGGCCGAGGAGAGGTTCAGCGACGAGGAACTGATCGACGCCATGCTGGCCCATCCCATCCTGATCAACCGGCCCATCGTGGTGACGCCGCTGGGCACCAAGCTGTGCCGCCCGTCCGAAGTGGTGCTGGGCATACTGCCCAACCCCCAGCGAGGGGCCTTCACCAAGGAAGATGGTGAGCAGGTGGTGGACGCCCAGGGCAAGCGCATCCTGTGACCCTGATGCCCTGATCGGGGCTGCACTGGCGATATGACGAACCTGGCTGGTCCTGGGTCCGTTGCCTTATCGAGGCGTTGCTGGCATCGATCTTTATCAGGGGGGCTGGGAGTGCAGCTACGAAGAGACAAGGTCGAGGTGATCTGTACGGGGCTTTTCGACAGCTATGCCCCAGTCTGCTCGGTATGAGGACACTATTGCCGATCTCTGGTGGTAGGTCTGTGCATCAAAGTCTGGTTGGCGTGCCGTTAGGGGACCGCTACTTTGCAAGTCGTCAATAGCAGAGCCCCTTGCCGTTAGGCAAGGGGCTCTGTCGTCACAGGAGATGCCGGGTAAACCGTTATGACTGCACCGAAGGAGCTAGCACCATGGGCCCGGCTACCGCACGGGCGGTTTCATCGCCGCGCAGCACCCGCACCAGTTCGAGGGCGAACTCGATGGCGGTGCCCGGGCCCTGACTGGTGATCAGGTGATGGTCGTCGTCCCGTACCACCCGTGCCGCGCTCAGCTGCGCCGCAGGCAGGCGGGCCTGAAAGCCGGGATGGCAGGTGACGCTGGCATCCCCCAGCAAGCCGTGATGGTGCAGCACCACGGCGGGGGCGGCGCAGATGGCCGCACGCCAGCGGCCGAGCTGGGCCTGTTCTCTCAGCAGGTCGATGGCGAGGGGGGTGTCGCGGATCACTTCGCTGCCGGGCAGCCCGCCGGGCACGACCATGGCTTCGAAGTCACGGCTGGTCAGCTCGTCGAGGTGGCAATCCGCCACCAGCTGCACGCCGCGAGAGGCGCGGATCTGGCGCTGCCCCGCCGGACAGCAGGAGGCCAGCACCACCTCCATTCCCCCGCGCACCAGGGTGTCGACGATGGCGACCGTCTCTATCTCTTCCGACCCGGGGGCCACCAATACCAGTACGCTCATCCTGCACTCCTCCGCCGCCCGCACTCCCGGGCTCAGCGTTTCTCTTTGACGGCCTGATAGAGGCCCTGGTTGACCGGTACCGCGATGCCGTGCGCCGCGGCCTTGCCGAGCAGGAAGCCGGTGATGGCCTCGATCTCGGTCTCTCGGCCCTGCTCCATGTCCTGATACATGGAAGAGTAATTGTCGGCGGTGAGCTCCACCACCGTCATGACCCGGCGCAGCAGCTCATCGCTGCCGGTCGGCTGGCCTTCGGCCTGCATCACGTCCGCCACTTCCACGCAGATCTGCTGCAAGACGTCGGCAAAGCGCGGGCCTGCCAGCTCGCCATTCTTGAGTCGATACAGGGCGGTGAGGGGATTGATGGCGCAGTTGACGGCGAGTTTCTGCCACTGGCGGGTCAGGATCTGCTCATCCCAGCCGGCCTGGCCGAGGGCGCGAGCGAGCTCGTCCGCCAGATGGGCACAGGAGCGGGCCGCCTCATTGACGGGGCCGAGCCAGGTCTCCCCCTTGCCGGTGTGGCGGAACACGAAGTGGCCGCTCTGCAGGGCGCCGTGGCTGGTGACGCCGGCGATGACAGGATTGTGGGGGAAAAGGGCCGCCACCCGTTCGGCGATCCCCATGCCGTTGTGCAGCAGTACGATGGGAACCCCTGCCGCCAGTTGCCCGACCAGGGGGGTGAGGGCCGAAATGACCTGCCCCGCCTTGGTCATCACCAGCAGGCGTCTGATGGGGCCTGGCTTGTCGATGAAGGCGCGCTCGATGGCAAGGAGCTGGGTATGGCCGTCGAGGGAGGTGAAGTCGATGCCGGGGTGCAGGGTGGCACGGTGCCGCTCGCGCAGCAGGATGCGCGTCGGTTGGCCGCTTAGGGTCAACAGGGAGGCGAAGACGCCACCCAGGGCGCCGCAGCCCAGCAAGGTCCACTCGGGAGAGACGGGGTGACGGCGGGTTTTCAGGTTGTTGTCGCGTAATCCGCTTGGCATGGAGAGGCTCGATCAGGGTAAGGGCTGCAATCCGGTCAACCGCCTACCGGGATAAGGGAAGATGTCGCTGGTGGACACCAAGAACCGGTTCATGATCTTGCTGAGAGGTTGTGTTCAAGGCTCATGCGCGGCCCGCTTATGTGAAACCGGAAGCTCATGCATTCATATACACTCCGGTTCCTGCGGCGCTCTTCACCGAGTTTCCCGATCTCTCGCGACAGATCCTGAACGGGTTCTAACGGGTCTCACCATTCCTGTGCGCAGGGGATTCTAGCAGAGCAGTCCCATCGAAATCAGCAAATTTGCCCGTTTTCTGGTAGATTTGCCCACCGATAAGCACAACCTGAAGCACAGCATGAGGAGCCCGGCTATGCCGTCATTCGATATTGTCTCTGAAGTCAAAATGAACGAGGTGTTGAACGCCGTCGATAACGCCAATCGTGAACTGGCGACCCGTTTCGATTTTCGTGGCGTGGAAGCCAGCTTCGAATTGAACAAGGAAGAGGTGAAGCTGGAGGCCGACGCCGACTTCCAGCTCAAGCAGATGGTCGAGATCCTGCGCGGCGCCCTGCTCAAGCGCAACATCGAGAACAGTTCCATGGACGTGGGTGACAGCGTTCACTCCGGCAAGCGTTTCCACCTGACCGTGAAATTCAAGCAGGGGATCGACAAGGAAGTCGCCAAGAAGCTGGTGAAGCTGATCAAGGACTCCAAGATCAAGGTGCAGGCCGCGATCCAGGGCGACGAGGTGCGGGTCACCGGCAAGAAGCGCGACGATCTGCAGGAGACCATGGCCCTGGTGCGTGGTGCCGAGCTGGGTCAGCCGATGCAGTTCCAGAACTTCCGCGACTAATGGTGGACGGGGAGGGCTCGGTCCTCCCCATTGTCACGGCAAAGAGGTCGGCGAAGGCGCCATAAAAAAACCGGAGCGGCTGCTCCGGTTTTTTGTTTCTGCGTAACCCGTTCGATTAGAACTTGTAGGTCACGGAGAAGTAGTGGCCAAAACCAGTGGTCTTCAAACCGTAGGAACCGTTCTGGATGCCGTAGATGTCGTTGAAGTACTTCAGGCCGTAACCGACGGCGTAGCGGTCGGAGTGCCAGTACAGGCCGTTGAACATGGCGGTACCGTCGGTGGAAGTGTCCTTGGCATCAAACAGGTGATCCAGGTAACCCTGATAGGCTACGAAGCTGCCGTTGGAGAAGGTGTAGAAAGGCTTGAACCAGTTCATGGAGAACTGATAGCCGTTCCAGCCCTGCTCGCCACCGCCTTCGTTGACGTGACGGGCATACAGGTTCATGCCGACTTTACCGAACCAGGGCACTTGTACGTCTGCACCCAGACCGGTCATGGCTTCAAACAGACCATCCGGACCACCCACGTTGATCAGGTTGGCGATGTAGACTTCCTGCACCGGGCCGAAGGAGAGATCTTTGCCGGTCATGGCATCGATGGAGATACGCGGTGCGAACTTGATGAACAGGTTGTCCTGGTTGTGCTTGTCGTCGTGACGGTTCTGGAAGATGTCGAACACGTCGACGTAACCGTACAGATCGAAGATACCGGAACGGCCACCAAACTCCATTTCGAAGTAGGTATCGTTGTAGCCACCTTCGGACTCAGCGTAGGGCAGCTGGTCGATGGTGTGCATCACGTTGAACTGGAACCACTTGTAGTCGTTCTTGTGGATGTCGCCGCTGTAATCGGCAGCCAGGGCCGGAGTGGCGGAGGCAGCCAGCAGACCGGCAGCGATCAGAGTCTTGGTAAATTTGGCCATTTTATTGGTCTCTTGTGCGTTAGTTGAGGTTTTCCGTAGCCTGCCCACAAGGAGCGGAAGGGATTCTAGCCAAATAAATTCAACGGATAAACAAGAGCCAGGGAACTTTGTCAGGATTTGTGAATCTAATCACCCCCAAAAATCCGCAAACGCTTGCTATTTGTTCGTTTCTGGTGACAAAGCACTGCCTCGTTTGGCAACCATAATGATCAGTATCATCACCGGAATGCCGAGCAGGCTGGTGCCGATGAAGAAGTGGCTGTAGCCGATCAGCTCGACCACCCGACCGGAGAAACCCGCAAGCAGCTTGGGCAGCAGCAGCATGATGGAGCTGAACAGCGCGTACTGGGTGGCCGAGAAGGCCACGTTGGTCAGGCTCGACAGATAGGTCACAAACGCAGCCGTCGCGATGCCGGCGCTGAGGTTGTCCAGCGAGATGATGAGGGTCAGCAGCTCCAGGTTGTGGCCCACCTCGTTGAGCAGGGCGAACAGCAGGTTGGTGCTGGCGGTCAGCACGGCGCCGAGGAACAGGATGCGCAGGGTGCCGAAGCGCATCACCAGCACCCCACCGAGCGCCGCCCCCACCAGCGTCATGATGACGCCGTACACCTTGGTGATGGTGGCCACTTCCGTCTTGCTGAATTGCAGGTCCACGTAGAAGCTGTTGGACATCACCCCCATCACCACGTCCGAGATGCGATAGCAGGCGATAAGCCCGAGGATCAGCAGGGCCGAGGAGCCGTAGCGGCGGAAGAAGTCGGCGAAGGGACACCAGATGGCCTCGTAGGTCCAGGCTCCCAGCCCGGCCAGCGTGGACGACCATCCCCGCTCCAGCAGCAACGCCTTGCGTGCCATCTGCTGCTCGTCCTGACCCTTGAGATCGATATCCGGCTCGTGACTGACTAGGGTGGTGATGACGCCGAGGGACATCAGGCCCCCCATCAGCAGATAGGTAAGCTGCCAGCCGCGATAGTCATAGCCGCTGTTGCTGCCGAGCCAGGCGGCCAGCGCCAGGGCCCCGGCACCGGCCATGATCATGGCGAGCCGGTAACCCGTCATGTAGGAGGCCGCCATGGCCGCCTGCAGCCGCTCCGGTGCAGACTCTATACGATAGGCGTCGATGACGATGTCCTGGGTGGCGGAGGCGAAGGCCACCAGCAGGGCGAACAGGGCGAGCTGGGCGAGCTGGGTCTTGGGATCGCAATAGGCCATGCCGACCAGGGAGAGCGCGATCAGCACCTGGGAGAGCAGCATCCAGCTGCGCCGCCGCCCCAGCAGCCGTGAAAGTAGGGGCAGGGGCAGTCGATCCACCAGGGGTGACCATATCCACTTGAATCCGTATGCCAGCGCCACCCAGCTCATGTAGCCGATGTCGGTCAGGCTGACATCCGCCTCGCGCAACCAGAACGACAGGGTGCCAAAGACCAGCAGCAGCGGCAGGCCGGAGGAGAATCCCATGGCAAACAGGATGAGCACCCGCGCTTCCAGATAGACGGCGAGGGCATCTCGCCAGCTGGTGGCACGGCCCGGGGTATGGCTGGGCGGGCTGAGATTGTTCAACTGCCTGACTCCTCTGGGAAAAGGGGGTCATTTTGTCAGGTTCGCGCGGCCTAGCCAAGGCAAGCCGAACGGGACGGGCAGGATTCAGGGGCGCGAGCCGATGCAGTGGCCCGGGCAGGGACCCTCGGCGGCGAGAAAATTGGCGCAGGCCATCAGCTGCAGGCGCAGCCAGGTCTCGCTGATGAGTTGCTGTTCATCCCACAGGTGCAGGCTGTGCAGCAGGTGCCAGAATACGCCCTCCTGTTCGCTGGCGGGGGCCTTGTCCAGGGGGATGACGGGGAGGGCCTGCCAGAGGGAGAGGAGCTGCCAGCTCAAGTCTTCCAGCTGGTGATAGGGGATTTCCCGTGCCAGGAAATGACGGACCGCCTGGGCCAGCGGGTCGGCGTGTTGGGCTATGTAATCGTGACAGGTCACCGGTTCCTCCTGGCTCAGTCGCTGCATCTCCCGCAAACCTCGGGCAAGGGCTGAGTATAGAAAAGGAGACCGGTGACCCGTTCATGGGGGCGGCGGAGTGTGATCCGGCGCGCGTTATTTGTCCGCCAGCAGCACCACTTTTTTCAGGATGATGGGGCTGGTGGGCACGTCGTTGGCGCGCAGGATGGAGCTGTAGCCCGTCTGGACCTGGGCCAGCTTGTCCAGCACCTCCATGCCCTGCACCACCTGGCCGAACACGGTGTAACCGGCACCGGCATTGGCGTTGAGGTTGTCGTTGTCCACCAGGTTGAAGTAGAACTGGCGAGTGGCGCTGTCGACTGCCTGGGTGCGGGCCATGGCGATGCTGCCGCGCTTGTTGGGCAGGCCGCCCCTGGACTCGTTGACCACGGGATCGAAGGTCGGCAACGGCTGGAACTGCTGATTGTAGCCCCCGCCCTGTACCACGAAGTTCTGGATCACCCGGTGGAAGAGGCTGCCGTCATAGCTGCCGTCCGCCACGTAGCGCAGGAAGTTCTTCACCGTCTGCGGCGCCTGCTTGGGAGCCAGCTCGACCACTATGGTGCCATGATTGGTCTCCATCTGGACCTTTTGGCCGGCAAAGGCCAGGGGGGCGATCAGGGTGATCAGTAACCAGAGTTTCTTCATCTATATGTCCTCGCTCAGCTCGGCTGACCCTTGAGATAGCCGCGCAGCGCCTCGTCGGCCATGATCTGCTGCAGCACGCTGCCCAGTTGCTGGTTCAGGGTGGACTCCAGATCCGCCATGCTCGGCTCACCCGGGCCTTCCTTGCTGGAGGACATGTTGAACTGCTTGGTCAGCTTGCTGCCCTGGAAGTCGGCGATCACCTGCAGGCTGACGCGGGACTTGGTGACATAGGTGAAGGTCTTCTCTTCCACGGTGACGGCGGCGGTGGAGATGGCCAGGGTCAGGTTGGTGGTGCCGCTGTTGCCCACTTCCAGCCCCTGGCTGCGCAGCCCTTCCGCCAGTTTTTCCGCCAGCAGGCTGTTGAGGGGCTGGCTGCTGTTGACCAGCACGGGGGCCTTCTCTTTCTTCTTGATGGAGAAGACGTAGGCGGCCTCGCGCTTGTCCACCCCTTCCATGGTGATGCGGTTGCCTGAGTAGTACTGCTGGTTGGAGGGGATGATTTGCGGGTTGAGCAGGGCGCTCTCCGGCCAGTGGGTGGCACAACCACCCAGCACCAGGGCGGCCAGCAGCAAGAGTGACTTTTTCATCATGGGTTTCCTTTGGCTTTAGCTTCAGCGTTTGATGGCTTTCAAAATAACGAATTTGCTGTTCGACGCAACGACTTGTGCGTTGCCAAACAGGCGCTTGAGTTTGTTGTGATAGTCCAGGTGACGGTTGCCTACTATCCAGAGTTCCCCCCCCTGAGGCAACACCCGGTGCGCATCGGTGAACATCTGCCAGGCGATGTGATCGGTGATCGCCTGCAACTGATGGAACGGCGGGTTGCAGAGGATGCGATCCGCCGAGCCGGCCGGCACGCCGTCGAGACAGTTGTTGACCAGGAAGTGGGCGCGGGGCAGGGCATCCGGCAGGTTGTGCTCGACGTTCAGCCGCGCCGAGGCGACCGCCATATAGGACTCGTCGATGAAGGTCACCTCTACCTCGCTGTCCTTGGCCAATAGCGAAAGCCCGAGCACGCCGTTGCCACAGCCCAGATCGATCACCCTGCGGGCACTGTGGGTGGGCAGGTTGTCCAGCATGAAGCGGGCACCGATATCCAGACTGGTGCGGGAAAACACGTTGGCATGGTTGTGGATCAGCATGCCGCTGCCCTCCAGCGGCCAGACGGTCGGGAAGGGGTTGGGCAGGGGCGGGCGCTCGGCGGCCGGCGTGCAGTGGATGAGCCGTGCCTTCTTCCAGGCGAGCGAGGTGCGGGTCTCGCCCAGATACTTCTCGAACAGCTTGAGGGTGGAGGTGTGAATGTCCTTGGCCTTGCCGGCGGCCAGGATGCGGGTCGCCGGCGTGACCACCTGGCGCAGCGCCAGGAGTTGCTGCTCCAGCAGCGCCTGGTACTTGGAAACCTTGATCACCACCAGAGCCGGGGCATCGGGCAGTGGTGCCAGGGCATCCTGCAGGCGGATGGCATCGGGATCCAGGCCATTTTCCGCCAGGTTGGCCAGGGTCGCCCGCTCGCTGACATGGGAATCGGTCACGCAGACGGGGGCGTGGGCGTGCAGGAAGGCCGCCAGGGCGCCGAAGCCGTCGTTCATGATGATGACGGGACCATCAGGTGCTTGCTGCGATTCGGCAAGCTCATTGATCAGATACTCGTCCGCCGCATCCCAGGCCTGCAGGGGATCCTGGTTCTGCCGCGGGTAACGGTACAGGGTCAGGCGGCAGTGGGCCGTGTCGAGCAGGGTTTGCATAGGCAGGAGTCCAACATTGTGGTTGATGAATGGCGACCGTCTGCCCCGTATTGCCCGGCAGCGGTGAACGTGGCGCTATTCTAGCGGCGACGGAGAAATTCACCAGCCCGGTGCGACCGGGGGATGGCCAAATCCCTCACGCCTGATGCATCCGGCAGGCAACCCTGGCTACAATGGCGGGACATTAATGGCCGGACATTCGACGAGGAGTCTTCACCGTGAGCATGCAACAGCAGATAGAGGCCAAGCTGGCCGCCGCCCTCTCCCCCAGCCACCTGGAGGTGATCAACGAGAGCTATATGCACAGGGTATCACCTGGGTCTGAAAGCCATTTCAAGGTGGTGGTGGTGAGCCAGGCGTTCGAGGGGCAGCGCCTGCTGGGGCGCCATCGCCAGGTCAATGCCGTGCTGGCCGAGGAGCTGGCGGGCGTCATCCATGCGCTGGCGTTGCATACCTATACACAAGCCGAGTGGCTGGCCCGGGAGCAGGCCCCCAAGACGCCGGGCTGTGTCAGCAAATCCCCCTTTGCGTGAATCATTGACCTTTTGATTACTCAATCCTCGACCAATTAACAGAATCATCACGAGCGGATCGCCCCAGGCGGGCAAGAGGAGGATTATTTTTTCTAATCCTTCTCCGCACACCCCAAAAAAATACCCCTATAGGGTTAGCTTTGCGAAAAATCCTTTAAAACCACGGGTTGCAGGGGCGGAGGGAAAATATTCATTGAAGGTTAATTTTGTGATAGGGCGGGGATTTTCCCCATTTGGCGTGGCGGCAAACTTGCCTAAGGTGGTAAACTCAGGCGCTTTTGAATGATCCTGTATGTTGCTGATTTGTTTGTTTTCTCGACAGTTTGTCGCGATATGGACGGGCTCATTCAACAACTCGTCGTGATGTATTTCTCGGCGCTAACCAACCTGTCTTCCCTTAACGGTAGTGCAAGTGAGTATGATTACAATTAAAAGAGGACTGGACATCCCCGTGCTGGGTGCTCCGGAGCAAGTAATCTACGATGGCCCGGCCATCACCCGTGTTGCTACACTCGGCGAAGAGTTCGTGGGGATGCGTCCTACTATGTTTGTCAAAGTAGGTGATCGCGTCATTAAAGGTCAGGAGCTCTTCGAAGATAAGAAGAATCCCGGCGTTAAATTCACGGCCCCTGCCACCGGTGTGGTTTCTGAGATCAACCGTGGTGCCAAGCGTGTTCTGCAATCCGTTGTCATCGACATCGATGGCTCTGACGAGCAGGTGACCTTCGAGCACTTTGCCTCCGCCGAGCTGCCCAAGCTCGAGCGCAGCAAGGTGCAGGAGATCCTGGTCGCATCGGGCCAATGGACCGCGTTGCGTACCCGTCCGTTCAGCAAGGTGCCGGCCCTGGGTTCAGCCCCGCGCGCCATCTTCGTCACCGCCATGGACACCAATCCGCTGGCCGCCAGTGCGGAGCTGATCATCAAGGAACAGGCCCAGGCCTTCCTCGACGGTCTGGCCGTGCTGACCCGCCTGACCGACGGCACAGTCCACGTCTGCAAGGGCGAAGGCAGCCTGCCGCACTCCTCCCTGGCCCAGGTCAAGGAAGCCGTGTTCGTCGGCCCGCACCCCGCCGGTCTGCCGGGCACCCACATCCACTTCCTGGATCCGGTCGGTGCCAACAAGGTGCAGTGGCACATCAACTACCAGGACGTGATCGCCTACGGCAAACTGTTCACCTCCGGCCAGATCTTCACCAACAAGGTGATCTCCCTGGCCGGCCCGAACGTGATCAAGCCGCGCCTGCTGCGCACCCGCCTCGGTGCCTGCCTCAGCCAGCTCACCAACAACGAGCTGCGCGCCGATGAAAACCGCGTCATCTCCGGTTCCCTGCTGAGCGGTGCCAAGGCCGAAGGGGTCCATGACTACCTGGGTCGCTTCCACAACCAGGTGAGCGTGCTGGGCGAAGGTCGCGAGAAAGAGTTCCTGGGCTGGGTCAAACCCAGTGCCAGCAAGTTCTCCATCACCCGTACCACCCTCTCTCATCTGATGAAGGGCAAACTCATCAACTTCACTACCACCACCAACGGTAGTGATCGCTCCATGGTGCCTATCGGCAACTATGAGCGCGTGATGCCGCTCGACATCCTGCCGACCCTGCTGCTGCGGGATCTGATCTCCGGCGACACCGACAGCGCGCAGGCGCTCGGCTGCCTGGAGCTGGATGAGGAAGATCTGGCGCTCTGTACCTTCGTCTGCCCCGGCAAGACAGAGTACGGCCCGGTCTTGCGTGAGTGCCTGACCAAGATAGAACTGGAAGGTTAAGCGATGAGTTTCAAGCAACTTCTTGAAAATATGGAACATCACTTCGAGCCGGGTGGCAAGTACGCCAAGTACTATGCCCTGTTCGAAGCGGCGTACACCCTGTTTTATACCCCGGGTTCCGTGACCCGCAATGCCGCCCACGTCCGTGACGCCATCGATCTGAAGCGCATGATGATCATGGTGTGGCTGGCCGTGTTCCCGGCCATGTTCTGGGGCATGTACAACGTCGGCAACCAGGCCATCGCCGCCATCGCCCACCTGGGCACGGCAGCCGGTGCCGATTCCTGGCAATACGCCCTGGCTACCCTGTTTGGTGCCTCGCTGGATCCGGCCGTGGCCGGCATCGGCAGCAAGATGCTGATCGGTGCTGCCCACTTCCTGCCCATCTACCTGACCGTGTTCCTGGTCGGTGGCTTCTGGGAAGTGCTGTTCGCCATGGTGCGCAAGCACGAGATCAACGAAGGCTTCTTCGTGACCTCCATCCTGTTCGCGCTGATCGTGCCGCCCGAGCTGCCCCTGTGGCAAGCTGCCCTGGGTATCACCTTCGGTGTGGTGCTGGCCAAGGAAGTGTTCGGTGGTACCGGCAAGAACTTCCTGAACCCGGCGCTGGCGGGTCGTGCCTTCCTGTTCTTCGCCTACCCGGGTCAGATCTCTGGTGATGCGGTCTGGGTCGCCGTCGACGGCTTCTCCGGCGCCACCGCGCTGAGCCAGTGGGCACAGGGTGGCCAGATGGCGCTGATCAACGGTGCCACCGGCGAGGCCATCAGCTGGATGGACGCCTTCCTCGGCAACCTGCCGGGTTCCATCGGTGAAGTCTCCACCCTGATGATCCTCATCGGCGCGGCCATGATCGTCTACATGCGTATCGCCTCCTGGCGCATCATCGCCGGCGTCATGGTGGGCATGGTAGCGACCTCCCTGCTGTTCAACGTCATCGGCTCCGATACCAACCCCATGTTCAACATGCCGTGGCACTGGCACCTGGTGCTGGGTGGCTTCGCGTTCGGCATGGCCTTCATGGCGACCGACCCCGTCTCCGCTGCCTTCACCAACAAGGGCAAGTGGTGGTACGGCGCCCTGATCGGGGTGATGGTGGTGCTGATCCGGGTCGTGAACCCCGCGTTCCCGGAAGGCATGATGCTGGCCATTCTGTTTGCCAACCTGTTTGCCCCCCTGTTTGACCATTTCGTGGCGCAGGCGAACATCAAGCGGAGGATCGCACGTGGCGTTTAATAAAGACTCTACTACCGGCACTCTCGCCGTAGTGACTGGTCTGTGTCTGGTCTGCTCCATCGTGGTCTCCGTGGCCGCCGTGGGTCTGCGTCCGGCCCAGCTGGAAAACAAGGCGCTGGACAAGCAAAGCAACATCCTGTCCGTCGCCGGCGTCGACATCAGCGCCGTGGCCAAGCGCGACCTTGCCAAGCTGTATGGCGACAAGATTGAGGCGCGTCTGGTCGATCTGGCCACCGGCGAGTTCGTCGACGGCGATGCCGACAACTTCGACACCAAGCTGGCGGCGAAAGACCCGGCCAAGAGCATTCGTCTGGCCCCGGCCGACGACAAGGCCGGCCTGCGTCAAATCTCCAAGCTGGTCCCCGTGTTCTTCGCGAAAGACGCCGAAGGCAAGGTCGACAACATCATTCTGCCGATCTACGGCCAGGGTCTGTGGTCCACCATGTATGCCTTCGTGGCGGTCGCGGCCGACGGCCAGACCATCAAGGGCATCACCTACTATGACCACGGCGAGACCCCGGGTCTGGGCGGCGAGATCGAGAACCCGGCCTGGCGCGAGCTGTTCGTCGGCAAGAAGCTGTTCGATCAGGATGGCCAGCCGGCGCTGCGGGTGATCAAGGGCCATGCTCCGGCTGGCTCCGAGCATGAAATCGACGGCCTGTCTGGTGCAACCCTGACCGGCAATGGTGTACAGCACACCTTCGACTTCTGGATGGGCCCCAAGGCCTTCGGTCCCTTCCTGGCCAAGGTACGTGCAGGAGAAATCAACAATGGCTGACAAGAGCGAAATGAAAAAGTTGCTGTTGACGCCTGTGCTCGGCAACAACCCCATCGCACTGCAGGTGTTGGGGGTCTGTTCCGCGCTGGCCGTTACCAGCCAGATGAAGACGGCGTTCGTGATGACGCTGGCCGTGACCGCGGTCACCGCCTTCTCGAACCTGTTCATCTCCCTGATCCGCAACCAGATCCCGAACAGCGTGCGGATCATCGCCCAGATGGCGGTGATCGCGTCCCTGGTTATCGTGGTTGACCAGGTGCTCAAGGCGTATGCCTACGACATCTCCAAGCAACTGTCGGTGTTCGTTGGCCTCATCATCACCAACTGTATCGTGATGGGTCGTGCCGAAGCCTACGCCATGAAGAGTGCCCCGCTGCCCTCCTTCCTGGACGGCATCGGCAACGGTCTGGGTTATGGCGCCGTGCTGCTGACCGTGGCCACCGTGCGTGAAATCCTGGGCTCCGGCACCTGGTTCGGCATCGAGCTGCTGCCGCTGGTGAACAATGGTGGCTGGTATGTGCCCAACGGCCTGCTGCTGCTGCCGCCGAGTGCGTTCTTCATCATTGGTCTGATCATCTGGGGCGTGCGCACCAAGGATCCCAAGCAGGTGGAGGCGAAGGATTAAGGTATGGAACACTATATCAGTCTGTTGATTCGCTCGATCTTCATCGAGAACCTGGCGCTCTCCTTCTTCCTGGGGATGTGTACCTTCCTGGCGGTGTCCAAGAAGGTCAAGACCGCCATGGGCCTGGGGATTGCCGTTATCGTGGTTCAGACCGTGGCCGTCCCGGCCAACAACCTGATCTACAACTACGTGCTCAAAGACGGCGCCCTGGTGTCCGGTCTGGATCTCAGCTTCCTGAGCTTCATCACCTTCATCGGGGTGATCGCGGCCCTGGTGCAGATCCTGGAGATGGCGCTGGACAAGTATTTCCCGGCCCTCTACAACGCCCTCGGTATCTTCCTGCCGCTCATCACCGTGAACTGCGCCATCTTCGGCGGCGTCTCCTTCATGGTGCAGCGTGACTACAACTTCGTGGAGTCCGTGGTCTATGGCGTGGGATCGGGTGCAGGCTGGATGCTGGCCATCGTCGCGATGGCGGGGATCCGCGAGAAGATGAAGTATTCCGATGTTCCGGAAGGCCTGCGCGGCCTCGGCATCACCTTCATCACCGCGGGTCTGATGGCGCTGGGCTTCATGTCCTTCTCTGGTATTTCCCTGTAATCGGAAAGGAAATATAGATGGAAATTATTTTGGGTGTGGTCATGTTCACCGTGATCCTGCTGGCCTTGGTGGCAGTCATTCTGTTCGCCAAGTCCAAGCTGGTGACCGCCGGTGACGTGACAATCAGCATCAACGGCGACCCGGCCAAGGCTGTGACCAGCCCGGCGGGTGGCAAGCTGCTCGGCGTGCTGGCCGGCAGCGGTATCTTCGTCTCCTCCGCCTGCGGCGGCGGCGGTTCCTGTGGTCAGTGCAAGGTGCGGGTGAAATCCGGCGGCGGCGATATCCTGCCGACCGAGCTGGATCACATCAGCAAGGGCGAAGCCCGTCACGGCGAGCGTCTGGCCTGCCAGGTCACAGTGCGCTCCGACATGGACATCGAGCTGCCGGAAGAGATCTTCGGCGTGAAGAAGTGGGACTGTACCGTCATCTCCAATGACAACAAGGCCACCTTCATCAAGGAGCTCAAGCTGCAGATCCCCGATGGCGAGAGCGTGCCGTTCCGCGCCGGTGGTTATATCCAGATCGAAGCCCCTGCACACCACGTGCAGTACAAGAACTTCGACATTCCCGAGGAGTATCGCGGCGACTGGGATCGCTTCAAGATCTTCGAGCTGGAGTCGAAGGTCAACGAGCCGATCATCCGTGCCTACTCCATGGCGAACTATCCGGAAGAGTTCGGCATCATCATGCTGAACGTGCGGATCGCGACCCCGCCGCCCAGCAACTGGACCGCTCCTCCCGGCCAGATGTCCTCCTACATCTTCAGCCTGAAGGCGGGGGACAAGGTGACCATCTCCGGTCCGTTCGGCGAGTTCTTCGCCAAGGACACCGACGCCGAGATGGTGTTCATCGGCGGTGGTGCGGGCATGGCGCCGATGCGCTCCCACATCTTCGACCAGCTGCGCCGTCTGAAGACCAAGCGCAAGATGAGCTTCTGGTACGGTGCCCGTTCCAAGCGCGAGATGTTCTATGTCGAGGACTTCGACATGCTGGCCGCCGAGAACGACAACTTCCAGTGGCACGTCGCCCTGTCGGATCCGCAACCGGAAGACAACTGGGACGGCTATACCGGCTTCATCCACAACGTGCTCTATGAGAACTACCTCAAGAACCACGAGGCGCCGGAAGATTGCGAGTTCTACATGTGCGGGCCTCCCGTGATGAACGCGGCCGTCATCAACATGCTGAAAAATCTCGGCGTTGAAGACGAAAACATCCTGCTGGATGACTTCGGTGGTTGATCCATGCACAGCGTTGTAAAGACCTGGCTAGCCTTCGGGCTAGCCTTTTTCTTGACGGGGTGCGGTCAGGAAACGGTCCAATCCAAGCCGGAGATCCACATCACCGGCAGCACCATGGGGACCTACTACTCCATCAAGGTGGCGGATGACGCCGTCAAGGATGGGGCCAAGTTGCAGGCGGAGGTCGACGTCCTGCTGGAGCGGGTCAACGATCAGATGTCCACCTACAGACCCGATTCCGAGTTGTCGCGCTTCAACCAGCACAGGGACAATACCCCGGTGGTGGTCTCTCGCGACACCGCACGGGTGGTGACCGAGGCCATACACATCGGCCGCGAGAGCCGCGGCGCGCTGGACGTGACCGTGGGCCCCCTGGTCAATCTGTGGGGCTTTGGCCCGGATGCCAAGCCGACCAAGGTGCCGTCCGACGAGCTGATTAGCCAGACCCGTCAGAAGACCGGGCTCGGCAATCTGCACGTGATCACCTCGGTAGACGCGGACACCCTGCAGAAGGACATCCCGGATCTCTACGTGGACCTCTCCGCCATCGCCAAGGGCTTCGGGGTGGACAAGGTGGCCGAATATCTGGAATCCTTGGGGGCGCGCAACTACCTGGTGGAGATCGGCGGCGAGCTGCGCATCAACGGGGTCAACGGCAAGGGGCATCCCTGGCGGGTGGCCATCGAGAAGCCGACCCTCAACGCCGGCTCGGTGCAGGAGGTGATAGTGCCGGGCGACAATGGCGTGGCCACCTCGGGGGACTATCGCAACTACTACGAGATGGACGGCAAGCGCTTCTCCCACACCATAGATCCGCTGACGGGCAAGCCTATCCAGCATCGCATGGTGTCGGTGACCGTGATCCACCCCTCCTGCATGACGGCGGACGGGTTGGCCACGGCGCTGACCGTCATGGGCCCGGAGAAGAGCTTGGCCTATGCCAAGGAGCGGGGCCTGGCGATCTTCGTGATCACCAAGACGGACGACGGCTTCGAGGAGACCTACTCGGAGGCCTTCAAACCCTATCTGGTCAAGAAGTAAGGGGTAATGACATGCAGATTTTTCTGATCACCTTCGGGGTGTTTCTGGCGGTGGTGGTGGCCATGGCCATCGGCTACATCTTCCAGAAGAAGAGCATCTCCGGCTCCTGTGGCGGCCTTGGTACCATAGGCATCGAGAAGGAGTGCGACTGCCCCGAGCCCTGCGACAACCGCAAGAAGAAGATGGCCAAGGAAGAGGCCCGTCGCAAGATGCTGGAGGAAAACCGCATCCTCTGACGCTGTTGCCTGCACCGGCAGGCACCTGGCATGCAAGCAAGCCGACCCGGGTCGGCTCGCTTTTTTATGTGGTATGGACTCAGTAGTCGTATTGGCTGCACGCCTTGAGCTTGAACTCTTTCTTTCGCTTTGCCAGCTCCTCCCTGGTGCCCAGTTTGTCCCCCTGTTTGATGGCCTTCTCCAGTATCTCGATGCGCTCGAACAGCCAGCTGCACTCGGCGGTCGGGTAATCCTTTGCCGTGCCCAGCAGTGGCAGCAGGCAGAGCCCAAGCCAGATTGCTCTCATCTCTCTTCTCCCCTAGTTCCCATCTTGCCTCGGGAGTCTATCTCCCTGGCGGCCCTGCGTGACTGGCAGAAATGACAGGGCTGGGGTAGCATGGGCTCAGTTAACTGTTTATTTGTACAGTAATATGCGCAAGATCATTCACATCGACATGGACTGCTTCTTCGCGGCGGTGGAGATGCGGGACAACCCGGCCCTGCGGGAGGTGCCGCTCGCCATCGGCGGCTCGGCGGACAGGCGCGGCGTCATCTCCACCTGCAACTATGTGGCGCGCCGCTTCGGGGTGCGATCCGCCATGCCGAGCGCCCTGGCCAGGAAGCTCTGCCCGCCGCTGGTGCTCATCCCCGGGCGGATGGCCGTCTACAAGGAGACCTCCCGCCAGTTGCGCGCCATCTTCCTGCGCTACACCGAGCGGGTGGAGCCCCTGTCGCTGGATGAGGCCTACCTCGACGTCACCGACAGCCCCCACTGCGGCGGCAGCGCCACCCTGATGGCGATGGAGATCCGTGCCGCCATCCTGGCCGAGCTGGGGTTGACCGCCTCCGCCGGGGTGGCGCCGAACAAGTTCCTGGCCAAGCTCGCCTCCGAGCAGCGCAAGCCGGACGGCCTGTTCGTCATCCACCCCCGGGAGGTGGACGAGTTCGTGCGCCAGCTGCCTTTGGCCAAGCTGCCCGGGGTCGGGCGCAAGACGGCGGAGCGGCTGGAGTCGCAAGGCCTCTACTCCTGCGAGGATGCGCGCCAGCTCGGCAACGAGGAGCTGATCGCCCGTTTCGGCAAGCTCGGGGAGATGCTGGCCGGGCGGATCTGGGGTCACGACGAGCAGCCGGTGCAGCCCCAGCGGGTGCGCAAGACGGTCGGCGTGGAGACGACCCTGGCCAGCGACGTGCTGGACGAGGCGGCCTGCTGGGAAGTACTCAGCCGGCTCATTCCCGAGCTGGAGCTGCGTTTCGCCAAGTCCTGCCCCGCCGAGGCGCTGATGGGGCAGGGGATCAAGCTGAAATTCGCCGACTTTCACCAGACCACCGTCTATCGCAAGGGCAGCTATCAGGCGACCCGCTTCCACGATCTGCTGCACGAGGGCCTGCAACGGGCTCAAGGAAAGCCCATTCGCCTGCTCGGCCTGGTGGTCGGTCTGCCCGGCAGCGATGAAATCAACCAACTGAGCCTGGATCTGAGTTGATTTAGTTAAGTTTTTGTTTCCAAATCCGATACAGTGTCTACCTCTGTAGAAGTCAGGAAATCATACATGAGTGTTCTTTCTGTTCAGGGACGGATCACCCTGATCGCCGGTTGTTGCCTGTTGGCCAGTGCCGCCGCCCTGGTCGCCTCTTCCCTCTTCAACGCGGCCCGCATGCAGGAGCAGGTGCTCACCTCCACCACGCTGGAGGGGCAGCACGCGGCAGAAAACTGGATGCAGGCCATGGGGGCCACCCAGGCGGCCCGGGTCACCAGCTACCTCGACGAAGCCTATTTCAGGGCCACCCTGCTGGCCGAAGGCATATTGTTCCAGCGCAAGAATGCGGCCGACAACTTCGTCCACTCCGAGGCGCTGCGCAATGCGGTCAACCAGCAGTTGCAGGATGCGGCGGAATCTTCTGCCAACCTGATCGGGGTCTACGGGGTGTTCGAGCCGAACCAGCTCGACGGCGAAGACGCCAACTATCAGGGCTCGACCGCGCTCGGGGCCAACGACAAGGGACGTTTCTCCAGCTACTGGGCCAGGGTCGATGGCAAGGTGACCCTGGAGGTGATGGACGAGGCCATGCTGGCCAATGACAAACCGTCCGAGCACGGCGGCCTGGAGAACGACTGGTACAGCTGCAGCATTCGCAGCAAGGCCCTCTGCCTGCTCGAACCCTATGTGGACGAGGTGGGGGGCAAGCCGGTGCTGATGACCTCGGTGACGGCTCCCCTGCTGGAGGAGGGCAATCTGCTCGGCATGGTCGGGGTCGACATCTCCCTGGCCACCCTGCAGAGCCTGGTGGAGGAGATGGACAAGACCCTCTACGGGGGGCAGGGCAAGGTGCTGCTGCTCAGCCACGAGGGCCGGGTCGCCGGTGTGGAGGGATTCCAGGTCGCCCCTGGCAACCGCCTGGCGCAATCGCCGTTGGCGCAGGATCTCGACGGCTGGCTCGCCAAGGGGGACGTGGCCACCCGTTGGAGCCCGGACGGCGCCCTGTTGCAGACCTTCGTGCCGGTCAGCATGCGCGGCACGGATCGCAAGTGGGGCATCTACATCGAGCTGCCCCGCGCCGTGGTGCTCGCCTCCGCCCTGCAACTGCAGGGGCAGCTTGAGGAGCAGGCCCAGCACAGCGTGGCCGCCCAGCTGCTGATCGGTGGAGGGATCTCGGTGATCGCCCTGTTCTGCATCTGGCTGATGGCGCAGCGCATCGTCGCGCCCATCCGGACCGTGGTGGCTCGTCTCAAGGACATCGCCAGCGGCGAGGGGGATCTGACCCAGCGTATCGTGCTGCAGCGGGACGACGAGATAGGCGAGCTGGCCAAGTGGTTCAACAACTTCCTGGACAAGCTGCAATCCACCATCAGCCAGGTGATCGACACCGTCTCGGGTACCCGGGCCAGCGCGGCCCTGGCGGCCCAGGGAGCTGCCCGGACCAGTGCCGGCATGCAGGCCCAGTATCAGGAGGTGGACCTGGTGGCGACGGCGTTCGAGGAGCTGAGCGCCACCGCCCTGCAGGTGGCCGGTAACGCGAATTCGGCGGTGAGTGCGGCCAATCAGGCGGACATGGCGGCCCAGGAGGGCAAGTCCGTGGTGGCACAGACACAGGAGGCCATGTCCAGGCTGATGACGGTGATCAGCGACGCCAAGCCGGTGGTGGAGCACCTAGCCGCCAACAGCGACAACATCAACGACATCCTGGTGGTGATCCAGGGAATAGCCGAACAGACCAACTTGCTGGCGCTCAACGCCGCCATCGAGGCGGCGCGGGCCGGCGAGCAGGGGCGCGGGTTCGCCGTGGTGGCGGACGAGGTGCGCAATCTGGCGGGCCGCACCCAGAACGCCATCGTCGAGATCCAGACGCTGATCACCGAGCTGCAGTCTGGCACCGAGGCGGTGGTGAAGGCGATCCTGACCGGCCACAGCCAGGCGGACGTGACCCTCGGCAAGGTGGAGCTGTCGGTCAGCGTGCTGGAGCAGATCATCCAGTCGGTCGGCACCATCCACCAGATGAACGAGCAGATCGCGAGGGCGGCGCAGGAGCAGAGCGGGGTGGCGGACGAGATCAACCGCAACGTCAGCAACATCCGCGACGTGAGCCACAGCATCCGGGCCGAGGCCGCCAACTCCGCCGACAACGGACGGGAGCTGTCGCAACTGGCGGACAAGCAGCAGCAACTGGTGGGGCAGTTCCGGGTGTAGTGACGCGTGCAGGGATAAGAAAAAAGGCGCCATCCAGGGGAGGCGCCAAACACATTCAGATGACAGACTGGGTTAAATCGACCTGATTTAGCCCCTTCTTCCCGCAGAGGAAGAAACACAACACCACAATCTTTGTCAGCCCACCCACAAAAACCACATGTAAACCAACATGGAAGAGAAGGTGTGAGCCATATGACAACGAATTGCAGGGCGAATTATGTTTATTCACTGGTCGACCCGCAACCGACAATTTATAATGCGCCCCATTAGAAAAATTCATCGTCGGCCGATCCCATGTCTCGTCGTTTACCTCCGCTCAATGCACTGAAGGCGTTTGAAGCCGCGGCTCGTCACTTGAGCTTTACCCGCGCAGCAGAAGAGCTGTTCGTGACCCAGGCCGCCATCAGCCACCAGATAAAGGCGCTGGAGGAGTACCTCGGCATCAAGCTGTTTCGCCGCAAGAACCGCTCCCTGCTGTTGACCGAGGAGGGGCAGAGCTACTTCCTCGACATCAAGGATATCTTCGCCTCCATCTCCGAGGCCACCGACAAGCTGCTGGCCCGCAGCGCCAAGGGGGCGCTCACCGTCTCCCTGCAGCCGAGTTTCGCCATCCAGTGGCTGGTGCCCAGGCTGGTGAAGTTCAGCGAGCGCCACCCGGACATCGACGTGCGGATCAAGGCGGTGGACATGGACGAGGGCTCGCTCACCGACGACGTGGACGTGGCCATCTACTACGGTCGCGGCAACTGGCCTGGGTTGCGCTCTGACAAGCTGCACACCGAGTACCTGATCCCGGTCTGTTCGCCGCTCTTGCTGAGCGGCCCCAAGCCCCTGCGCACCCCGGAGGATCTGATCCGGCACACCCTGCTGCACGACACCTCCCGACGCGACTGGAAGGCCTGGTTCCGCCAGCTCGACATCGACGCGCCGAACGTCAACCAGGGGCCCATCTTCAGCCACTCCACCATGGTGATCCAGGCGGCGATCCACGGTCAGGGGGTGGCGCTGGGTCACAGCGTGCTGGCCCAGCCGGAGATCGAGGCGGGGCGCCTCATCTGCCCGTTCGAGCAGGTGCTGGTGAGCAAGAATGCCTTCTACCTGGTGTGCCAGGAGCAGCAGTCCGATCAGGGTAAGATAGTGGCCTTCCGCGACTGGATGCTGGAGCTGGTGGAGCAGGAGGAGGCCCGTCGCCGGGCCCGGCTCGCCGATGGCTGAGGCGCTTGACGTGATCCGGGAGGGGGCGCACGACGCCCCCGTTCGCATTCTGCTGGCCCACGGCGCGGGTGCGGGCATGGAGCACGACTTCCTCGCCCGGCTCTCGGCTCTGCTGGCCGGGCCGGACATCGAAGTGGTGCGCTTCAACTTCCCCTATATGAGCAAGCGCGTACTCGATGGCAAACGCAGACCGCCGGACAGACAACCCGTGCTGCTCGCACACTGGCGCCAGGTGGTGAAGGATTTTGCCCATCCCCGGCTGTTTCTGGCGGGCAAGTCCATGGGCGGGCGCATGGCGGCAGAACTCTATCAGGACGGTGGGGACGAGATGGATGCTGCAGGATTGATCGTTCTCGGGTATCCTTTCCACCCCCCGGCCAGGCCCGACCGCTGGCGAGGCGAGGTGCTCAAGCAGATCACCACGCCCACCCTGCTGATGCAGGGGGAGCGCGATACCTTCGGCAGCCGCGCCGAGCTGGCCGACTTCCCCTTCTCACCCGTCGTATCGGTCCACTGGCTGACCGACGGGGATCATGGTTTCAAGCCGAGAAAGGCGAGCGGTCTTGGCGAGCAGGACAACCTGCGGGAGGCGGCGGAGCGGATCCGGGCCTTTGTCGCCGACAGGCTGGCGCACGCCTGAGGGGCGCGAATGCAAGGAGAGAGGATGCAGATCCAACGACACTGGCTGGTGCTTGCCGGTTTCTTCGGCCTGACGGCCACCCTGCTGGGGGCCTATGGCGCCCACGGGCTGGCGGCGACCGGTATCACGCCCGAGCGCCTGGCGGCGTTCAACACCGCCGTGCAGTATCAGTTTTTCCACGCCCTGGCCCTGATGGTGCTGGGGCTCTGCGACGTGCGCAGCAAGGTGATCACCTTCGCGGGCACGGCCTTTGTGCTGGGGATCCTGGGATTCTCCGGCAGTATTTACGCCATGGTGCTGCTTGGCAGCAAGGGGCTGGGGCTCATCACCCCTGCCGGTGGCCTCTGTTTTATGTTGGGATGGGCGGCTCTGATATGGGCCGGCTGTCGTCTTGGAGGAAAGAATGAATAATCTGCTGCTTTATTGCCGCCCGGGTTTTGAGAAAGAGGCGGCGGCAGAGATCACCGAGCGTGCCAGCAACATGCAGTGCTACGGTTTCGCCCGGGTCAAGGACGACAGCGGTTACGTGCTCTTCGAGCTGTATGACGAGGAGCAGGCCGACCTGCTGGCCCGCAAGCTGCCGTTCCGGGAGCTCATCTTCATCCGCCAGATGCTGGTGGTGACCCACGAGCTGAAGGAGCTGGATCTCTCCGATCGGGTCACTCCCATCGTCGAGGCGACCCGGGGCTACGCCATCTGCGGCGATCTGCGGGTGGAGACGGCCGACACCAACGAGGCGAAGGAGCTCTCCGCCTTCTGCCGCAAGTTCACCGTACCCCTGCGCCAGGCCCTGCGCGGCAACGAGATCCTGACCAAGAAGGAGACGCCCCACCGTCCGGTGTTCCACGCCTTCTTCCTGGCCAACGATCACCTGATGCTGGGTTACTCCTACTCCTTCAACAACTCCGCGTTCCACATGGGGATCCCGCGCCTGCGCTTCCCGGCGGATGCGCCGAGCCGCTCCAGCCTCAAGCTGGAAGAGGCCTTCTACGTCTTCGTGCCGCGGGAAGAGTGGGACTTGCGCCTGTGCTCCGGCCTGAAAGCGGTGGATCTCGGCGCCTGCCCGGGGGGCTGGACTTATCAGCTGGTGCGTCGCGGCATGATGGTGACCGCGGTGGACAACGGCATGATGGCGCAGTCCCTGATGGATACCGGTCAGGTCAAGCACATCCGCGACGACGGCTTCGTCTGGCGTCCGAACAAGAAGAACACCTACTGGCTGGTGTGCGACATGGTGGACAAGCCGGCGCGGGTGACCCACATGATCGCCGACTGGTTCCGGGAGAACGACTGCCAGGAGGCCATGTTCAACCTCAAGCTGCCGATGAAGAAGCGCTACGCCGAGGCGGTGCACAACATCGAGGTGCTGCGGGAGCTGCTCAGGGAGATCGACAACAGCTTCGTGATCCAGGCCAAGCAGCTCTACCACGATCGGGAAGAGATCACGGTACACGTCTACAACAAGTTCTGGGTCTCCAAGCTGTCGCCCAAGACCTGATCGCCGGTCAGAAAGCCAGTTCGATTGGCGAGGCGTAATCGGACGATCACGACCATAGTGATGGCAAGAGTGATGGCAAAAAAAACCGGACGGGGTAACCCGTCCGGTTTTTTTGTTCCCTGACCCCGTTAGAAACGGTAGTCGAAGGTAACCTTGGATTCGTCGTCCGTGACCTTGATCTCCACCTGCAGGGGGATGCTCTTGTCGGTCGGGGTGAACTGCATCTTGACGCCGTCTCCGCGCAGCTTGACCGCGGTGTTGAGTCCCCCGGCGTTGAACTTGATCCTGGGTTTGTGCTTCTCGAAGGAGAGGCTCACGCTCTTCTCGGCGGTCAGGTTCAGTTTCTGATAGGGGGTCACTTGGCTGTTGCCGTTGCTGTCGGTCACGATGTCCAGGCCGAAGGAGAGGGGTTTGGGGGCCTTGAGCAGGTCGTTGGTATCCAGGTTCGACGTCCAGACCTGCTGGGCAGGTGGCTCGTGCTGGGGAGGTTTTGTCAGCCAGGCATTGTCGATGGGCCTGTCCAGGGCCAGGGCACTGCTGCTGACGATCAGCAAGATGAAAGTAGCACGCATGGTGGATCTCCTTATCCTCCATATGAACATAGTATTCATCTGACGAGGGAGGTAGGGGGATCCGGCATGAAATGAAGGGAGCCTAAGCTCCCTTTTTAGATCAATCGGTTAGACAGGATTCACAGACGATCTATGATGGCCTGGGTGAATTCGCTGGTGGAGGCGGAGCCCCCCAGGTCCCGGGTCACCCGATCGCCGGACTCGATGGTCGAGCGCACGGCCTCGCGAATGCGCTCCGCCTTGTCCTGCATGCCCAGGTACTCCAGCATCTGGATGGAGGCGAGGATCACCGAGGTGGGGTTGGCGATGTTCTTGCCGGCGATGTCCGGCGCAGAGCCGTGCACCGCTTCGAAGATGGCGGCCCCTTCGCCTATGTTGGCGCCCGGCGCCATGCCTAAGCCCCCCACCAGACCGGCGCACAGATCCGAGAGGATGTCGCCGAACAGGTTGGTGGTGACCATGACATCGAACCGCTCCGGGTACATCACCAGGTTCATGCAGGCGGCGTCGACGATCATCTCCTCGTTCTGGATGTCCGGGTAGCGGGCGGCCACCTGGCGGGCCACTTCCAGGAACAGGCCGGAGGTGGACTTGAGGATGTTGGCCTTGTGGATGATGGTGACCTTCTTGCGCCCTTCCTGACGCGCCAGCTCGAAGGCGAAGGTGACGATGCGCTCGGCCCCTTCCCGGGTGATGATGCTCATCGCCTCGGCGCTCTGGTTGTCATCGCTGCGCTTCTGGCCCGTGCCCGAGTACATGCCCTCGGTGTTCTCGCGCACCGTGATGATGTCGATGTTGTCGTAGCGGCTCCTGGTGCCCTTGAAGGAGAGCACGGGGCGCACGTTGGCGTAGAGGTTGAACTTCTTGCGCAGGGAGACGTTGATGGAGGTAAAGCCGCCGCCGACCGGGGTGGTGAGCGGGCCCTTCAGGGTGACCTTGTTCTTCTCGATGAGATCCAGCGTGGACTGGGGCAGCAGCTCGCCGTGTTTCTCCAGCGCGACCAGGCCTGCGTCTGCATATTCGTAGTCGAAATCACACCCCGCGTGGGTCAGGATCTGGATGGCGGATTCGATGATGCTGGGGCCTATGCCGTCGCCCGGGATGACGGTAATTTTTCTTTTTGACATGAGACGTATCCACTTCTAGGGAACAGAGGGGGAGGATTCGGCGGTTTTATACCATTTTTGCACCACTTTCTCCATGTTTCTTTACATATATCCCATTTATGTCAACAGGTACGGCCTGTCTGGGGGAAGGGTGTGCTGGTGATCAGGCCCCTGCTTCCTGTGCGGGCGGGTAGCGGATCTCCCTGAGGTTGAAGCCGAGGGGAATGTCCAGCTGCAGCCGTACCAGCCGCTGGGCCAGCAGGGCGTCATCCCTGTGCTGGCGCAGCTTGAGCAGGGGTTTGGCCGCGCGCTCCTGCTCGCAGGCATCGAGCAGGGTGGCCAGGGTCCCGTATTGCTGCAGCAACTGGGTTGCGGTCTTGGGACCTATGCCCGGCACCCCCTTGATGTTGGAGCCGCCTATCCCGGTCAGGGCCCAGAAGTCCACCAGCTGCTCCGGGGCGACGCCGTACTGCTGCTGGACGAAGGCGGCATCCAGCCAGCGCTTGTTGAAGTAGTCCCGTACCCGGATCTGCGGGCAGATGAGTTGGCAGAACCCCTTGTCGGTGGAGATGATGGTGGCCCGCGCCCCGCGCCTGGCCATGCCGTCGGCCAGGGTGGCGATGAGATCGTCCGCCTCGTCGGTCTGGGAGAGCAGGGCATCGACGCCGCACTCCCAGAAGGCATCCTGCAGCTCGGCGAGCCCCTCTCTCAGCTCCTGGGGCATGGGGGTTCGCCCCTCCTTGTAGGCCGGATAGATCTCCTTGCGCCAGCTGTGCACCTCGCCGTCGAATACCGCGATGGCATGGGTCGGCTCGCTGTTGGCCAGCAGCTTCTTGCTGGTGTTGATGAGGTTGGCACGGGTGGCGATCAGGGCCTGGGCCGGAGTCAACCCCTGCTGGGACTGGACCGCGTGCAGCCGGCGGATCAGGTTGAGGGCATCGATGATAAGCAGGTGCGGCCTGAGGTTTGGCATGGAAGGGGCACTCTTGGCGGTCGGGACGGCCCATTGTAACAAGGGATGAACGCCTTGCTAACCCTGAAGGGGCGTGACGGCAAGATGCGAAGAAGGGGCCTGTCGGCCCCTTGGGTCACTCGGGGGCATGCCCCTCATTTCACGATTTCGTAGCAGGGGATGTACTGGCTGCCCGGCAGCTTCATGCGCTGCTGCCTGACGAAGCTCTCCAGCAGCCTGTCCATCAGGTGCATCAGCTCCTTGTCGCCGTGCAGCTTGAAGGGGCCCTTCTTCTCGATGGCCCGGATGCCCCCTTCCTTGACGTTGCCGGCGACGATGCCGGAGAAGGCGCGGCGCAGGTTGGCCGCCAGCAACTGGGGCGGCTGGTTGCGGTGCAGATCCAGGCTGGCCATGCTGGCGTGATCCGGCTCGAACGGCAGCTGGAACTCCGGCTCTATCCGCAATGACCAGTTGAAGGAGTAGGCATCCCCCACCGACTTGCGATACTCGCGGATCTTCGGCATCGCCTCCTTCATGACGCGGGCCACCTCGGGCGCATCGCCGATGATGATCCGGTAGAGGCTGGTGGCGGTTTCCCCCAGGGTCGCCTTGACGAAGTCGTCGATGGCGCGGAAGTAGTCGGCGCTCTCCCTGGGGCCGGTGAGCACTATGGGGATGGGTTGGCGCTCGTTGGCCGGGTGCATCATGATGCCGAGCAGGTAGAGCAGCTCCTCGGCGGTGCCCACCCCGCCCGGGAAGATGATGATGCCGTGGCCCAGGCGCACGAAGGCCTCCAGTCGCTTCTCGATGTCCGGCAGGATCACCAGTTCGTTGACGATGGGGTTCGGCGGCTCGGCGGCGATGATGGAGGGCTCGGTCAGGCCGATGTAGCGGCCGTTGCGCACCCGCTGCTTGGCGTGGCCGACGGCGGCTCCCTTCATGGGACCCTCCATGGCACCCGGGCCGCAGCCGGTGCAGATGTTGAGCTCCCGCAGCCCCAGCTCGCTCCCCACCGCTCGGGTGTACTGGTACTCCACCTCGTTGATGGAGTGGCCGCCCCAGCAGACCACCAGGTTGGGGTCGGCGCCGGGCAGGATCGCCTTGGCGTTGCGTAGGATGGCGAACACCACGTTGGAGATGTGGGTGGAGCTGGTCAGGTTGACCAGTCGGTTGGACTCGAGCTGGGTCGACACATAGAGGATGTCCCGCAGCACGGAGAAGAGGTGCTCCTGGATGCCGCGGATGATCTCGCCATCGACGAAGGCGTGCTCGGGGGCGTTGAACAGCTCGAGCTTGACCCCGCGCTCGCGCCGGATCACGTGAATATCGAAGGACTTGAAGCGTTCCAGTATCTCTTTGGAACTGTCGGTGTGGCTGCCGGAGTTGAGCACCGCCAGCGAGCAGTTGCGAAACAGTTGATAGATATCGCTGGAGGCGGTCTGCTTGAGGCGATCCACCTCGAGCTGGGACAGCAGGTCCATGCTGCCCACGGGATTGATGTGTGTAATCATAATTTCCCCTTTCACTCGCTTGTTATCGTTGTGCTTTCCCTGGGGAGAAAACGGGATGCCTTGGCATCCCTCGGTTCGATAGTAGAGGCAAGGGGGTGGGCAGGGGAATAGGGGGAAAGTGCGTTTGCCGGTTTTTTAGCCGCGGTCAAGTCCGGATTCAGGCGAGATTGACCTGATCCCGGCCCGAGTGCTTGGAGCTGTAGAGCGCCTTGTCGGCGCGCTCGAAGACGTCCGTGGTATGGTCGCCCGGGCGGAACAGGGTGGCCCCGATGGAGATGGTGATTTCGACCCTGGCATCGCGGAAGCGGAACGGGATGCTCTTGACCGTCTGGCGCAGGTTCTCCAGGGGCTTCTGGTACTTGTCCGGGTTGATGTTCGGCAGCAATACCACGAACTCCTCCCCGCCGAAGCGGGCGATGAAGTCGGTGTCGCGCAAGGCGTTCTGCAGGGCCTTGGCCACCACTTTCAGGGCCTTGTCGCCAGCCATGTGGCCGTAGTTGTCGTTGATGTGCTTGAAGTGATCGATGTCGATGATGGCCAGGCACAGCGGGGTGCCGTAACGCAGCCAGCGCTTGTATTCGAGTTCCAGCCGCTCGTCGAGGGCCGCCCGGTTGTGCACCTGGGTCAGGCTGTCGAGGAACAGCTTGTGCTTCTGGATGGTGAGCCGCTTCTTGTACTCGCCGGTCTCCTCCTTCATCAGCCTCAGCTTGGCTTCCATGTTGGAGAGGTGGGTGAGCAGATGGCGTTCGCGGCTGACCATCTCCTCCCGTTCCTGCTGCAGGCGGCGGATGGTGTCCAGGTGACCGCCGATGGCTCCCTTGAGCCGTGCGGGGGAGTCATGGGTGATCAGGGCCCGATCGATGGCGGCCAGTTCCCGTTCCAGCGCCTGGCCGCTGAGGTGGGCGGCATCCTGCAGGGCGCGCCCCTCGTCCAGGGTCTCGGTGAAGCTGAAATGGACCGCGGAGAGGCTCTCGTTCAGGGTGCTGAGGAAGGCCTGGGAGGCTTTGCGCTCCTCCCGGGTGCCTTCGATGATGAGCTCGATGATCTGCAGGCAGACTTCGGCCAGCAGGGCAGGGGTGATGCCCCCGAGCAACTGGCGGCGGATGTCGGCCAGGCTCTCGCCCACGGCGCCGGCAAAATCCAGCTCTGTGATGAGGCGCTGCAACTCATCGGAGATCTGGGCATGCGCCTTGACATCGAATGAATCTGAAGGGGACGGACTGGAGAGCTCGGTGGGGATCTCCGCCGAAGGCGGGATCAGCGGCTGGCGTGGCAGCAGCTGGATCTTGATGGCCTGCTGGTAGAACTCCAGCAGGCGGATCACCTTCTTTTGGTGATCCCCGATGCCGTAGCTCTCCGGGCTGGCGAGAAACTCCTTGAGCGCTCGCCGGGTCTCTTCCGGGAAGCCCTTGATGGTCTTGAGCTGCTTGCTGCCCAGATCGATGGCGGCCCGGGTCAGGCTGATGGACTCCTCCATGGCGTGGCTGTGCTGCTGCAACAGCTTCTCGATGGCGGCGAGTTCGGCATCGATGGAGGTGAGCGGGGGGGAGCCGTCCAGCTTCTGCTTGAGCTTGGCCAGCCGGTTGTCCAGCTCGCGATCGTGGCCACGGCAGGCCTGCATCAGCTTGCCGATGAACTGGATGCTGCGGGCACGTTCGGTTTCGGAGAACGTGGCCATGCCATCGAGTTCCTGCTGTTTTTGCTGGAGGGATTCCCTGAGTCTTGCCAGTTGTCCGGTTACGGCAGCCATATCATTCATTGTTCAGGTCGCCCTGTTGTCATTATCGTTTTTGTATCGTCCAGCAACAGTCAGCCAATGAAAGACCCCGTTGAGTACCTTTTTGTCACGCATGGTCCGGCGCTTTTGTCCGTGAAAGAGCAAGCCAGTTAACCCATTGCTTTTCATGAGAAGAATTTACTTTTACCAGTCCCTTGTCAATTGCCATCAAGCAGCATTGCCACACATCCCCATTAAAAAATGCGGCCTGCTGGCAGTCGATGGCCGCGAGTTCGAGCCAGACGTTTTGCTGGTATTTGTCGCTGAGCTGCATGGCCCCCGACAGCGCCAGGTAGCAGAGGTCGAACAGGCCGTGGTGGTCGAGCGCCATGGCCGCCTTGGGCAGGAAGGGATGGCTGACGATGCCGAGGCTGATGTGCCTGTCCAGCGGGTGTTCGCAGGGGAAGGCGGCCAGGGTGTCCAGCAGCTCCTGCGCCAGCTGGTGCAGCTGGGCCACGTGGCGCTGGGGCACTACATAGAGCAGATGTCCCTCGCGCAGGTCGTAGATGCGGCCATCCTTCGGGGTCAGTTTGGCGACGTACTGGCCGAAGGCCTGCTCAATCTCGCGGCTGACCTGATAGCCATGCTGCTCCAGGCTGTTGACCAGGAAGGGCACCCGGAACAGCAGGTAGTGCAGCTTGTCGTCAAACTCGCTGGTGGGGCGCTCGCTCAGGTACCAGCGCTCGGACTTCTGCTGGCGCTTGGCCATCTCCCTCGGCCAGCGGCTCATCAGCCGCTGCCAGTTGGCCAGGCCGCTGCGCGGCTCCACCAGCAGGGCTTCCCCCAGCTGCTTGGCATTCAGGCGGGCGACCCTCAGCTTGAGCCAGAGGGTGAAGAACAGGTAGATGAAGAGCGCCAGCAACAGCCCGGTGCTGACGCTGGACCAGAGGTAGCGCTCCTGCTGGTGCTGGCTCTGGTCGAGCTGCTGCTCCAGCTCCTTGACCTGCTGGGCCCGCTCCACCTGGGCATAGTTGTCGCGCACCGCCTCCTGCTCCAGCGCGATCTGCTGCTGGCGCACCAGCTCGCTGCGCTGATGAAAATTCTTGTAGCTCTCGAGGGCCTGCTGCAGGTAGCCCTTCTGCTCGTAGGCGATGGAGAGCAGGCGGAAGATCTCCAGCTGGCGCCGGATGTCGCCAATCCGGTTCGCCAGGGTCAGGGCGTTCTCCAGCTGCAGGATGGCGATCCCCGCCTCCTGCTGCTTGAGGTGGAGATCCCCGAGCAGCAGCAGGGTATCGATCAGGGACTCCTTGTCGTCCCCCAGCTCGTGGGACTGGCGCGCGGCATTCAGGTAGTTGCGGGCCAGGTTCAGGTTGCCGGTCTGCAGATAGGTCTTGCCAATCTCGAACTTGAGGTGGGCGATGCGGATGCGGTTGCTGTTCCCGTCCAGCAGATCCAGGGCATTGAAGAAATAGACCAGCGCCATGTTCATCTCCCCCAGATCGCGGTTGAGACGGGCGAGCACGATCAGGGCGTCGCTGAGCAGGGAGGGGTTGCCGAGGGCATGGAAGTAATTGGCCGCCTCGTTGGCGTATTGCAGCGCCTTCTGTGGCTCCTGTTCCGCCTGATAGAGGCTGACCATCTGGTTGGAGAGCAGTCCGAGGAACAGGGGATCCTGCAGATCCCTGGCCTGCTGCTGGGCATCGATATACTCCCCGAGGGCGAGCTGGGGCTGGCCCAGGGCCTGATAGAGATCGCCCCCCACGGCGCTGGTCCAGGCCCTGGCCAGGGGGTTCTTGGCCTGCTCGGCCCACTGGCGCGCCTCCGCCAGCTGGCGTTTGGCCAGATCGAACTGTCGCTCTTCCATGCTGGCGTTGACATGCAGCAGACGGGCGTAGACCTGCAACTGGCTCTCTTTGAGCGGGGGGCTGGCGAGCAGCTTGTCCAGCTTGTCGAGCTGGGCGGCGCCGGCACCGTGGGCGTGCAGCTGCAGGGTCTGGCTGCGGATCTGGAGGTAGAGGCCATGGGCGTGCAGCTCGAACTGCTGCTCCTTCTCGGCCATGGCGATGCCCTTCGCGAAGGACTCCTGGGCCGGTTTGAATTGCCCCAGCTGCTGCAGGCACTCTCCCTTGAGCAGGTAGGCCCCCGTGGTCTGGGTGGCGGAGCCGTAGTTCAGCATGGGCTCCCGATAACCGTACTCCTGGCGATTGCTGATGATCTGCTTGGGGTTGCTGGCCGTGCGTTCCAGAAAGGCGGTGGCGATCTGGACACATCTGGCGGGATCGGTCAGCACCAGGGTCTGGGCCTGCTGCAGATCGATGGACAACTGCTCCTTCGCCAGATCCAGATCCGGAGCCGACAGGGAGGACATCATCATTGCCAGAAAAAACAGTTGATTCATTGGATTAAGGACGGCACGGAGGTGCAGGCATGTTATCCAAGCCCACCCCCGCCCGTCCAGAGTTCATTGATGAGATGCGTGATGGGCCGGATGTGTCGGAACCCGAGTGCCCGGCTTACTGGCGGATGAGGCGCAGATTCGCGGGAACCGGCTCCCAGTCGCTGCGGAAGGGGTTGATGTCCAGTCCGCCGCGGCGGGTGTAGCGGGCGTGGACGGTCAGCTGTGTCGGGGCGCAGAAGTGCTTGAGATCGGTGAAGATGCGCTCGATGCACTGCTCGTGGAACTCGTTGTGCTGGCGGAACGAGATGAGGTAGCGCAAGAGCTTCTCCCGGTCGAGGCGCGGGCCGCGATAGCGGATCACCACGGAACCCCAGTCCGGCTGGCTGGTGACCAGGCAGTTGGACTTGAGCAGGTGGCTGTGCAGGGTCTCCTCCACGATCTCGGTGCCGGCGGCCCCTTGCAGCAGGGTCTCGTCAAACTCGTAGCCGTCCACCTCGATATCCAGATCGTCGATGCACTCACCGGGCAGCTGCACTATCTGATGGGGGGCCTCATCGAGGGGGAAGAGGGTGACGCTCACGGGGGCGCCGGCGCAGGCGCTCAGATCCTGAACCAGCAGCGCCTGTACCGCCTCCAGGGAGTCGCAGCGCGTCTGGTTGAAGGAGTTGAGGTAGAGCTTGAAGGATTTTGACTCGATGAGGTTCGGGCTGGCGGCGGGTACGGCCACCTCGCCGAGGGCGACCACGGGCTTGCCCTTGGCATTGAGCCAGGAGAGTTCGTACAGGGTCCAGACGTCGCAGCCCTCGAACGGCAGGGTCTCGCCAAGGCCCAGATCGTCGCGGTTCAGGCTGCGTGGCACAGGTTGCAGCAGACTCGGGGTGTACTGGCTGATGTAGGCGGACTGCTGCCCCAGGCTCAGGCCCTGCAGCGCACTGGCGCCGGCGTATCTCTCTTGTTTGCTCATGCTGGTTTGCTCACGCTTGTCTGACAAAGGGTTTGATGGTGCAATTGCCGGATTTTTCGGTCACTGTCTTGCGGCGATCAGAGGCCGCTATTGTGGGGAATATCGATGACGGATCAAGTCCTGTCTGCTCTGGAGCAGTTCTTTTTACGCTGGCAGCGCGATGGCGAGGCGAGACGGGGGCTGCCCCTGTGCGAGTGGGAGGCCGAGTGGCGCTCTCCCTGCGAGCTGGATGAGCCCAAAGAGGGGCGGGTGGCCTGGCGCCCCCACAGGCGCGACCAGCCTGCCGACTTCGCGGCCATGGCCGATGCCCTCGAACTGACTCTACATCCGAGCGTCCTTGTCCTGTTTGGTCACTGGTTCAGCCGCCCCCTTCCCTGTTCCTACAAGGGGCTGCGCATCGAGCTGATCCTGCCGTGGAACGAGGACGATCTGGACCTGCTCAAGGAGAACCTCATCGGTCACCTGCTGATGCTGCGCAAGCTGAAGCGTTCCCCCTCGCTCTTCATCGCCACCACCCGCAACGAGATGACGTTGGTGTCGCTCGACAACGAGAGCGGCCAGGTGTGGCTGGAGTGGCTGGACTCAGGTCGCCGCCTGGCGCTGGCCCCCTCGTTGCCGGCATTTCTGGCGCGGCTGGAGACCCTGCCCCATTGAGACGGGCAGGATGAGCAGGATGAGCAGGATGAGAGAGGGTCTTGCCATCTGGCAAGGCCCTCTCTTTTTATGGGGGCCGCGCCGGCGGCCCCTAGTCCTTGAAGTCCCAGGAGAGGTTGGACACCAGGCGGCAGGGATCGCACTTGAAGTCGAAGATCTCGTGCAGGGGGGCGGTCAGCGCCCAGTCGCCGCCACAGCCGGGGCAGGGGCGGGCCCGTTCTTCGGCGGCGCTCAGGCCGCCGACCCGGTAGAGATAGTAATAGGTAGGGATGCCGCTCAGGGCCTCCAGTCGACTGACGAGATCGCTGCCCCGGCGTTGCAGCCGGCTGCCCACCTCGCCGATTTCGTGCAGGGCGGCGTGCTCGGCGATGGAGCCGTTCATCTGCAGCTGATCGCAGGCCTCCCAATCCTCCTGCCACTTGATGATCTGCTTGTGGTCGCCGTTGGCGACGGCAGGCAGTCGATAGAGCGGAATGGGGGCGAAATGGTCGCCGCAGCGCAGGGGAGAGCAGCTGTGCAGGAAGCTGGTATAGAGCAGCATCCAGCTCGGGCGCTCGCCCTCCTGGCCGCACGGATCCGTGCTGTCGGACAGCAGATCCATGCCCTGAAGCTGGAGTTTGGGAGCCAGCAGCCCGGCCTGGTGCAGGCCTTGTTCGGCCAGGGCCACCAGTTCGCTCTGATTGTCCGGATGCAGGCTGTCCTGCTCCGGGCAGACCACCCGGCTGATAAAATGGCCTGGGTGCATGCTGGTGGGAAACTCCCGCCCCAGGATCTGCCCCTGGTAGCGCAGCATGTCGAGGTAGTGGACTATGGCCCGCTCGGCCTCCCCGAGGGAGGTATCGCGGTAGCACTCAAAGGTGAGTTCGAGGATGTACATGGTGACGCGTCAATCCCGCTTGTGGTCGAGCAGCAGGTCGGTGAGGCGATCGACCTTCTGCTCGAGCCTAGCGAGCTGCTCGCTCAGTTGCAGCAGGCCGACGGTTTCCGGGGCCGCAGGGGGCATCGCGGGGACGCTGGCGGGCGCGGGCTCAGCCGACTGGGGCTGCTGCTTCCACTGGCTCAGCACCTTGAGCAGCTCGGCCATGGGCACGGGATGGCTGAGGCGGGCCTTGACCATGGCGGTGGAGGGGGTGATCCCCCTGGCACTGAGTTCGTTGGCTATCTGGATGATCTCTTGGGCTGACATCTTGGCTCCTGCGCGGCCGTCTTGCTGCTTGCGGATGGTGGCACAGAGCTTAATCAAAGCCTGCCCATCAGGAAAGCGGCGCGAGGGGGACTGGCTCAGCTGGTTGACGTGGGGGGACGCCAGGGCGATTGAGATGTGACTGGGGCTCTGCGCTAACCCAGAGCCCGGCTGCCGGAAAAGCGGGAGCGTCAGTGGGTCTGGCGCAGCATCACGTCCAGCTGGTCGATGGCTTCCGCCCAGTCTGAGTCATTCCAGAGCGCATCGCGCAGGAAGCCCGCCTGGGAAGGGGTCCAGAACGGGGCCTCGGGCAGCAGGGTCTGGTTGTCCAGGGGGTGCTCGCGGATGAAGCGGTGCAGGCTGGTCTCGTCATTGGCCAGTCCCAGCTGGGCAAACAGGGCTGTCATGTCATGGGTCAGCAATTCCATCTCGGCGCTCCTTGCAGGGGGGTTGTCGAGAATTATAGTCAGCCCCCGGGGCCTTGACCCGGCCTAGGAGGGCAGACGATGGGGTGGCAACTCGACCCCGGCGACGTGCAGCCCCTGCATGCACAGCTGGCCCTGGTAATGGCTCTCGCCGTCGCTGGAGAACTCGAACTGGTAGTAGGTGAGCAGGCGCAGGGGCTTGTGCCCCAGCGCGCGATGGGTGCGTGCCAGCGACAGCAGTTGCAGGTCGTGGTGCTGGCAGTAGCGGCGCATGTATTGCCAGGCCAGCTCCGCCTGACGGCGCTGTTGCCAGAAGGCCCAGCCAACGAGGCCGAGCAGCAAGATCCCAAGCATTTCTCCCATCAACGGGTTCCTTCTGTGATGTCGGTGGGGCCCGGCTCCAGGAGGGGAGCCGGGCCAGCAAGCGTTCCTACGCCGAGGCGAACAGGCGACCTATGGCCTGGCCGAGGGCCTCGCTGCGTGCGGGGTCGCGCAGTCTCGCCAGCATATCATTGCGCAGGGCCGGTAAAGTGACGAGCTCGGCAAATACCTGGTTGAAGAACTGGGTGGGTTGCAGGGCAAGCTGCTCGAGGAACAGGCCGAGCAGCGCCGGGCTTTTCAGATCGGGCCAGAGGCGGCCCGCGATGGCGAGCAGCAGGGAGGGGCTGGGGCGGGTCTGCAGCAGGGTCAGCAGCTTGTTGCTGCGCAGCTCGTTGCCCGGGCAGGAGGCCAGGGCCCGGCACAGATAGGCCAGGGTCTCGGCATCGGGCTCGACGCACTCCTGCTCCTTGCCGATGCGCTCCAGCAGCGCGCCTTGCAGGGCGAGGGGGAGGGGCGCGTTCTCCAGGCTCTGGCACAGGGCGTAGAGCGGTGCCTGCGGGAGCTTCGGCAACGCCTTGCACACCAGGGCCAGGTTGCGCTCATCCTGCAGCCGCTCCGCCAGATCGGCAAAGCCCTGCAGCCCCAGGTGCTGCCACCCCTCTTCCCCCGGCGCCGCCAGATAGTGGCAGAGCGCCTCGTAGTAGGCGGAAGGGGCCTGCTCCAGCTGGCGGGCCAGCTTGGCGTGCAGGCTGGCCATCTTGGCCTCGGCCGGACGGAAGGTGTAGGGGTTGTCGGCCAGACGCTGCGCCTTCTCCTCATCCAGCTCCCCGGTGAGCTTGTAACCCAGGGTCTCGACCACCTGGTCCATGAAGTGCTTGGGGCCGCTGGAGATGAGCAGACCACGCTCATCGAGGGCAAACTTGAGGAACCAGAGGTAGTGTCTTGACTCGGCGGGCTGGAAGAAGTGCACGCCGAGCCAGGCATGTTGCTGCAACGGCCAGGGGTAGGGCTCCTGCTGCTGCTCGATGCGCACGAAGAGGTCGCTCGCCAGCGGGCGCACCTGGCGGCCCATGTCGAACAGCTGGAACTGGGTATCGGCCTGGGTCAGAAATTCGGTCAGCGTATTGATGGAAGACATGAGGAGATCCGGCTTGAAGGTGATGCCGGGGATTATAAGGAGGCTGCACCAGATAGCCAGTGGCGGTCGCAGCGGGCGAGAGGGCGACGGCAGCATGGCAGCCGTCCCGGGGGCGGTGTATAGTAACGCCCCTTTTTGATGGCTCTGTTGAGTGGGGCGTCGACACCCGTCGGCCACACGATGAGGAAGTGAGATGAATCAATATCTGCTGGTCGCCGGCCTGCTGGGAGAGTTGACAGCCGAGCTGCAACGCCTGGAACGCTGGCAAGCCGAGCATCCGGGCAGCGAGGCGCTGGCAAGCGAGCTGCCGTTCTGCGTCGATACCCTGAGTTTCGATCAGTGGCTGCAATTCGTGCTGATCCCCCGCATGGAGCAGCTGGTGCTGCTGCAGGCGCCGTTGCCGACCAGCGTCTCCCTCTACCCCATGGCGAGCGAAGTCTACAAGGAAGAGCTGGCCGAGGTGGAAGCCCTGCTGCGTCTGATCGCCCGCTTCGATCTGCTGCTCTCCGGCAAAGTGGTCGAGCAATGATGGGTGAGCCGGTCAGCGCAAAGAACGCCTTGGTACCGACCCTGCTCTATCAGGATGACTGGCTGGTGGCGGTCAACAAGCCGTCGGGTCTCCTGGTGCACCGCAGTTGGCTCGACAAGGGGGAGACCCGCTTCGCCATGCAGATGACCCGGGATCTCATCGGCGGTCGCCATGTCTATCCGGTACACAGGCTCGACAGGCCCACCTCTGGGGTGCTGCTGTTTGCGCTGGATCCGGCGGTGGCCCGCACTCTGACAGAGGCTTTCGCCGCGCGCCGCGTACACAAGGAGTATCTGGCGCTGGTGCGGGGATGGGCCCCCGAGGAGGGGCTCATCGATTACCCGCTCAAGGAGCAGCTGGACAAGATAGCCGACGCCATGAGCGACCCGGATCGCCCCGCCCAGGAGGCGGTGACCGCGTTTCGCCGCCTGCACAAGGTCGAGCTGCCCCATGCGGTCTCCAAGAAGCACCCCACCAGCCGCTACAGCCTGGTACGGCTCTTCCCCAAGACGGGGCGCAAGCACCAGCTGCGCCGCCACCTGGATCACCTGTTCCATCCCATCGTCGGCGACACCACCCATGGCGATGGCCGGCATAACCGCTTCTTTCGCGAGCACTACGGCTGCGACAGGCTGCTGCTGATCGCCCACAAGCTCAGCTTCGAGCATCCCGTGCTCAAGGTGCCGATGCGGATCCAGGCGCCGTTGGGGCCCCAGGTGCTGCAGCTGTTCGCCGAACTGGGCTGGCCCGCCAGCGAGAGCGACTACGGCGTTTGAGTCAGTCTTCATCTGTTTCCTCTGACCGGGCTGTGGCATGCTGTAGGCCAGGTCCGTCAGAGGAATGACTTATGGCTCAACGAGATACTTCTCCCTTCACCGTGTGTCATCATATCCAGCCTGGGGGAAATGCCCCGAGCGTCCCGCCCGAAGCGGGCCAGCCTCTTCCCCTGAGGAGTCGCTGATGGCCGAGATCGACATCCTGGTCGGCACAGTCTATGGCGCCGCCATGCTGGTGGCCGAGACCCTGAGCGACCACCTGCAGGCCAGCGGCCATGTCTGCCGTATCTTCGACGAGGCCGAACTGGAGGACATCGATGCCTCCCGTTTTCTGCTGATCGTCAGCGCCACCACGGGGCAGGGCGATATTCCCCCCAACTTGCAACCCTTTGCCAGCGCTCTGGCCGATCGTGCCCCTTATATGAAGGGGTGGCGCTATGCCCTCATCGCCATGGGGGACAGCAGCTATGAGCATTTCTGCGGGGCGGGGCGAAGGCTGGATGAGTTGTTGCAGGAGCTGGCGGCCGTTCCCCTGATACCGCGTCTGGAGATAGACGCGACCGTGGTGGACGAGCCAGAGGTGGCGGCGCTGGCCTGGTTGAAAACCTGGGAAAATAGGCTGTAGCCGGATTGGCGCATATTTTAAATGTCTCCCCCGTGAGCCTGCTGACGGGGGAGCATTATTTTGGGACTCATTGCTTCTACTCTCAAATATTATCCTGTCTGATTGCCGGTTATTTTTCTCTCGAACAGAGTGCACCGACAGACCCATATTCATCAAAAACGCGACAAACCAGAAAATTAAAAGTTCCCCATTGAAAGCGATTTCAATCATGTTTTTGCCACTGAGCGACTGGTTTTTAACTTAACTCTCATCGCAAATTAATGTTTGAATGCATTTTTCATAGTCTATTATTGCTGTGACTGGCTTTTTTGGGGTGATTTGTTGTTCTTGTTATGCTTTTCTTGACTGACGCTCTCTCCTGTGGCTTGAGGGGAGCGATTTGTCACCATTTTGTGAATCAGCTCATGTTTGTCCCGAAATTGGCTACCTATAATCGGCCTCGGTTATCACCAAAACGTTTTTCCGGTGATAAGAACTTGAATATCAGGATCACACTCCTCTCAGCGGGAATAAGGAAAATGAAAATGAAAGCAAAGTGGCTCCCGATCGCTGCAGCAGTTACCGCAGCCCTGGCTTCCCAAGCCGCCTTCGCCGTTGATTTCCACGGCTACTTCCGTTCAGGTGTCGGCGTTTCCGGTGACGGCGACATGGTGAAATACAGCGTCAACAAGGTTGGTCGTCTGGGTAACGAAAACGACACCTACGGCGAAGTGCAACTGGGTCAGGAAGTCTTCAACAAAGATGGCAAGACTTTCTACGTTGATTCCATGTTCGCCATGTCTTCTGACGGTTCCAACGACTGGGAAGGGACCGGCACCGTCTGCAACTTCGACGCCAAGCAGTGCAACGGCGACTCCGACTTCGCTCTGCGCCAGTTCAACGTGCAAGCCAAGGGCCTGCTGGGCTTCGCCCCGGAAGCCACCCTCTGGGCCGGTAAGCGTTACTACCAACGTCACGACATTCACATCTCTGACTTCTACTACTGGAACATCTCCGGTGCCGGTGCCGGTATCGAAGGCATCCAGGCTGGTCCTGGCAAGGTCTCCTTCGCCTGGGTTCGCAACGACCGCAGCGCAGCCGATGTCTTCGGTCAGTACACCCAGACCGGTGTAGATGGCAATGGTGATCCGGTTTACCAGAAGAACGAAAATCTGAACGTCAACACCCTGGACGTGCGTTATGCCGGCATCCCGCTGTGGCAAGACGGCTCTCTGGAAGTGGGCGCCATGTATGCCCTGATCAATGAGACCGACGCTCAGAAAGAGCTGAAAAACGACAACATGAAGAACGGCGTCATGCTGACTGCCGAACTAACCCAGGGCATCTTCGGTGGCTTCAACAAGACCGTGCTGCAGTACGGTACCGAAGGCTACTCCAAGACCATGGCCTTCTACGGTGACGGCTCCTGGTACGGTGCTGAAGCGAAAGACGGTGCCGATGGCTACCGTATCATCAACTGGGGTGTCATCCCGATGGGCAACTCCTGGGAGATGGGTCACCAGTTGGTCTACGGTGTAGGCAACGAGATGTGGAATGGTAACGACAAGTACGAAACCCTGTCTGCCGTTATCCGCCCGATGTACAAGTGGGATGACTTCAACAAGACCATCTTCGAAGGCGGCTACTTCCAGGACAAGAACAAGTCCACCTCCGGTACCACCGACAAAGACGGTGCTTACAAGCTGACCCTGGCCCAGGCCTGGTCCGCCGGCTCCAGCTTCTGGGCCCGTCCGGAAATCCGTGTGTTCGCCTCCTACCTGGAGAACACCGAGGACAACAACGCCTTTGAAGGCGGTACCTCCAAAGACACTTATCAGGTTGGTGTGCAAGCAGAAGCCTGGTGGTAAGCAATATCTTCAGTTAAGTTAGTCACTGCCCCCTTATGGGGGCAGTTTTGTTTCTCAGGAATTGGCAATCGGGTTATGGAGAGAAGAAGAATGAAACTGGTAAAGATGTCTATCGCGGCCGTGGTTACCGCGCTGTTGGCCGGCTGTTCCGGTAGCATGGTCGTGCCCGTGCAGGATCACGCCTCCATCCTGAGCAATGCCGATCAGGCCAAGCAGGCGCTCTCCCAGGCGACGAGCTGCTGCAAGGATTTCAACGAATTCAATTATGTTTCTCTGCCGGAAGGCGAGACGCTGCTGACCATAGATGGCAAGCAGCCCAGTTATCAGTTTGACGAGGGGATGAGCTACTTCGCCGCCTATCGTCTGCCCATCAATACCGGCAACCTGGCCATCACGCTGGCATCCCAGGTGAGCAAGACGGTGCTGATCCCCAAGGTCATCATGCTGGATGCCCAGTTCAAGGTGACTCGCGTATTGGGTGAGTCCGTATTCAGCTACCAACCCGCCCACCTGCTCGACAATGACAGGATCGAAGGCAAGGTGTTCGTGGACCGCAGCATGCCGGGCAATCCCGCCGCTGAAACCTATATGGTGATATACGCGCCGGGGGACGAGTTGTCCGGCAGTACCACCATCTTGCACCCGGCCAAGGCCTTTGCCCGCGCCAATGGCACGGTGGAGCCGGAGATCCAGGACCCCGTGATCCCGCATTCACCCTGGGGTCTGGTTCAGATCAAGGCGGTCGACATGGCCAAGGGGCAGGGTATCGAGGCCGTCTTCAAGCCCGAGTATTCGGACAAGGTGGCGATGAGTCAGGCCAAGCCGGCCACAACAGCCGTGGCTGCCTCGGCCGTCACCACGGCGGCAGTGGCCGCAGCACCGAGTACGCCGGCTCCCGCCATGCTGAGCGAGACCGAGAGCTTCTACAACGCCCAGATCGAGAAGGCGGTGAAGGCCGGGGATATCGACAAGGCGATGCAACTGGTGAATGAAGCGGAACGTGCCGGGTCAACCAAGGCGAAATCCGTCTTTATTGATGCGGTGAAACGGTCACAAAAGAACTAAATATCCTGACTTATTTAAATTGCTATTTGTTGGAGGCCTCCCTTGTTGGAGGCCTTTTTAATCGGTAGACTTGATAATATAAAGCAGTGCTTGGTTACGTTTAGTTACATTGGGTTTCTCTGTGTATTATTTTGTTTCTCCTTGATTTATTTTGAAGTGGTTTTTTTCTTTTTGCGGTATTGCTATAACAACGCGAAATAATATTCAAGATTACACCCTTCCTGCTTATTTATTATCTTGTGATCTCTCCTCCAAATTTATTATTCCCTTGTCCTCGGTAGAGGCAATTCCATATCTGCTGGGTTATATTCTGGTGGTCAAAATAAGCAACCCGGGAAACGCTCCAGTACAATCGCGGATGAAGCAGGTGGTCATCCATAAACTGTACGGGGTCGTTGTCGGAAAAAAAATCCATTCAGGAGCGCACACATGTTAAAAAATGCATTCTCTAATCTGCAAAAGGTCGGTAAGGCGCTGATGCTGCCTGTATCGGTCTTGCCCGTAGCAGGTATTCTGCTGGGGGTGGGGGCTGCCCACTTCAGCTGGCTGCCGGAAATCGTCTCTCAACTGATGGAGCAGGCCGGTGGTTCCGTCTTTGGCCAGATGGCTCTGCTGTTTGCCGTGGGCGTCGCTCTCGGCTTCACCAATAACGACGGTGTATCCGGCCTGTCCGCCATCGTCGGCTACGGCATCATGGTCGCCACCCTGAAGGTGATGGCCCCTGTGATGGGCGTCGAGAGCATCGATACCGGTGTGCTGGGCGGTATCCTCGCCGGTGGTGTTGCCGCCTGGGCGTTCAACCGCTTCTACAAGATCCAGCTGCCCGAGTACCTCGGCTTCTTCGCAGGCAAGCGTGCCGTGCCCATCATCACCGGTTTCGTCTCCATCGGTCTGGGTGTGGTCCTCTCCTTCATCTGGCCGCCGATCGGTGGTGCCATCGGTGCCTTCTCCGACTGGGCTGCCAACCAGAACCCGGTTCTGGCCTTCGGTATCTACGGCGTGGTTGAGCGCTCCCTGATCCCGTTCGGTCTGCACCACATCTGGAACGTGCCTTTCTTCTACCAGGCGGGTACCTGTGTCAACGCCGCCGGTGAAACCGTGCACGGCATCATGACCTGCTTCCTGACCGCGGACGATGCGTCCCGCGCTGCCGGTAACGGCTTCGGTCAGCTGGCCGGTGGTTACCTGTTCAAGATGTTCGGTCTGCCTGCCGCTGCGTTTGCCATCGCACACGCTGCCAAGCCGGAAAACCGTGCCAAGATCGTCGGTATCATGGCCTCTGCCGCCCTGACCTCCTTCCTGACCGGTATTACCGAACCTATCGAGTTCTCCTTCCTGTTCGTGGCTCCGGTGCTGTACGCCATTCACGCGCTGCTGGCGGGTCTGGCCTATGTCCTGACCAACACGCTGGGTGTCGTGCACGGTCACACCTTCTCCAACGGCTTCATCGACTTCGTGGTGCAATCACCCCGTGCCGACAACATGTTGCTGCTGGTGGGTCTGGGTCTGGTTTACGCCGTCATCTACTACGTGGTCTTCACCGTGGTGATCCGTGCCATGAACCTGAAGACGCCGGGTCGCGAAGATGAGAGCGCACAAGAGTCCTCTGCCGGTCAGAGCAAGGATGAGATGTCTGCCGCTCTGGTCTACGCCTTCGGTGGCAAAGAGAACATCGCCTCCCTGGACGCCTGCATCACCCGTCTGCGTGTCGGTGTGAAGGACGTGGCCAAGGTTGACCAGGCTGGTCTGAAGAAGCTGGGCGCTGCCGGTGTGGTGGTTGCCGGTTCCGGTGTACAGGCCATCTTCGGCACCAAGTCCGACAACCTGAAAACCGACATGGACATCTGGATGAAGAGCAACTAATCCCTGCTTTCATACCGAGTTCCGAAAGGGGAGGCACAAGCCTCCCTTTTTTCTGCCCGCCGTTCAGGAGTCGGCATCATCGCGCAGGGTCCCGGGCCTGGCTCGTGGCGTAGGGCTGGCCAGCGGCCATAAAAAAGGCGCCTGATGGCGCCTTTTTGAATGGAATGGGGTCAGAGTTTCTCCAGATCCCGCTCAATCTCGCTGATCTTGTTCTGTACCACCTTCTCCAGGTGGCGCAGGTCCCGCAGTATCTTCTGCTTGATGTCCGGATCGGCCTGGGTCTGTCCGCCCTGGGTCAGGCTGTCGAGTTCGTCCACCACGTACTTGAGGTTGGCGTTGATCTCGGTGACGTCCTTGTATTCATGGGTACCCGAGTTGACCAGCATGGTCTTGCGCTGGCGGGGATACTTGAACTTGACGCTCTTGGCGAAGAACTCGCCCTTCTGCTTCTTGAAATAGATCTTGAGAATGTCGTGGTTGGCCTCCTGGCGCAGGGTGTAGCTGTCCACTGAGGTGGGTTCCTGGATCCCCAGGCTCTTCAGATTCTCGTACATCGGGCTTCCTTGGTTTGAAACGATCCTGACCTGTTTATCTTACCCGAGTCGGGCCCGCTTGCCTGTGACAGGTGCGCCAAATTCAGGAGGGGCTCAAAGGAGTGCTGTGTTCAGGGGATGGATCATGGGAAGAGCCCCTTGCCGCTATCGCCGTCTGGCGAAGTGATGAAGGGACTCTCGTCGATCTACTAGAAAAGCGGGTGCGGGCGGGACAAGAGCAACCAAAAAGGCGCCATCAGGCGCCCTTTTAATCACGGCCAAGAGGATTACTCGTCGATGGAACGCAGCAGGGCGTTGATGCCGACCTTGGCGCGGGTCTTGGCATCCACCTTCTTGACGATGACGGCGGCGTACAGGCTGTACTTGCCGCACTTGGAAGGCAGGGAGCCGGAGACGACCACGGAGCCGGCCGGGACGCGGCCATAGTGGATCTCGCCGGTTTCACGGTCATAGATACGGGTGGACTGGCCGATGAAGACACCCATGGAGATGACGGAGCCCTCCTCGACGATCACCCCTTCCACCACCTCGGAACGGGCACCGATGAAGCAGTTGTCTTCGATGATGGTCGGGTTGGCCTGCAGCGGCTCCAGTACGCCACCGATGCCGACGCCGCCGGAGAGGTGCACGTTCTTGCCGATCTGGGCGCAGGAGCCAACGGTGGCCCAGGTGTCGACCATGGTACCTTCATCCACGAAGGCGCCGATGTTGACGTAGGAGGGCATCAGCACGGTATTGGGGGCGATGAAGGAGCCCTTGCGCGCGGTGGCCGGCGGCACCACGCGTACACCGGCGGCCTTGAACTGCTCGGCGCTGTAGTCGGAGAACTTGAGGGGAACCTTGTCGTAGTACTGGGCATCGTCGCCCTTGATGATGCCGTTGTCATTGATGCGGAAATAGAGCAGCACCGCCTTCTTCAGCCACTGGTGGACGACCCACTCGCCGGCGATCTTCTCGGCGACGCGGGCCTTGCCGGAGTCCAGCAGATCGATGGCCTCCAGGATGGCGGCCTTGGTGGCGGCATCGACGGAGCCGGGGGTGATGGAGTCACGGCGCTCGAAGGCCGCTTCGATGGTCTGTTGCAACTGGGTCATGACAAGTTTCCTCTAAAAAATTCTGTTTGTTGTATCACACTTTTCCAATTGTTTTTAAGGGCTCTCGCCGATTTCTTGAGAAGAAAGGCGATTTATTGTGCTTGAGTGGCCCAACCACTTGTTATGATTGAAAAATTAATACGAGACAAAGGCTCTTATGGGACCTTCGTCCGGCCTGTTCAGCCCTCCGCCTCGCCGGGTTCCTGCGGGTTGAGCTGATTGACCAGCCGCTCTTCCAGCGCCTGCTGCTCGGCCTGGCTCAGGGGCTCCCCGGCCAGGGTGGTGAGGCTGAAGAAGTCCTCCACCCGTTCGCCTATGGTGGTGATCTTGGCGGCGTGCAGCGACAGGCCGCACTGCTGGAACACGGCACCGATGCGGGCCAGCAGGCCAGGGGTATCCAGTGCCGTCAGCTCCAGCAGGGTGTGACGGTTTTCGCCCCTGTGGGGCAGAAACACCACCCGGGTCGGCACGCTGAACTGGCGGTGGCGCCGTGACAGGGGCTTGCTGCGTAGCACCAGCTTGCCTGGCTCCTGCAGCGCCTTCTCCAGCGCCTTCTTGATGGTGGCGGTGCGGTTGGGGCTGATGGGTTCGCCGCTTGGTTCCAGCACGATGAAGGTATCCAGCACATAGTCGTTGCGCGAGTTCATGATCTGGGCGTCGTGGATGCTGAGGTTCTTCTGATCCAGCGCCGAGGCTACGGTGGCGAACAGGTTGGGCATGTCGCGGCAATAGATGAACACCTCGCTGCCGCCCCGGATGGGGTGCTTGCCGATGAGCACCAGGGGCGCCGGGTTATCGCCGTGGGCGATGATCTTGCGGCAGTGCCAGGCGATCTGCTCCGGACTGTGGCGCAGGAAGTAGTCGGCCTTGAAGTCGTTCCAGAGGGCGTTGACCGCATCCAGGGATACCTCGCGCTGGGCCAGGATCTGCCGTGCCTGACGCTGGTTCTCGCGGATCTTGAGCCGCATGTCCGGCGGGTTCTCCAGACCCTGGCGCAGGGCCTTCTGGGTGGCGAAGTAGAGCTCGCGAAGCAGGGTCCCTTTCCAGTCGTTCCACAGGGTGTCGTTGGTGGCGCAGATGTCCGCCACGGTCAGGCAATAGAGCAGATCGAGGTGTAATTCGTCGCGCACCTTCTGGGCAAAGTCGGTGACCACGTCCGGATCGTAGATGTCGCGGCGCTGGGCGGTGACCGACATCAGCAGGTGGTGGCGCACCAGCCAGGCGACCAGCCGGCTCTCGTAGCGATCCAGCCCGTGCAACTGGCAGAACTCCAGCGCATCCACGGCGCCGAGTTCGGAGTGATCCCCCCGCCGGCCCTTGGCGATGTCGTGGAACAGGGCCGCGATGCTGAGCAGCTCGGGCTTGCGCAGCTGGGTGAATACCTCGTGGCAGAGCGGGTGGGTCTGGCGGCTAGCCGGGTTGGGGAAGCGATGGATGTTCTGGAGCAGCCTGTGGGTGTGTTCGTCCACCGTGTAGGCGTGGAACATGTCGAACTGCATCTGGCCGACGATGAGATTCCACTGGGGCAGGTAGGCTGCGAGGATCCCGTACTTGTGCATGAGCGTGAGCGGCTGGCCGATGCCGTTAGGGTGGCGCAGCAGCGCCATGAAGAGGCGGCGGCACTCGGGCAGGTCCTGCAGCCAGCAGCTCAGGGTGCGCCTGGCCTCGCGCAACTGGCGCAGGGTGGCGGAGTGGATGCCGGCGATCTCCGGGTGCTGGGCTATCTGGTAGAAGAGCCGCAGGATGGCGGCCGGATCGCGGCCGAACAGTTCGGAATCCACCGCATCGATGAGGCGACCGCGCAGTTGGAACTCGTCGCTGATGCGGCGCACGTCCATGGCGGTGTTGCCGAGGATCGCCTCGTCAAACAGTTGCAGCAGCATCTCGTTGAGCTCGGCCACCCGCCGCACCGTCTGGTAGAAGCGCTTCATCATCTGCTCGACCGGGCCGTTGCCTTCCCCCTCGAAGCCCAGCATCTGGGCCACGGTGCGCTGGCGGTCGAACAGCAGGCGGTTGTCCCCCTTGTTGATGGCCATGTGCAGGGCGAAGCGCACCTTCCAGAGGAAATTCTGGCAGTCGAGCAGTTCGCGGTACTCGGCCCGGTTGAGGAAACCGTGGCTGGTCATCTCGAACAGGGTGGTGGCGCCGAAGTGGCGGCGGGCGACCCAGGCCAGGGTCTGGATGTCGCGCAGCCCCCCCGGATTGTTTTTGAGATCCGGCTCCAGCTTGTAGGCGGTGCCGAGAAACTGCTGGTGGCGCAGGGCCTGCTCTTCGCGCTTGGCGCGAAAGAAAGCCTCGCTCGGCCAGAAATGCTGGGGCTGGGTGGCAGCCTGCAACTGTTCGAACCCCGCCAGGCGACCCGTGATGTAGCGCGCCTCGATGAGGTTGGTGGCGACCGTGATGTCGGCGCGCCCCTGCTCGATGCACTCGGCCACGTTGCGCACCGATTGTCCCACTTCCAGCTTGAGATCCCACAAGAGGGTGATGAACTCGCCGATGCGCAGCCCCAGCACCTCGTCCAGTTCATCCCCTTCGTAGAGCAGCAGCAGGTCGATGTCGGAGTGGGGGTGCAGCTCGCCCCGGCCATAGCCGCCCACCGCAATGAGGGTGAGTTCCGTCTTGTCGAAACCGAACTTGTGCCACAGCCTCGTCAGCAGCGCATCCATGTATTCGGAGCGGGTGGCCACCAGTTCGATGATGTTGTCACCGGCATCGAAGCGTTCGTGCAACCAGGCGAGGAAGCGGCTCAGGTACTCCTTGCAGTTGTCGCGGGTGAGCTGATCGTCGGGCAACAGGTGGGGGGAAAGCAGGCTGGCATCCATGGCATCTCGCACTCTCGGTCTGGCCGGATAAAGAGCAACCCCGGCGTGCGGCCGGGGTTGAATGTCAAACGTGGCGGATAACGCGCTCGATGGTGTCGTCGGGGCGCAGGGTCAGCACCTCGCAGCCGTCCTCGGTCACCAGCAGAGTGTGTTCCCACTGGGCGGAGTCGCCGCCATCCTTGGTGGTGACGGTCCAGCCATCCTTCGGGTTGACCTTGCAGTGGTACTTCTTGCTGTTGACCATGGGCTCTATGGTGAAGCACATGCCAGGTCTCAGCTCCAGCTTGCCGCCGTTGCGGTAGTGCAGGATCTGCGGCTCCTCGTGGAATTCGGCGCCGATGCCGTGGCCGCAGTAGTCGCGCACCACGGAGAAGCCGGCCTGCTCGACGATGGGCTGGATCACGGCGCCGATCTCGGTGATGCACATGCCGGGGCGTACCCGCTTGATGGCGGCGTAGAGGCTATCCTGGGCAACCTTGCACAGCTGGCGGCGCAGGGGAGTGGTCTGGCCCACGATGAACATGGCGGAGGTGTCGCCGTGATAGCCGTCCTTGATGACGGTGATGTCCAGATTGATGATGTCGCCATCGCGCAGCTTCTTGTGGTTCGGGATGCCGTGGCAGATGACATCGTTCACCGAAGTGCAGATGGACTTGGGGAAGCCGTGATAATTCAGCGGCGCGGGGATGGCCTGCTGTACGTCGACGATGTGGTTGTGGCACAGGGTGTTCAGTTCGTCGGTGGTGACGCCCGCCTTGACGTGGGGGGCGATCATGACCAGCACGTCGGCGGCCAGCTGGCCGGCAACGCGCATTTTTTCAATCTCTTCCGGTGTCTTGATTTTAATGGACATGGGATCTCTCTTGGGGCCCGATCGCGCATCCGTTGATGTCCGGCAATCGGGTAATGAAAAATAGATGCGTTTGTAATCAGGGCGAAATTTTATCCCCAACCCCCGTTTACTTCCAGTGTGATCGTCATCGCAACGTCATCAGGCGGTCGCACCCTGGTTCGGGATCCATTTTTAGCGCCCTGGCTGGTGGTGTCGTGACCAAACTTATGGTATAAAGCGCGCCGGAATGGGGAACTTGTCTTCCCATACCATCACCCTTACTCAAACAACACACACACATCGACACCTGTACCGGGGTGCCCCTCTGGGGTCGGTTACATGGGATGTGTGGAGGCCTAACCCCAATACAGAGGTATAAAATGGCTAAAGTTTCTATGCGCGACATGCTGCAAGCCGGCGTTCACTTCGGTCACCAGACCCGTTACTGGAACCCGAAAATGAAGTCCTACATCTTCGGCGCCCGCAGCAAGGTTCACATCATCAACCTGGAAAAAACCGTTCCGATGTTTGACGATGCCATGAACTTCATCAGCTCCGTAGCTGCCAAGAAAGGCAAGGTACTGTTCGTTGGTACCAAGCGTGCCGCGTCTGAAGCCGTTAAAGAAGCCGCTGAGCGTTGCGACCAGTTCTATGTTAACCACCGCTGGCTGGGCGGCATGCTGACCAACTGGAAAACCGTTCGTCAGTCTATCAAGCGCCTGAAAGATCTGGAAACCCAGAGCCAGGACGGTACCTTCGACAAGCTGACCAAGAAAGAGGCGCTGATGCGTACTCGCGAAATGGACAAGCTGGAGAAGAGCCTGGGTGGTATCAAGAACATGGGCGGCCTGCCTGACGTTCTGTTCGTTGTCGACGCCGACCACGAGCACATCGCTATCAAAGAAGCCAACAACCTGGGTATCCCGGTAGTTTCCATCGTTGATACCAACTCCAACCCGGACGGCGTTGACTATGTCATCCCGGGTAACGACGACGCTATCCGTGCCGTACAGCTGTACCTGAACGCTGCTGCTGACACCGTTCTGGAAGCCCGTGAGCAGGACATCGTTGTTCAAGCCGAACAAGATGGCTTCGTTGAAGCTGAGTAATTGATAAGGACTGCAAAGCCCTTATTAACCAAGCTGATGTAATTGGTTAGCAGGGGCCCTTGTGGCCCCTGTTTCTTGTCAATTCAAGACCGAGGATACTGGACATGGCAAACATTTCTGCCGCCCTGGTAAAAGAACTGCGCGAGCGCACCGCCGCTGGCATGATGGATTGCAAAAAAGCGCTGGAAGAAGCCAACGGTGACATCGAACTGGCTATCGAGAACATGCGTAAATCCGGTCAGGCCAAGGCCGCCAAGAAAGCGGGCCGTATCGCCGCCGAAGGCGTGATCTTCGCCCGTACCGAAGGCAACGTTGCCGTCATGATCGAGCTGAACTGCGAGACTGACTTCGTTTCCAAGGATGCCGGTTTCCTGGCCATGGGTCAGAAGATCGTCGAGATCGCCGCTACCCAGAAAATCGCTGACGTTGACGCGCTGAAAGCCGCCGACTTCGGCAACGGTGAGTCCGTCGAGCTGACCATCACCAACCTGATCGCCAAGATCGGTGAGAACATGAACCTGCGTCGCGTGATGCTGGTTGAAGGTGACAACCTGGGCACCTACGTTCACGGCTCCCGCATCGGTGTTATCACCAAGCTGGCCGGTGGCTCCGAAGAGCTGGCCAAAGATCTGGCCATGCACGTCGCTGCCAACAGCCCGCAATTCGTCAAGCCGGAAGACGTGTCTGCCGAAGTCGTTGCCAAAGAGCGCGAAATCCAGATCGACATCGCCATCAACTCCGGCAAGCCGAAAGAAATCGCCGAGAAGATGGTTGAAGGCCGCATGAAGAAGTTCACCGGTGAGGTTTCCCTGACTGGTCAGCCGTTCGTGAAGGATCCTTCCATGACCGTTGCCGAGCTGCTGAAGAAAGAAGGCGCTGACGTTGTTTCCTTCACCCGTTTCGAAGTGGGCGAAGGCATCGAGAAGCAAGAGACCGACTTCGCTGCTGAAGTAGCAGCCCAGATCGCGGCCGCTCAGAAGGCCTAATCGAACCGGTTTTTCCGTTTCCCCAGACCGCGACTTATGTCGCGGTCTTTATATGACCAGGAATCAGTGACATGAGTACCAATCCCAAGCCTGCATACAGACGTGTTCTTCTGAAGTTGAGTGGTGAAGCCCTGCAAGGATCCGAGGGTTTCGGCATTGATCCGGCGGTGCTGGAACGGATGGCCCAAGAGATCAAAGAGCTGGTTGAGCTGGGTGTTCAGGTCGGTCTGGTCATCGGTGGCGGCAACCTGTTCCGTGGTGCCGGCCTCGCCAAGGCGGGCATGAACCGCGTGGTGGGTGACCACATGGGCATGCTGGCGACCGTCATGAACGGCCTGGCCATGCGTGATGCCCTGCATCGTGCTTATGTGAATGCTCGCCTGATGTCGGCCATCTCCCTGCAGGGGGTCTGCGACTCCTACAGCTGGGCAGAGGCCATCAGCCAGCTGCGCGCCGGCAAGGTGGTGATCTTCTCTGCCGGTACCGGCAACCCCTTCTTTACCACCGACTCGGCAGCCTGCCTGCGCGGCATCGAGATCGAAGCCGACGTCGTGCTCAAGGCCACCAAGGTCGATGGTGTGTTCACCGACGATCCGGTCAAGAACCCGGATGCCGTGCTCTATCAAGAACTGAGTTATGATGAAGTTCTTGAAAAAGAACTCAAAGTGATGGATCTTGCTGCTTTTACCCTGGCCCGCGACCACGATCTGCCGATCCGGGTGTTCAACATGAACAAACCGGGCGCACTGCGCCGGGTGATCATGGGCGAGCCGGAAGGTACCCTGATCCACCAGGCCAGCAAGTAAGGCAAGTGTGAGCCCCAGGCTCGCTTGTCCATTACGCCAGTCAACAAGATAGATACGGGCCGCCCGCCGGCTCGTTCGCCAAAAGGAAAACCACTGTGATCAACGAGATTAAAAACGACGCCAAGGACCGCATGGGCAAAAGCGTAGAGTCGCTCAAGACCCAGATGTCCAAGATCCGTACCGGTCGTGCTCACCCGAGCCTGCTCGACGGCATCCAGGTGGAGTATTACGGTGCTGCCACTCCTCTGAAGCAGTTGGCCAACGTGGTGGCAGAAGATGCCCGTACCCTCTCCATCTCCATCTTCGATCGCTCCATGATCCAGGCGGTGGAAAAAGCCATCCTGACCTCCGATCTGGGCCTGAATCCGTCCAGCAACGGCCAGACCCTGCGCGTGCCGCTGCCGCCGCTGACCGAGGAGCGTCGTCGCGATCTGACCAAGATCGTCCGTGCCGAGGCCGAAGGCGCCCGGGTTGCCATTCGCAACATCCGCCGCGATGCCAACGCCGACCTGAAAGCCCTGCTCAAAGACAAAGAGATCTCCGAGGATGACGACCGTCGCGCCCAGGAAGAGATCCAGAAGCTGACCGATACCTTCATCAAGCTGGTGGATGACGCCCTGGTTGTGAAGGAAAAGGAGCTAATGGAAATCTAAGCCTCCGACAGGTATATTACGAGCGCCGTGTAGTGCCCCTGCACGGCGCTTTTGTCTTTGTGGGAGAAATGAATGTCGCTTTTGGCAGCGCTGGGCGATAGCGCCAGCTCGTCCTTGCCCCGTCACGTCGCCATCATCATGGATGGCAACGGTCGCTGGGCTCAGAACCGTGGCAAGATGCGGGTCTCTGGCCACAAGGCGGGCGTGAAATCCGTGCGTGAGGCCGTCTCCTTTGCCGCCCGTGCCAAGATGGAGGCGCTGACCCTGTTTGCGTTCTCCAGTGAAAACTGGCGCCGCCCCGAGGGGGAGGTCAATGCGCTCATGGAGCTCTTCATGACGGTGTTGGGGCGTGAGGTGAGCAAGCTGCACAGCAACGGCATCCGTCTCAAGGTCATTGGCGATACCGCCCGCTTCAGCGAGCGGCTGCAGGCCAGGATCGCCAAGGCCGAGGCCCTGACCGCCAACAACCGGGGGATGACCCTCAACATCGCCGCCAACTATGGCGGCCAGTGGGACATCGCCCAGGCGGCCCGCAAGCTGGCCCGTGCCGTGGCCGCCGGCGAGCTGGATGCCGAGGCGGTCGATGAGGCCGCGCTGGCGCGCGAGGTCTGCATGGCCGACCTGCCGCCGGTGGATCTGCTGATCCGCACCGGCGGGGACCATCGCATCAGCAACTTCATGCTGTGGCAGCTTGCCTATGCTGAACTCTATTTTACCCCGGTCCTGTGGCCCGATTTCGACGAGGCCGAGTTCAGTGGGGCGGTTGCCTCCTTCGTTGCTCGCGAGCGTCGCTTCGGCTGTACGGGCGAACAGATCCGGGAACTGATCGCCGCGCAACAGACCGGCTAAACCCCGCTCCCAAGAGAGAGGTTTCTTTTGCTAAAACAACGAATTATTACCGCATTACTGTTAGTGCCCCTGGTGTTGGGGGCGCTGTTTTTCCTGCCATTGAAATTCTTTGCCCTGCTCGCCGCCCTGGTCTTTCTGCTGGCCAGCCGCGAGTGGAGCGCCTTCGTGACCGCCCAGCCGCAGCAATGGCTGCCGGTGGTGTTCTGTCTGCTGCTGGGGGCCAGCCTGTTCTGGGTGCCGGTAGAGCAGCTCTGGATCCCTCAACTGCACCCACTGGTGATGGGCGTGCTCTGGACCGCGGTCAGCTGGTGGCTGCTGGGGCTGCTGCTGGTGCTGCGCTACCCGCAGAGCGCCAAGCTGTGGCGAGAGTCCGTCTGGCTCAAGTCCCTGTTCGGCCTGGTGACCCTGGTGCCCTTCTTCTGGTCCCTGGTGGCCATCCGGGGCTACAACTTCTACCACGACCCCATGATGGGGGCCTGGATACTGCTGTTCGTGATGGGACTGGTCTGGGCGGCAGATTCTGGCGCATATTTTTTCGGCAAGGCGTTCGGCAAACACAAGCTGGCGCCGGCCGTCAGCCCGGGCAAGACCATAGAGGGCATGCTGGGCGGCCTGTTCACCGCGAGCCTTCTGGCCATCGGCGTCACCTGGTTCATGGGCTTCGTGCCGGCCAAGATGGCGGCCGTGCTGATCTGCTCCCTGCTGGCGGTGCTCGCCTCCGTACTCGGCGATCTCACCGAGAGCATGTTCAAGCGTGAAGCGGGCATCAAGGATTCCGGCACCCTGCTGCCGGGCCACGGCGGCATCCTCGATCGCATCGACAGCCTGACGGCGGCCCTGCCCGTGTTCCTGCTCAGCTACCTGTTGCTCGGTCAGGAGTTTTGATGCCCCGCGCGCTGATGATCCCGGGAGCGTCCCGCTCCATCAGTCTGTTACCCATTCAGGAGTCTTGATGCATAACCTGGTGATCCTGGGAGCGTCCGGCTCCATCGGTCAGAGCACCCTCAAGGTACTGCGGCACAATCCTGGGCGCTGGCAGGTGCTGGCGCTGACGGCGGCTCGCAGCGTGGAGGCCATGCTGCGCGACTGCCTCGAATTCTCTCCCCGCTTCGCCGTCATGGTGGACGAAGGCGCAGCCAGCGATCTGGCGGGCAGGCTCAAGGCCCATGGCTCTGCGACCCGGGTGCTCAGTGGCCAGGCGGCCCTGTGCGAGGTGGCGTCCCACCCCGAGGCCCACAGCGTGATGGCGGCCATCGTCGGCGCGGCGGGTCTGGCGCCCACCATGGCCGCGGTGCGGGCCGGCAAGCGCATCCTGCTGGCCAACAAGGAGGCGCTGGTCATGTCGGGCGCCTTCTTCATGGAGGCGGTGCGCCAGCACGGCGCCGAGCTGCTGCCCATCGACAGCGAACACAACGCCATCTTCCAGTGCCTGCCCGAGGCCATCCAGCGCCAGCCGGGCTTCTGCGATCTGGCCGCGGCTGGCATCAGCAAGATACTGTTGACCGGCTCGGGCGGTCCGTTCCGCTACACGGAGATCGGCGAGCTGGCCAAGGTCACCCCTGCCCAGGCGGTGGCCCATCCTAACTGGTCCATGGGGGCCAAGATCTCGGTGGACTCCGCCACCATGATCAACAAGGGGCTGGAGTACATAGAGGCGCGCTGGCTGTTCAACGCCGCCCCCGAGCAGATCCAGGTGGTGATCCACCCCCAGTCGGTCATCCACTCCATGGTGCAGTACAAAGACGGCTCCGTGCTGGCCCAGCTCGGCAACCCCGACATGTGCACCCCCATCGCCCACGCCCTGGCCTATCCGGCTCGCATCGAGTCCAGTGTGGAACCTTTGGATTTCTTCAGTGTCGGAGAGTTCAGCTTCATTCGCCCCGACTACGAGCGCTATCCTTGCTTGCGGCTGGCCATCGCTGCCTGCCAGCAGGGGCAGGGGGCTACTACCTCCCTCAATGCCGCCAACGAGGAGGCCGTCGCGGCTTTTCTTGCAGAGCGGATTGGATTTATGGATATTGCCAGAGTCAACGAATCCGTCATGAGCGCGCTGGGCACGAGTGCCGCAGGCTCCCTGGAGGATCTCATTGCCCTGGATGGTGCGGCCCGTGTCCGTGCCCAGCAACTGATAAAGGAGCTTGCCGTATGAACGGACTGTGGTGGCCAGGTGCCTCTCTCCATGCTCTGCGCAGGACTGGTCATGACCTCGAGGTGCGTGGCTGATGGGAACCCTGCTGTGGAACATAGGCGCCTTCATCGTCGCCCTCGGGCTCCTGGTAGCGGTCCATGAATTCGGCCACTTCTGGGTCGCCCGTCGCTGTGGCGTCAAGGTGGAGCGTTTCTCCATCGGCTTTGGCAAGGCTATCTGGCGCCGGCTCGGCAAGGATGGCACCGAATACGTGCTGGCGCTCATTCCCCTGGGTGGCTACGTCAAGATGCTGGACGGCCGGGTCGACGATCTCAAGCCGGGTGAGGAGCAGTACGCCTTCAACCACAAGAGCGTCTGGGCACGGATGGCCATCGTCGCGGCCGGCCCCATGGCCAACTTCGTGTTTGCCCTGTTCGCCTTCTGGCTGATGTTCATGATCGGCGTCCCGAGCGTCAAACCTGTGGTGGGCGAGGTGCGCCCCGCCTCCATCGTCGCCCAGGCCGGCATCGAACCGGGCATGGAGATAGTCGGCGTCGGTGGCGAGGAGACAGGTGACTGGGAAAGCGTGACCTATGCCCTCATCAGCCACCTGGGGGACGATTCGGTCCAGCTCAAGCTCAAGGCGGCCCACACCAGCTATGCGGTGGACAAGACGCTGCAGCTCGCCGGCTGGCAGTTCGATCCGGACAAGGAGTCCCCCATCGGCAGCCTGGGGATAGTGCCGCTGGGCGGCAAGGTGCTGCCCGTGGTCGAGGCCGTGGTGCCATCGAGCGCCAGCGAGAAGGCCGGCCTGCTGGTTGGGGATCGCATCAAGGGCGTCGATGGCCAAGCCATCACCGAATGGGCCCAGTTTGTCGAGCGCGTGCAGCAATCCCCGGAGCAGCCACTGCAGGTGACGGTGGAGCGGGCGGGCAGCGATCTGACCCTGACCCTGACCCCGGATGTGAAGAAGGTGAGAGGCCAGCTGGTCGGTTTCGTCGGCCTGTCGCCGCAACTGGTTCCATTACCGGATGAGTATCGAACTCTGTTACAGTATGGGCCTTTGCAAGCCCTGTGGCATGGGGTCCAGAAGACCTGGAGCCTGATCACCCTGACCTTCGACATGATTGGCAAGCTGATCGGTGGCATCGTCTCCCTGGACAATCTGAGCGGCCCCATCTCCATCGCCAAGGGGGCCGGCAGCAGCGCCGATTACGGGTTGGTCTATTTCCTGGGGTTCCTGGCGCTCATCAGCGTCAACCTGGGGATCATCAATCTGTTCCCCCTGCCGGTTCTCGATGGTGGCCACCTGGTCTATTTCCTCATCGAGGCGATCACCGGCAAGCCGGTACCGGAAAAAATTCAGGAAGTTGGGTTCAGGATAGGCGCCGCCATTCTGATGTTACTGATGGGCATTGCGCTGTTTAATGATTTCGCTCGCCTCTGAGGCCAGAGCATCAACAAGGACACATAAGAACAAAATGGCTGTTAAAAAAGCATTGGTGTTGAGTTGCCTGCTGGGGGCCAGCTTCCTGGCTCAGGCTGCCCCGGCCTCTTTTGTGGTGCAAGACATTCAGGTCGAGGGTCTGCAGCGGGTGACCCTGGGTGCCGCCCTGTTGAATCTGCCGGTGCGGGTCGGTGACTCCGTCGACTCCGTGGCCCTGGCGAACGCCATCAAGAAGCTCTATGCCTCCGGCAACTTCGAGGACGTCAAGGTCTATCGTGACGGCCAGGTGCTGCAGGTTGTGGTGAAGGAACGCCCGACCATCTCCAGCATCGAGTTCTCCGGTAACAAGGACATCAAGGAGGAGCAGCTGACCCAGAGCCTGGAGTCCTCCGGCATCCGGGTCGGTGATCCCCTGGATCGCACCGTGCTGAGCTCCCTCGAGAAGGGACTGGAAGATTTCTACTACGGCGTGGGCAAGTACTCCGCCAAGGTCAAGGCCATCGTCACTCCGCTGCCGCGCAACCGGGTCGACCTCAAGTTCACCTTCGTGGAAGGGGAAGCGGCGAAGATCCAGCAGATCAACATCGTCGGCAACCAGGTGTTCCCGGAAGAGAAGCTGCTGGCCCAGCTCTCCCTCAAGGACGACGTGCCCTGGTGGAACTTCACCGGCGATCAGCGCTATCAGAAGCAGAAGCTGGCCGGCGACATCGAAGTGCTGCGCTCCTACTACATGGACCGCGGCTACATCCGCTTCGCCCAGGAGTCCACCCAGGTCTCCATGACCCCGGACAAGAAGGGGGTCTACGTCACCCTCAACATCAAGGAAGGGGACCAGTACAAGGTCTCAGGCGTCCAGCTCAAGGGCGACCTCATCGATCGCGGCGGCGAGATGAAGGGGCTGATCCCCATCGAGGCCGGCAGCGTCTATTCCGCGAGCCAGGTGACCCACACCGAAGAGGTGCTCTCCAAGTTCCTCGGCCGTTACGGCTACGCCTATCCCAAAGTCGTCACCTTCCCCCAGATCAATGACGAGACCAAGGAAGTCGAGCTCATCGTCAACGTGGAGCCGGGCCCCCGGGTCTACGTGCGCAACATCAACTTCAGCGGCAACGTCACCACCAAGGACGAAGTGCTGCGTCGCGAGATGCGCCAGATGGAGGGCACCTGGCTCTCCTCCGACAACGTCGAGCAGTCCAAGACCCGTCTCAACCGGCTCGGCTTCTTCGAAACCGCAGAAGTGGATACCAAGCGGGTGCCCGGCAGCGACGACCAGGTCGATCTCGACTTCAAGGTGAAGGAGCAGCCCGCGGGGTCCATCAACGCCGGCATCGGCTATGGCACCGAATCGGGTCTGAGCCTGCAGGCGGGCCTGCAGCAGGACAACTTCATGGGGACCGGCAAGAAGATCGGCATCAACGCCAGCACCAACGACTACTCGAAGAACATCGATCTGAGCTACAACGATCCCTACTTCACCGTCGATGGAGTCAGCCTGGGCGGCCGTCTCTACTACAACAAGTTCAGCGCGGCCGATGCCAACATCGTCGACTACGAGAACACCACCATCGGCTTCCGTCTCTCCAGCGGCTTCCCGGTCAACGAGAACAACCGTCTCGACTTCAGCCTGGGCTACGAGAACAACAAGCTCTCCCAGCCCAACCCCTATGTGCAGGTGGACGAGTTCTGGAAGGTCTATCAGGCGAACCTGGACGGCGACAACCGCATGGTGTTCAACACCGTCGACGTCACCGCCGGCTGGACCCGTTCCACCCTCAACAAGGGCCAGTTCCCGACCGCCGGTGACCGTCAGCGGGTGAACGCCAAGGTGACGGTACCTGGCATGGATCTGCAGTACTTCAAGCTCAACGCCGAAGACTCCCACTACTTCCCGTTCGATGCGGATCACCAGTGGGTGATGCTGGCCAAGGCCCGCGCCTCCTATGGCAACGGCTACGGCAGCAACGGCGACTACGACCACGTGCTGCCGTTCTTCGAGAACTACTATGCCGGTGGCTTCGACACCCTGCGCGGCTTCAAGAGCAACACCGTGGGTCCGAAGGCGCTCTATTACTACAACCTGGGCGGCAACGACGTCATCCAGGGCACCGACAGCTCGGTGGGCGGCAATGCCCTGGCGGTGGCGTCCCTCGAGATGATAGTGCCGACGCCGTTCGCCTCGGAAAGCTACCAGCCCCAGCTTAGAACCAGCTTCTTCGTCGATGCGGGCACCGTGTGGGACACCACCTTCGAATATGGCCAGTACCAGAACCGTTGCTTCAGCGGCTGCAACTATCTGATGGACTACTCCGACCCCACCAACATCCGGGTGTCGACCGGTCTGTCGCTGCAGTGGCTCTCTCCCATGGGGCCCCTGGTGTTCGTGCTGGCGAAACCGATCAAGAAATACGAAGGGGACGACACCGAAGTCTTCTCCTTCAACATCGGCCGTACCTTCTAATCGGGTCGGACGACCCCGCTGCGGCGGGGGAGAAGCATGATGGGTCGCGCGGTTTGCGTGCCTCACCAGGTAACAAGACGGTCTTGTGGATCGCTTGCACAATCAGGTAAATCAGGTAGCCCTCGACCGAGGGACCAAGGAGTAAGTGTGAATAAAGCGTTGAAAGTAGCTGGTTTGAGTTTTGCACTGATGGCTGCCGGCATGGGCTCCGCCTGGGCTGAGACCAAGATTGCCGTGGTCGACATGGGCGAAGTCTTCCAGAAGCTGCCCCAGCGTGAAGCCGTTGCCAAGAAGCTGAAAGGTGAATTCGAGCCGCGCATGCGCGAGCTGCAGAAGCTGGAGTCCGATGGTCAGGCGCTGGTCGAGAAGTTCAAGAAGGACGAAGCCTTCATGAGCGCCGAGCAGAAGAAGCAGAGCCAGGAGAAGCTGGCCAAGCTGCAGATGGAGTTCAACCAGAAGCGTCAGGCGTTTGAGCAGGACAACGGCCGTCGTCAGGCGGAAGAGCGCAACAAGATCCTGACCAAGGTACAGGCTGCCATCGATGCCATCGCCAAGAGCAATGGCTACGATCTGGTGCTGGAGCGCAACGCCGCGCCCTATGCCGCCAGCAAGCTGGACATCTCCGGCCAGGTCATTTCTCAGGTTAGCAAGAGCAACTAATTGATGGCATTCACTCTCGCACAGCTGGCCCAGCAACTGGGGGCCGAGGTCCATGGGGATGGGACCCGGGAAATTCGCAAGGTCGCGACACTGGAAAAAGCCGGGGAGGGGGAGATCGCCTTCCTGTCCAACAAGAAGTACCGGCATTTCCTGGAGCAGAGCAAGGCGACCGCCGTGCTCATCACCGAAGCGGACCTGCCGTTTTGTCCCACCAATGCCCTGGTGCTCAAGGACCCCTACGTGGGCTTTGCCCGGGTAGCCCAACTGCTGGACACCACCCCGCAGCCGGCCATGGATATCCATCCGAGCGCCGTCATCGCGGCGGACGTGCAACTGGGCGAGAGAGTGGCCATCGGCGCCAATGCGGTCATCGAATCCGGCGTGGTGCTGGGGGATGATGTCCGCATCGGTCCTGGCTGTTTCGTTGGCCAGAACACCCGACTGGGAGCACGCTCCCGGTTGTGGGCCAACGTTACCCTCTATCACAACGTGACCCTGGGCACGGACTGTCTGGTGCAAGCCGGGACCGTGATCGGGGCCGACGGTTTCGGTTATGCCAACGAGCGTGGCGAGTGGATCAAGATCCCCCAGCTCGGTGGCGTGACCATAGGCAACCGGGTCGAGATCGGTGCCTGCACCACCATCGACCGCGGTGCGCTGGAAGATACCCGCATCGCCGACAACGTCATCATCGACAACCAGTGCCAGATCGCCCACAACGTCGAGATCGGCTACGGCACCGCCGTGGCGGGCTCCACCGTGATGGCCGGTAGTCTCAAGGTCGGCAAATACTGTATCATTGGCGGCGCCTCCGTCTTCAACGGGCACATGGAGATCTGCGACCAGGCCACCGTCACCGGCATGGCCATGGTGATGCGACCCATCACGGAGCCCGGTATCTATTCTTCCGGCATCCCCCTGCAAACCAATAAAGAGTGGCGCAAGACCGCCGCCCGGGTGATGCGTATCGAAGAGATGCACAAGCGGTTGAGCCGACTTGAGAAAAAGCTGGATCAAGAATAATCACGATTGGTATAGGGTACTGTTTTGACTACTGAAAAGAAGAGCCTGGGCATCCAGGAAATCATGGATCTGCTGCCCCACCGTTATCCCTTCCTGATGGTGGACAAGGTGGAAAACTACGAGATCAGCGATGAGCGCAAGACCCTGCGCGCCATCAAGAACGTTTCGTTCAACGAGCCGATCTTCCAGGGCCATTTCCCGGCCAAGCCGGTGTTCCCCGGCGTGCTGATCCTGGAGGCCATGGCCCAGGCGACCGGTATCCTGGCCTTTACCATGGTGGGCAAGCCGTCCCCCAACGAGCTCTACTATTTCGCCTCCATCGACAACGCCCGCTTCAAGCGCCCGGTCGGCCCTGGCGATCAGCTGGTGCTGGACGTAGAGTTTCTGAAGGAGCGCCGCGGCATTGCCAAGTTCACCGGTGTCGCCACCGTCGACGGTGAAGTGGTCTGTACCGCCGAACTGATGTGCGCCAAACGCGAGGTGTAACCGTGATCGACCAGACTGCCATCATCCACGACAGCGCCATCGTCCATGAGTCTGCCGTCATCGGCAAAGGGGTCGAGATCGGTCCCTTTACCGTCATCGGTGCCGACGTGGAAATCGGCGACAACACCTGGGTGAGCTCCCATGTGGTGATCAAGGGGCCGACCAGGATAGGTCGCGGCAACAAGATCTTCCAGCACACCTCCATCGGTGAGGATTGCCAGGACAAGAAGTACGCCGGCGAGCGCACCTTCCTCGAGATTGGCGACAACAACGTGTTTCGCGAGAACTGCACCGTGCACCGCGGCACCACCCAGGATCAGAGCCTGACCAAGGTGGGCAGCGGCAACCTGTTCATGGTCAACGTCCACGTGGCCCACGACTGCATCATCGGTGACAACTGCATCTTCGCCAACAACGCCACCCTGGCGGGCCACGTGCACATCGGTGACTTCGTGATCTTCGGCGGTCTGTCTGCCATTCACCAGTTCGGTCGCGTCGGCTCCCACGCCTTCGTCGGTGGCTGCGCCGCCCTGAACAAGGACGTGCCCCCCTACGTGATGGCGGCCGGCAACTATGCCAAGCCGTTCGGGGTCAACTCCGAGGGGCTGCGTCGTCGCGGCTTCAGCGCCGAGGCGATCTCCGCCGTCAAGCGTGCCTACAAGGAGATCTTCCGCTCCGGCAAGACCATCGAAGAGGTGCTGCCGGTGCTGAGCGAGATGGCCCAGGCCGAGCCTGCCATCCAGCTTTATGTGGATTTCCTCAAGGACAACGAGCGCGGGATCATCCGTGCCTAAGCCCATCCGCATCGGCATCGTCGCCGGAGAGACCTCCGGCGACATCCTGGCCGCAGGGCTGGTGCGCGAGCTGCAGCGTCGCTACCCCGACGCGCAGTTTGAAGGGATCGCCGGGCCGCGCATGCAGGCCCTGGGCGTCAAGGCGCTGTTCGAGATGGAGGAGCTCTCCGTCATGGGCATCGCCGAGGTGCTGGGACGTCTGCCCCGCATCCTGCAGGTGCGCCGCGAGCTGCTGCGCCACTTCATTGCCAATCCTCCCGACATCTTCGTCGGTGTGGATGCGCCCGATTTCAATATCGGGGTGGAGCTGAAACTGCGCCGCGCCGGTATCAAGACGGTCCACTACGTCAGCCCCTCGGTCTGGGCCTGGCGTCAGGGCCGCATTCACAAGATCAAGGCCGCCACCGACATGGTGCTCGCCTTCCTGCCGTTCGAGAAAGCCTTCTACGACCGTTTCGATGCCCCCTGCCGGTTCGTCGGCCACACCATGGCGGACGACATCCCGCTGGTACCGGATCAGGCCGCCGTGCGCAAGGAGCTCGGCATCGATCCCGCCCGCCGCTGGCTGGCGGTGCTGCCTGGCAGCCGGCATGCGGAGGTGGCCTTCATGGCGCCGGTCTTCCTCGAGGCGTGCAAGCACCTGACGGTGCACTGCCCGGATCTCGGCTTCATCGTGCCCCTGGTCAACCAGAAGCGGCGCGAGCAGTTCCTCGCCATCAAGGCCGAGGTGGCGCCGGATCTCGACATGGTGCTGCTGGACGGCCAGGGCCGCGAGGCCATGATCGCCGCCGACGTGGTGATGCTCGCCTCCGGCACAGCCGCGCTGGAAGCCATGCTGGTGAAGAAACCCATGGTGGTGGGCTACAAGCTCAAACCCTTCAGCTACTGGCTGGCCCAGTGGCTGGTGAAGACGGAATACGTCTCCCTGCCCAACCTGCTGGCGGACAGGATGCTGGTGCCCGAACTCATCCAGCACGAGTGCACCCCCTGCAATCTGGTGGAAGAGGTCAGCAAACTGCTGGAGCACGACAACAGCGAGCTCATCGCGACCTTCACCAAGCTGCACGAGAAGATCCGCTGCAATGCCGACGTGCAGGCCGCCGAGGCGGTGGTGGCGCTGCTTGACCGCTAGTTGGGCTGGAATGTGCGCTTTTGGCGTGATGTTGTGCTGATACTGGCCCTGCGGGGCCGGTTTTGATTCAAGGCTGTGAGATGACGATCGATATTCCTCAAGACAAGCTGATTGCCGGGGTGGACGAGGTGGGGCGCGGCCCCCTGGTGGGTGACGTGGTCACCGCCGCGGTGATCCTGGATCCCGCCAACCCGATCGAAGGCCTGGCCGACTCCAAGAAGCTCTCCGAGAAGAAGCGCCTCGCCTTGTTTAGCGAAATCAAGGAGAAGGCCCTGGCCTGGGCCATCGGCCGCGCCAGCCCGGCGGAGATCGACGAACTCAACATACTGCACGCCACCATGCTGGCGATGCAGCGCGCGGTGGCGGGGCTCTCCGTCCAGCCGGAGCTGGTGTTTATCGACGGCAACCGCTGCCCGTCCCTGCCGATGGAGGCCCGCGCCGTGGTCAAGGGCGACAGCCTGGTGGCCGCCATCAGTGCCGCCTCCATCCTCGCCAAGGTGACCCGCGACGCCGAGATGACCGAGCTGGATGCCCGCCATCCCGAGTACGGCTTCGCCCGCCACAAGGGCTATCCCACCGCCGAGCACCTCGCCATTCTGGCCGAACGGGGCCCGCTGCCCGAATACCGGCAGAGCTTCAAACCGGTGCGCCGCGCCCTGGGGATCGAATAACCCATGTCGATCTGTCTGAACGATTGCCGCTCTGGCGATTTCTGCTTGCGTAATGAGAGGGCGTGACCATGGCTGATCCGCGTTTCATCCACCTGAGGGTGCACTCCGACTTCTCCATGGTCGACGGCCTGCAGAAGATCGGTCCCATCGTCTCGGCCGCCGCCGCCAACAACATGCCGGCCCTGGCCCTGACGGACCAGATGAACATGTGCGGCCTGGTGCGCTTCTACGGCTCTGCCCACGGCAAGGGGATCAAGCCCATCGTCGGGGCGGATTTCTGGGTGCAGAGCGACGAGCTCGGGGACGAGCAGTTCCGTCTCACCCTGCTGGCCATGGACAACGACGGCTACCAGAACATCACCCTGCTCATCTCCCGGGGCTATCAGCGTGGCCACGTGCAGGGCCGCCCCGTCATCGACAAGGCCTGGCTGGGCGAGCACGCCAAAGGGGTGATCGTCCTCTCCGGCGGCCGCGAGGGGGACGTGGGCAAGTTCCTGCTCAAGGGCAACCGCCAGATGGTGGAGCAGTGCCTCGCCTTCTACCAGACCCACTTCCCCGATGCCTACTACCTGGAGCTGCTGCGTACCGGTCGCCCGGACGAGGAGGTCTACCTCCATATGGCGGTCGCCCTGGCGACCGAGTTCGAGGTGCCCGTGGTGGCCACGAACGAGGTGGTGTTCCTCGGTGCCGACGACTTCGACGCCCACGAGATCCGGGTTGCCATCCACGACGGCTACACCCTGATGGACAAGCGCCGTCCGCGCCGCTACAGCCCGCAGCAGTACCTGCGCAGCCAGGAGGAGATGTGCGAGCTGTTCGCCGACATCCCGGAGGCCCTGGAGAACACGGTGGAGATCGCCAAGCGCTGCAACGTGACGGTGCGCCTGGGCGAATACTTCCTGCCGAACTTCCCCACCGGTGACATGACCACCGAAGACTTCCTGGTGATGAAGTCAAAAGAGGGCTTGGAGGACAGGCTCGCCTTCCTGTTCCCGGATCCCGCGGTGCGGGCCGAGCGCCGCCCCGAGTATGACGAGCGTCTCGACATCGAGCTCAAGGTGATCAACCAGATGGGCTTCCCGGGTTACTTCCTCATCGTGATGGAGTTTATCCAGTGGTCCAAGGACAACGGCATCCCGGTCGGTCCGGGCCGGGGTTCGGGGGCGGGGTCGCTCGTGGCCTACGCCCTCAAGATCACCGATCTGGACCCGCTGGAATTTGACCTGCTGTTCGAACGCTTCCTGAACCCCGAGCGGGTCTCCATGCCCGACTTCGACGTCGACTTCTGCATGGACAGGCGGGACGAGGTGATCGAGCACGTCTCCGAGATGTACGGCCGGGAGGCTGTCTCCCAGATCATCACCTTCGGCAGCATGGCGGCCAAGGCGGTGGTGCGGGACGTGGGAAGGGTGCTGGGCCACGCCTACGGCTTCGTCGATCGCATCTCCAAGCTCATTCCGCCCGACCCTGGCATGACGCTCGCCAAGGCGTTCGAGGTCGAGCCCAAGCTGCCGGAGCTCTACGAGCAGGACGAGGAGGTCAAGGACCTCATCGACATGGCGAAGAGGCTGGAAGGGGTGGTGCGCAACGCCGGCAAGCACGCCGGTGGCGTGGTCATCGCCCCCACCAGGATCACCGACTTCGCGCCCCTCTATTGCGATGACGAGGGTCACCACCCGGTCACCCAGTTCGACAAGAACGACGTGGAATACGCGGGTCTGGTGAAGTTCGACTTCCTGGGGCTGCGCACCCTGACCATCATCGACTGGGCCCTCGGCATGATTAACCCGCGTCTCGCCAAAGAGGGCAAGCCGCCGGTCGACATCGCCGCCATCCCCATCGACGACAAAAAGTCGTTCGCGCTCTTGCAGCGCTACGAGACGACGGCGGTGTTCCAGCTCGAATCCCGCGGCATGAAGGACCTCATCAAGCGGCTGCAGCCCGACTGCTTCGAAGACATGATCGCCCTGGTGGCTCTGTTCCGGCCGGGCCCGCTCCAGTCCGGCATGGTGGACAACTTCATCGACCGCAAGCACGGCAACGAGGCCATCTCCTACCCGGACGAGAAGTGGCAGCACGAGAGCCTCAAACCCATACTCGAGCCCACCTACGGCATCATCCTCTACCAGGAGCAGGTGATGCAGATCGCCCAGACCCTGGCGGGCTACACGCTCGGCGGCGCGGACATGCTGCGCCGGGCCATGGGCAAGAAGAAACCCGAGGAGATGGCCAAGCAGCGGGCCGGCTTCGAGGAGGGGGCCGTCAAGAACGGGGTCGACGGCGAGCTGGCGATGAAGATCTTCGATCTGGTGGAGAAGTTCGCGGGCTATGGCTTCAACAAGTCCCACTCCGCCGCCTATGCGCTGGTCTCCTACCAGACGCTCTGGCTCAAGACCCACTTCCCGGCGGAGTTCATGGCGGCGGTGATGACCGCCGACATGGACAACACCGACAAGATAGTGACCCTGGTGGACGAGTGTCAGCGCATGGGGCTGACCGTGATACCGCCGGACGTCAACACCGGCCGCTACCGTTTCAGCGTCAACGAGGACGGCCACATCGTCTACGGCATCGGCGCGGTGAAGGGGGTGGGCGAGGGCCCCATCGAGGCGATCCTGGAGGCGCGGGATCGGGACGGCCCCTTCCGGGATCTGTTCGACTTCTGCAACCGGGTCGACATCAAGAAGCTCAACAAGCGGGTGATGGAGAAGCTGATCCTCTCCGGCGCCATGGACCGCCTCGGCCCCCACCGCGCCGCCCTGATGGCGACCCTGGAGGAGGCGATGCGCGCCGCCGAGCAGCACGCCAAGGCGCAGGCGGTGGGCCAGGTCGACATGTTCGGCGTGCTCACCGAGGAGATCGACGACGTCAAGAAGGCGTTCGCCAACGTGCCCCACTGGCCCGACAAGGTGTGGCTGGAAGGGGAGCGGGAGACCCTCGGGCTCTACCTGACCGGTCACCCCATCAACCAGTACAGCAGCGAACTGCGGCGCTACACCTCGGGCCGGCTGTGCGATCTGCATCCCACCTCCCGCGATACCGTGACCACGGCGGCGGGGCTGGTGATCGCGGCGCGCAGCATGGTGACCAAGCGCGGCAACAAGATGGGGATCTTCACCCTGGACGACAGATCCGGCCGTCTGGATGTGACCCTCTTCAGTGAAGCGCTGGAAAAATACGAAGAATTGATGCAAAAAGACCGTATTTTAGTGGTTTCTGGACAGGTCAGCTTTGATGACTTCTCCGGTGGCCTTAAAATGTCGGCCCGCGAATTGCTGGATATCAACGATGCGAGGGAGCGTTTCGCCAGGGCGATCCGGATTTCCCTCGATGAACAACGCATTGACGAGCGCTTTTTCCCGCGTTTGTGCGAGATTTTGGAGCCCGCCCGTGCCGGAGTCTGTCCGGTTCAGGTAAACTATCGTCGCCCCGGCTCCCGGGTGCGATTGACGCTCGGTACCGAGTGGCGGGTGACGCCCACCGATCAACTGATAGATGACTTGCGAGTCCTGCTTGGACGAGAGCGGGTTGAATTGGTTTTTGATTAGAGGATCTATTGTCCCTATGAGTCTTTTTCTGGATTTTGAACAGCCGATCGCCGAATTGCAGGCACAGATCGATGAACTTCGCCATGTGAGCGAGCACAACAGTGCCGTGGATCTCAGCGAGGATATTCGTCGGCTGGAGAAGAAAAACGAAGAGCTGACCAAGAAGATCTTCGGCGATCTGGGGGCCTGGCAGGTGTCCCAGATGGCGCGTCATCCCCAGCGCCCCTACACCCTCGACTACATCGAGCACATCTTCACCGACTTCGACGAGCTGGCCGGGGATCGCGCCTATGCGGATGACAAGGCCATCGTCGGCGGCATCGCCCGCCTCGACGGCGAGCCCGTGATGATCATCGGCCACCAGAAGGGCCGCGAGACCAAGGAGAAGATCAAGCGCAACTTCGGCATGCCGCGCCCGGAAGGGTACCGCAAGGCCCTGCGCCTGATGGAGATGGCCGAGCGCTTCAAGATGCCGATCATCACCTTCATCGACACCCCGGGCGCCTATCCGGGTGTGGGGGCCGAGGAGCGTGGCCAGTCCGAGGCCATCGCCCGCAACCTGAAAGTCATGGCCGGTCTGACCGTGCCCGTGGTCTGCACCGTGATCGGTGAAGGCGGCTCCGGCGGCGCCCTGGCCATCGGTGTGGGCGACCGCGTCAACATGCTGCAGTACTCCACCTACTCCGTCATCTCGCCGGAAGGCTGCGCCTCCATCCTGTGGAAGAGCGCCGATAAGGCGCCGGTGGCCGCGGACGCCATGGGCATCACCGCCCAGCGCCTGAAGGAGCTGAAGCTCATCGATTCCATCGTGGAAGAGCCCCTCGGCGGCGCTCACCGGGATCTGGAGAAGATGGCGAAGAACCTCAAGACCCGCATCAAGCAGGACCTCGACGCCCTGCGCCCGCTGGACAGCGAGCAGCTGCTGGAGCAGCGCTACCAGCGTCTGCTGGGTTACGGCTACTGCTAAGCCGTTTCTTCCCGAACGAGACCAAGAGGCCCCCGCTCCGTCGGGGGCCTTTTTGTTGCCGGCAATCCAGGCTCATAGGACTACCGCCTCGGCGGTGAGCCCACCAAAAACCCCTGCGGGATCAAGGCCGCGGCGATTAATCGGCGAAAAAAGTGGGATCCGGCTCCCGTTTTGCTTACAGTGCCCTCCTTTCGCTCCCCGGAGCGAAATGCCCGCAAGGATGCGCCCCAGACGTCGGCAGGCTGGCCCCGCCAGGCTGACTCGCAGAACGCATCATCGCCCCGGCTGTATCGCTTCCCCGTGTCTCTGCGTCCTCGGCTCCTGCCCGTCACTCTCATCGTCACCGTCTTCATCTGCAGTGAGTGAAACATGAGCGAATCGGTTTTTGAGATCCATGACTGGACCCTGAGGGTCGACGACAACATGCTGTGTCGCCCCGAGCGCGAGGTCTACCTCGAGCCCAGGCTGGTCAACCTGCTGCACTTCCTGGCGAGCCACGCCGGCACCGTATTCTGTCGCGACACCCTGATCGACGAGGTGTGGGACGGCGCCGAGGTGACCGATCAGGTGGTCACCCAGTCCATCTTCGAGCTGCGCAAGATCCTGAAAGATGGCCGTCCCGATGCGGCCGACTACATCGCCACCGTCCCCAAGCGCGGCTACAAGCTGGTGGCGCCGGTGCGCCCGTTGCAGGCGGAGTCGGTGCAGTCCGCGTCCGAGGCGGAGGCTCCCGAGGCCGAACCGCCGGTGGAGGCAGACGCTCTGGCCCCCGGTGCGGCCCCCTTCCCGGCGGGCCCCCTGACCCGCGCCATCTCGACCCGGGCCAGGGACGGGCAAAGCCGCCGGCGGATGATCGGGTTCGACATCTTCGTGGCCTTGCTGCTGGTGACCCTGGTCAGCCTGCTCGGCTACCAGCACACCAGCCCCAGCGTGCACGGCATGCTGGATCCCGAGCTGCTGGTGTTTCGCTTCCACACCGGCATGGACGGCAGCAATGAGAACGTGCGCCTCGCCGACGGCATCACCCGCGCCCTGATGGGGGAGGTGGCCGCCGCCACGCCGCTGCGGGTGCAGTACGGCGCCAATACCCTGGTGGGGGGGATACGGCCAGGCAAGGAGCTGAGCGTGCGGGTCTCCCGCCAGCCGGGGGGCACCTACCTGGATCTGGAATACCGCAACATCAACACCAACCGGGTGCTGTTCAGCCACCAGTACCGGCTCAGCCGCCACAACGTGCACGAGGTGCTAGAGGCCAGCAGCCTGGATCTGCTGCGGGTGCTGGAGCGGCCGGACGCCACGCCCGGGGTGGGCTGGCCCACGGATGACGGGGCGCTGATGGCGCTGATGGAGGCCCACTACTACACCAACAAGCAGGATCAGGTGGCCCTCGGGCGCGGCGTCGAGCTGCTCGACGGGTCGCTGGCGGCCCAGCCGGATCAGCCGCTGCTGCTGGCGGAGCGCTACCTGGCGGGGGAGGCGCTGGCCACCCTGGCCGGGAAGCCCCAGAGCGAGCGGGTGCAGGCGATCGGCTCCCATCTGGCCCGGATCGCGGGGGAGCAGGCCGGCTTGCCGGCCCGGGTATGGGAGGCCCTGGCCCTGCAGGCCATTCTGGGTGGCCAGCCGCAGGAGGCACAGCGTCAGCTGGCCCGGGCCGCCGAGCGGGGGCGCACCGTGCTCTATCACATCTTGCGCGGCAAGCTGGCGGAGCTGGACGGCCGCCCCGAGGCGGCGGGAGACGCCTACAGCCAGGCCTTCCTGATGGAGGCGACCGAGCAGACCTATCTGCTGTGCCAGCGCCTCGGCTTCTACAGCAATATGGAGGCCCTGGCGCCGGCGCTGTTCAACAGCCTGGGTCAGAGCAAGGTGAAGCTGTTCTAGCTGGAGCCAACGCCAGCGCCTCGGTTTCTACGACAGGATGGAGGCCCTGGTGCCGGCGCTGTTCAACAGCCTGGGTCAGAGCAAGGTGAAGCTGTTCTAGCTGGGGCCAACGCCAGCGTCTTGCCGAACGCGGGGCTGCCTGCGGGCAGCCCCGGCGACATCCGGCTTCTCCCTGCCGACTCGCTCCCACCAAAGGCATCTTCCCTCCTTCTCTTCCAGATCCGCTCAATCCCTCCAACCTTCCCGACCGCCATGTCCCCCCGCTTTTGCCAGTCCCGCCGACTCACCGGTTTTGCCTCGGTGCGCGGGTCAAGGCCGGAGACTGGGGCCCGAGCGAGGCAGGTTGGGGACAAGGGGAGGTGGATCCGGGCAGAGAGGGGCCGAAAAGATATCAAGGGATGTTCAGGGGCTCTGGCAAGGAGTATCAGGGCGCCATAGGGGTGGGGTGGGGATATCAGGGTTTTATCAAGGCGGCTGGGCTGCATGTCGTCAATGTGCTGTTTTTAAAAAGGTTTTAAGTCAATCTCCTGGAGGGGAAAGAAATTTCCCTCATGATTTTATCCCTGAGCGGGTCCTTATGTTTTCCGGGGCGCGGGGGCCTAGTCTGTGGCCATTCGCTGGCGGCCCGTCCGCCATTGTCACGACTCGCCCCTTTATCGACCCGGAGAGCTTATGCCCCTAGATTCGAGCAAGAAGATCGGCCTCATCGCCTGTACAGGTGTGGTGGCCGGCAACATGATGGGGAGCGGCATCGCGCTGCTGCCCTCGGCCCTGGCCACCATCGGCTCCATCTCCCTGTTCAGCTGGGCCATCTGCCTGGTGGGCGCCATGGGGCTGGCCTTCGTGTTCGCCCGCCTCGCCACCAAGAACCCGCAGGAGGGCGGCCCCATCGCCTACGCCGGCGAGATCTCCCCCGTGTTCGGCTTCCAGACCGGCGTGCTCTACTACCACGCGAACTGGATAGGCAACCTGGCCATCGCCATCACCGGCGTCTCCTACCTCTCGGTCTTCTTCCCCATCCTCAACGACCCCATTCCGGCGGCCCTGGCCACCATAGCGGCGGTCTGGATCTTCACCTTCGTCAACCTGCTGGGCGGCAGCTGGGTGAGCCGGCTCTGTACTCTGGGACTGGTGCTGATCCTGCTGCCGGTCGTCGGTACTGCCGTGATGGGGTGGGGCCATTTTGATGCCGCCGTCTACAGCCAGAACTGGAACACCACCAGCGGCAGCGATCTGCATGCGGTCATCAGCGCCGTGCTGATCTGCCTCTGGTCCTTCGTCGGTGTTGAATCTGCCGCCGTCTCCTCCGGCATGGTGAAGAACCCCAAGCGCACCGTACCGCTCGCCACCATGCTGGGTACCGCCATCGCCGGCGTCATCTACATCCTCTCCACCCAGGTGATCGGCGGCATGTTCCCGGCAGGTGAAGTGGCTGCCTCAGGCGCGCCCTTCGCCATGGCGTCGTCCGCCATCTTCGGCGACTGGTCCGCCCCCTTCGTCTCCGCCTTCACCGCCCTGGCCTGCTTCACCTCGCTGGGCTCCTGGATGATGCTGGTGGGGGAGGCGGGCAAGCGCGCCGCCCAGGACGGCAACTTCCCGAAAATCTACGGCGAAGTGGACGAGAACGGCGTCGCCAAGAAGGGGCTGATACTCGGCTCCCTCAAGATGACCGCCCTGATGATCGGCCTGACCGCCTTCACCTCCCAGTCCGCCCACGCCGCCGACTTGTTCAACGTGCTGACCACGGATGCGGTGCTGCTGACCATGCTGCCCTACTTCTACTCCAGCATTAACCTCATTCGCTTCGAGGGCATGACCTCCCGCAGCATGGGCGTCATGATCTTCTCCGGCGTGGCCTGCGTGTTCAGCCTGGTGGCGCTGATGGGGGCCAAGGGCTCCAACCTCACGGCCACCTTCGTGGTGTCGCTCATCATCCTGATGTTCTACGCCAAGAAACAGGGTCTGCGTCAGCACGACTCCCTGCTGAGCGAACAGGCCAGCCACTAATCCTCCCTTTTCCATTCCTGCGCTCTCCACTCCCCATCCCCGATGGAGAGCGCCCCCTTATGTGTGGAGCATCAAGATGAACATCATTGCCATCCTCAACCACCTGGGCGTTTTCTTCAAAGAAGAACCGATTCGCCAGCTGCAAGCCTCCCTCGAGCGCAAGGGCTTCGAGGTCGTCTACCCGGTCGACGTGGCCGATCTGCTGAAACTCATCGAGAAGAACCCCCGCGTCTGCGGCGCCATCTTCGACTGGGACAAATACTCCCTGGGCCTGTGCAAGGAGATCCACGATCGCAACGAGAAGCTGCCGATCTTCGCCTTCGCCAACGACCAGTCCACCCTGGACATTCACCTGACCGACCTGCGTCTGAACGTGCACTTCTTCGAGTACCGTCTCGGCATGGCCGACGACATCGCCCTCAAGATAGGTCAGGCCACCCAGGAGTATCAGGACGCCATCCTGCCGCCCTTCACCAAGGCGCTGTTCAAGTACGTGGAAGAGGGCAAGTACACCTTCTGTACCCCGGGTCACATGGGCGGTACCGCCTTCCAGATGAGCCCGGCCGGCAGCCTCTTCTATGACTTCTACGGCCCGAACGCGTTCAAGGCCGACGTCTCCATCTCCATGCCGGAGCTCGGCTCCCTGCTGGACCACTCGGGTCCGCACAAGGAGGCCGAGGAGTACATCGCCCGTACTTTCAACGCCGATCGCTCCTACATCGTCACCAACGGCACCTCCACCGCCAACAAGATTGTCGGCATGTACTCCGCCCCGGCCGGCAGCACAGTGCTGGTGGACCGCAACTGCCACAAGTCGATCACCCACCTGATGATGATGAACGACGTGACCCCGCTCTACTTCCGTCCGACCCGCAACGCCTACGGCATCCTGGGCGGCATCCCCCGGAGCGAATTCAGCCGCGACACCATAGCCGCCAAGGTGGCCGCGACGCCGGGTGCCCAGGCGCCGCGCTACGCCGTGATCACCAACTCCACCTACGACGGCCTGCTCTACAACACCGGCTTCATCAAGGAGGCGCTGGACACCCCCTACATCCACTTCGACAGTGCCTGGGTGCCCTACACCAACTTCAGCCCGATCTATGAAGGCAAGTGCGGCATGAGCGGCGACGCCATGCCGGGCAAGGTGTTCTACGAGACCCAGTCCACCCACAAGCTGCTGGCGGCCTTCTCCCAGGCCTCGATGATCCACATCAAGGGTGACGTGGAGGAAGAGACCTTCAACGAAGCCTTCATGATGCACACCTCTACCTCGCCGCAGTACGGCATCGTGGCGTCCACCGAGATCTCCGCTGCCATGATGCGTGGCAACACCGGCAAGCGTCTGATCAAGGACTCCATCGATCGCGCCATCTCCTTCCGCAAAGAGATCAAGCGTCTGCGTGATCAGAGCGAAGGCTGGTTCTTCGACGTATGGCAGCCGGACAACATCGACACCGTCGAGTGCTGGAAGCTGGATCCGAAAGATGACTGGCACGGCTTCAAGGACATCGATGACAACCACATGTACCTGGATCCCATCAAGGTCACTCTGCTGACCCCGGGTATGGGTCGTGACGGCCAGCTGCTGGAGAAGGGCATTCCTGCTTCACTGGTCTCCAAGTTCCTGGACGAGCGCGGCATAGTGGTGGAGAAGACCGGCCCTTACAACATGCTGTTCCTCTTCTCCATCGGTATCGATCAGTCCAAGGCGATGCAGCTGCTGCGCGCCCTGACCGAGTTCAAGCGTGGCTATGACCTGAACCTGACCATCAAGAACATACTGCCGAGCCTCTATCGTGAAGATCCGAGCTTCTACGAAGGGATGCGCATTCAGGAGCTGGCCCAGAGCATCCACGATCTGACCTGCAAATACCGTCTGCCGGAGCTGATGTTCAAGGCGTTCGACGTGCTGCCGGAGATGAAGATGACCCCGCATGCTGCATGGCAGCAAGAGCTGGCGGGCAATCTGGAAGAGGTGCCGTTGCGTGACATGGTTGACCGCATCAGCGCCAACATGATCCTGCCGTACCCGCCGGGAGTTCCGTTGGTTCTGCCGGGCGAGATGGTGACCCAGGATTCTCTGCTGGTGCTCGAGTTCCTCGAGATGCTGTGCGAGATCGGGGCCCACTACCCGGGCTTCGAGACCGACATCCACGGCCTCTATCGTCAGGCCGACGGCAGTTACACCGTCAAGGTGCTGCGTTAAGCGAGAGTGACAACAACGGGCCGCGAGGCCCGTTTTTCTATTGGATTCCAGTCATCTGCCATCAGGGACGGATCACCCGGCGAGGGCGCTCGCGACGCTAGCTCGTGTGGCGCGCCAGGGTACCCTCCCGGCGGGCGGGCTGCGACCGGCGACGCCGGCTCAGGGGGGCGCAAGCCAGCCTGAGGCGATGCCACTCCCGCCACAGCAGCCAGCACAGGGGCAGAGTCAGCAGCAGCACCGTGGTGGGCTGGGCCAGCAGCACCCCGTCCCGGCCCCATTGCAGCGGCAGCAGGAAGATGAGCGGCAGCAGCAGCACCGTCTTAGCGACCGAGATCAGCAGCGCCTGGCGGGTGCGGGCCATGGCTTGCAGCAGCATTATGCCGAACATGACGATCCCCTCCAGCGGGATGGCGGCGAGGTTGAGGGTCAGGCTGCGCATGGCCGCGGCCAGCAGCTCGACATCCTGGCTGCCGGTGTAGAGCATGGCGACAGGTTGCGGCAGCAGCTGGATCAGCAGCCAGACCGCCAGACCGTAGAGGAGCGTGATCCTGAGCCCCATTTCCATCAGGAATTTCAGATCGCGGTGGCGACGGGCGCCCGCCGCCTGGCTGACCAGGGGCTGGATGCCAAACGCCAACCCCTGCAGCACCACGATGAACACCGCCTCTGTGTAGCCGGCCACGGTGAAACCCGCCAGATCCTTGACCGAGCCGTGCACCATCAGCTGGCTGTTGTGCAGCATCAGCAAGAGCCCCAGGTTGAACTGGGCGATGAGGCTCGGCAGCCCGGTGAACAGCAGGTTCGGCATGGCCGGGAAGCTGGGGCGCAGCTGGCGCCAGGAGAGGCGCAGGCGGGCATAAGGGGTGAAGAAGTAGCCCAGGCCCAGCAGGCAGACCATCCCCTCGGCCATCAGGGTCGCCTGGGCCGTGCCCGTCAGGCCGAGCCCGAGCCGGCCGACCATGATGTAGTTGAGCAGGATGTTGAGCAGGGCGCCGCCGCTCACCAGCACCATGGCGAGGCGGGGGCGGCCGTCGTTGCGCAGCAGATAGGGCACGGCGAGGTTGCCCGCCAGCAGCAGGGTGCCGCCGCCGATCCAGCCGAGATAGTCGCTGGCCTGCTGCCAGGTGTCGCTGCCCTGCTCAAGGCCGAGGGCCAGCAGGATGTCGATGTGCCAGCGGTGCAGCAGCAGCGGGGCCAGGGCCCCCAGCAGCCCCAGCAGCCAGAGCCCGTTGACCAGCCCCTGACGGGCGAGCGCCGTGTTTCTGGCGCCCTGCTGGAAGGAGATGAGGGTGGCCGCCCCCATGGCGATCATGGCGGCCAGGCCTATCAGCACCATGATGACCGGGTAGACCAGGTTGATGCCGGCGAGGCCCGCGGCCCCCACGTAGTGGCCGACGAAGATGCCGTCCACCAGGTAGTAGGCGCCGGAGACCAGCATGGCGAGGACGGAGGGGAGGGCGTAGCCCCAGAAGCGGCGGGTCATGGCCCGCTGGCGCAGATGGAAGTAGGCGGACATATCTGTTCTCTCGGGGAGTTCGATGCTCGGACAGACAGTCTAAATTATTCTATTTTTACCGATAATCAGGCTTTTCCTTGATGGATTGCTGAGTATTATTCAGTAATCAGTCCGTCCGATGGTGGGCCTTCAGCATGTCGATCAGGGCGCGCAGGCCGCTGCCCAGCTGGTGGCGGCCGGGATAGAAGAGGTTGAAGCCGGCGAAGCTGGGGCTCCAGTCGTCCAGCACGCTCACCAGCCGCCCCGCGGCCAGCGCCTCCCTCACCTCCTCCTCCTGGCAGTAGGCCAGCCCCAGCCCCGCCTCGGCCGCCCCCAGGTAGAGCGCCGGGGTGCTGGTGGTGAGCGGGCCGCTCACCTCTATTTCCAGCAGCTTGTCGTCGGCGGCGAAGGCCCAGCGATAGTGGTGATGGGGAGTGAGGCGATAGCCGATGCAGTCGTGCTGGCTCAGCTCGCTCGGGTGCCGGGGGATGCCCCTGGCCGCCAGATAGGTGGGGGCGCCCACCACCAGGTAGCGCTGCTGGGCCCCGAGGGGCACGGCGATCATCTCCTTGGGCAGCAGATCCCCGTAGAAGAGGGCGGCGTCGAATCCATCCTCGATGAGGCGCGGCATCAGCTCCAGCTCCACCACCTCCACCTGCATGCGCGGGTAGCGCACCAGATAGTCGATCAGTACCGGGGCCAGCAGCTCCTGGATGGCGGCCCTGGGTCCGCAGATCTTGAGGCGGCCGACCGGTTCGTCGCCGTGGCGGGTCAGCTCCTCCAGCGCCCCCTCCAGCTGGGTCAGGGTGGGCAGCAACTGGGCCAGCAGCCGCTGGCCCGCATCGGTGGCCACCACGGCCCGGGTGCTGCGGTTGAGCAGCCGCACCCCCAACCGGTTCTCCAGCCCCTTCAGGCTGTGGCTGAGCGCCGAGGCCGAGACTCCGAGCTCAAGGGCGGCCTTGCTGAAACTCTGGTGGCGGGCGACGGCGGCAAACACCGCCAGTTCGGCGAGATCGGTGCGGGTGATGGTCATCATGGCTCGGCAGGAAGAGGGCGAGTCACAAGGGTACGCCAAGGCGCCGACCCAGACAATCGACCCCGGAGCCGGGCCTTGTAGCGAACTTGTGATCGCGGTAAGTATTGGAATCTATTGAAACAAATTTGAATTGTTAAAAAATACTAACAATCCGGCGCTAAAAATGTGAGCTGACACGATCGAAAGGCGACCAGAGTCAAACTTTGGTTGATTAATTCAAAAAAACACTGTGATTAATTGGGTCATTTAATTAGAGTCAGCGCATCGGATGAGGCGGTCGTTGTCAGTTTGTTAACGACAGAGGGCGCCGCCATCAGGTTCAGGATTTCATGCCGCAGTATGTTGCAATTCGGTTGTCGCGGGACGTGATGGCCCGGTTGCCCTGGCGTGAGAACACAAGAGCAGGGATGAACAGCAGCAGTTCCAGGGATGCGGAACCGGCCAGGTGGCCAAATAAGCAACGAGATTCCACTTTCCTTGATGACAGGATTACCCCTATGTCTGACATGAACATTGCAGTTGAAGGCAGCTTAAGCAACGCCTCCTCCCGTGGCATCAACAAGGCCGACGTGGTCTGGATGCTGGGTCTGTACGGTACCGCCATCGGTGCCGGTGTCCTCTTCCTGCCGATCAACGCAGGCGTCGGTGGTCTGTGGCCGCTGGTGGCCATGCTGATCCTGGCCCTGCCGCTGACCTTCTTCGCCCACCGTGGCCTGACCCGCTTCGTGCTGTCCGGCGCCACCCGTGACGGCGACATCACCGAGGTAGTGGAGGAGCACTTCGGCAAGACCGCGGGCAAGTTCATCACCCTGCTCTACTTCTTCGCCATCTACCCCATCCTGCTGATGTACTCCGTGGCCATCACCAACACGGTCGAGAGCCTGATGGTGCACCAGCTGGGCATGACTGCGCCCCCCCGCGCCATCCTCTCCCTGGTGCTGATCCTGGGTCTGATGGCGATCGTTCGCCTCGGCGGCCAGGTCATCGTCAAGGCGATGAGCGTGCTGGTCTTCCCCTTCGTGATCACCCTGATGGGCCTGGCGGTCTACCTGATCCCGCACTGGAACGGCGCCATCATCACCGAAGCCCCGGCGCTGTCCGACGCCTTCAACGGTGACTTCATCAAGACCCTGTGGCTGGCCATTCCGGTGATGGTGTTCTCCTTCAACCACTCCCCGATCATCTCCTCCTTCGCGGTGGACAACAAAGGCCGCTACGGCGCCAACGCCGAGAAGAAGTGCAGCAACATCCTGCTGGGCGCCCACGTCATGATGGTGATGACAGTGATGTTCTTCGTGTTCAGCTGCGTGTTGAGCCTCTCCCCGGCTGACCTGGCGGCGGCCAAGGAGCAGAACATCTCCATCCTCTCCTACCTGGCCAACCACTTCGACAACCCGGTGATCGCCACCGTGGCACCGCTCATCGCCATGGTCGCCATCAGCAAGTCCTTCCTGGGTCACTACCTGGGGGCGCAAGAGGGCATGAACGGTCTGATGGCCAAGTCCCTGCGCGAGAAGGGCAAGAACGTCGACGTCAAGCAGCTCAACAAGGTGACCGCGATCTTCATGATCCTGACCACCTGGGCCATCGCCACCATCAACCCGAGCATCCTCGGCATGATCGAAGACCTGGGCGGCCCCATCATCGCGATGCTGCTGTTCCTGATGCCGATGTACGCCATCGCCAAGGTGCCCGCCATGCGCAAATACGCCGGCAACCTGAGCAACGGCTTCGTGACTCTCATCGGCCTCATCGCCATGTCCGGCATCATCTACAAGCTGATTGCCTGACGACTCCGGTCAGTCTCGGTGAAAAGGCCGCCTCGATTGAGGCGGCCTTTTTATATGCGCGAAAGCTTAACAAAGCCACGGCAGCGGCCTAACATGGCGGGATGTTTTTCTAGACAGGACAAAAGGATATGTCTGGGTTGAAAAAGGAACTCGGGCTCTGGCAGGGGATGGGGCTGCTCGCCACCTCCCTGCTCGGTACCGGGATCTTCGTGGTACCGGCGGCTGCTGCCTCGCTGGCGGGCGGGGCGTCGCTCTGGGCCTGGCTGCTGCTCATCGTGCTGGTGCTGCCCATCGCCTTCACCTTCGCGCGGCTCGGGCGCCGCTATCCCCACGCCGGCGGGGCGCCCCACCTCATCGGGCTCGCCTTCGGCAACGGCGCCGAGCGCTTCTCCGCCTTCCTGTTTCTGGCGGTGCTGCCGGTGGGGCTGCCCGCCGCCCTCACCATAGCCGCCGGTTTCTGGCACGCCCTGTTCGACATGGGGGAGTGGACCCTCTGGGCCATCCAGCTGCTCACCCTGCTCGGGGTCTTCCTGCTGGGACTCAGGGGGGCGCGCTCCTCCGGCAACCTGCAACTGCTGATCGCCCTGGCGATCCTGGGGCTGACCCTGCTCATCTGGTTCAAGGGGGAGCTCGGCTGGCGCGACGCGGCCCAGCCGTTGCCGGCGGCGAGCGAATGGCCCGCCATGGGCTCGGCGCTGGCGGTGATGTTCTGGTGTTTCGTCGGGCTCGAGGCCTTCGCCCACATGGGGGAGGAGTTCAAGCGGCCGCAGCGGGACTACCCGCTCGCCCTGCTCGGCGGCGTGCTGCTGGCCGGGCTCATCTACTGGATCCACTCCCTGGTGGTGCTGAAATACGGTCTCTACGGGGACGAGGCGACCAACGCCACCGCCATCCCGGCCCTGCTCTCGCTGCTGTTCGGTCCCACCGCCAAGTGGCTGGTGGCGGTGCTTGGCTACCTCTCCTGCTTCGCCAGCATCAACATCTACCTGCAGGGCTTCGCGCGGCTTATCTGGAGCATGGCGCGGGAGGGCAAGCTGCCGGGCGCGATGGCCCGGCTCTCGGCCCGTGGCGCCCCCCTCAACGCCCTGTGCTGGGTGCTCGCCATCTGCCTCGTCTCCATCACCCTGATCCTCTGGCTCAGGCTGCCGCTCGACGCCCTCATCCGCTACGCCAACGGCAACTTCGTGCTGGTCTACCTGCTCTGCATGGCGGCAGGCTGGCGCCTGCTCGGCGGCCTGGGCAAGGGGCTGGCGGGGGTGAGCGCCCTGCTCTGCCTCGCCGTGCTGGTGGCGCTCTCCTCCCAGGTGCTCTATGCGGTGCTGCTAAGCGCAGGCTACGGCGTCTTCTCCCTGTGGCGGCGCCGGCGCCGCCGTACCCCGGGGAGCGATTCGCCCTGCGCCATCAAGTGATGGCCCTAAAGAGAACAAACCCCGCATGGCGGGGTTTGTTCTCTTTGCTGTGGTGCGCGTTCAGTCGCGGGGGGCCTTGAGCGCCTGGATCACATCTTCATCGGGGGCCAGCCCCTCCACGTGGTTGAAGCTCTCCAGCCCCTCCTGGGGATGGATGGTGAAGGCGTCGGCGCTCAGGTAGCTGCCGCTGCCGGCACTCTCGACGATGACGATGAGTTCGGGCTGCTTGTCACCGTTGAGATCCAGCAGTTTCAGCGCCTTGATGCTGCCGTCCCGCGGCAGCACCTTGCCGTCGACGAACTGATCCAGGGGAAACTGGGGGTTGGCACCCGAGTAGAGGCGTACGTCGTAGCTGCCGGTGGAGGCGGGCTCGCCGCGCCCCTCGCTGACGGTGATGACCTGGCCTGCCGGCAGGGTCTGCTGCTGGAAGAACCCGTCTGCCGCCTGGCTGGCCAGGGGCAGGGTGAGCAGACCGAGAGTAAGGTATAAGGCTTTCATGGAGATGACCCTTGTTGCTGCTTGTCTTGCTGTGTCGACGGGCAGGGGCTGGCCCCCGCCACATCGGAATGCGGTCCGGGGCCGCCTGTCGGCAACCCCTGAGCGCCCTGTGATCACCATATCTTGACCCGTTTGGCCGGGTCCAGATAGAGCTTGTCACCCGGCTGGATCTTGAACGCCTCGTAGAAGGCGGGGATGTTCGGCACCACGCCGTTGACCCTGTATTCGGGCGGGGAGTGGGGATCCGAGGCGAGCAGCATCTGCATCAGCTCGGGGCGATACATGCCCTTCCACACCTGGGCCCAGCCGAGGAAGAAGCGCTGCTCCCCGGTAAAGCCGTCCAGCACCGGCGCCTCCTTGCCATCCAGGGACAGCAGATAGGCCTTGTGGGCTATGGTGAGGCCGCCCAGATCGCCGATGTTCTCCCCCAGGGTGAACTGGCCGTTGACATACTGGCCCTTGATGGGCTCGAAGCGGTTGTACTGGGCCACCAGCCGGCTGGTGCGGAAGCGGAACTCCTTGAGATCCTGGGGCGTCCACCAGTCGCGCATCACGCCGTCACCGTCGGATTTGGCCCCCTGATCATCAAAACCGTGGCCCATCTCGTGGCCGATGACCCCGCCGATGGCGCCGTAGTTGACCGCGTCATCCGCCGTCATGTCGAAGAAGGGGGGCTGCAAGATGGCAGCTGGGAAGACGATCTCGTTGTTGCTCGGGTTGTAGTAGGCGTTCACCGTCTGGGGCGACATGTGCCACTCGTCCCTGTCCACCGGCTTGCCGAGGCGCGCCAGGTTGTCGGCGTATTCGAAGGCGCGGGCCCGTTGCAGGTTGCCCACCAGATCATCGGCACGGATCGCAATGGCGCCGTAGTCCTTCCACTTGTCCGGGTAGCCTATCTTGGGCCTGAACTTGGCGAGCTTCTCGAGGGCTTGGGCTTTGGTGGCCGGCGACATCCAGTCCAGCTCCTGAATGCTCTGGCCGTAGGCGGTGCGCAGGTTCTCCACCAGCTGCTCCATGCGGGCCTTGGCCTCTGGCGGGAAGTAGCGTTCCACGTAGAGCTTGCCCACCGCCTCCCCCAGGTTGTTGTCCAGCACCCCGAGCGCCCGCTCCCAGGGGGCGCGCTGCTTGGGCGTGCCGCTCAGGGCGGTGCCGAAGAAGGCGAAGTTCAGGGCATCGGTCTGGCTGTCGAGGTAGGGGGCGTAGTCCGTGATGAGCTGCCACTTGAGGTAGGCCTGCCAGTCGCCGACCGGGGTCGTCGTCATCAGCTCGTTCAGGGCCGAGAGGTAGGTGGGCTGGCCGATGACGAGGCTGCTCTGGCCCGCGAGGCCGGCCTGGCCGAGATAGGCGTCCCAGTCGATGGCGGGGGCGAGGCGCCCCAGCTCGCTCACCGGCCCCTTGTTGTAGTTCTTCTCTCTGTCCCGCAGGGCCACGTTGTCCCACTGGATCCGGGCGATCCGGGTCTCGAGGGCCAGGATGCGCTTGGCCTTGGCCCCCGCGTCTGTCTCGCCGAAACGGGCCAGCATGGCGGCGATGTGCTGCTCGTACTTGTGCAGCAGCGCCTGGCTGGCGGCATCCGTCTTGAGGTAATAGTCCCTGTCCGGCAGGCTGAGTCCGGCCTGGTAGAGGTAGACCGCATAGCTGTCCGGCGCCTTGGCGTCCGCGTCTATCCAGAAGCCGAAGGGAGCGCCGCCACCGATGCGGCCGCTCTGGGCGAAGGCGCGGGCGAGATCACTCGGGGTCCGGATCTGCTCGATCTCGCTCAGCATCGGCAGCAGGGGCGTGGTGCCCTTGGCGTTGCGGGTCGTCTGATCCAGATAGCTCTGGTAAAGGTCGTGGATCTGCTGGGCCGGGGTGCCGGCGGCGGCCTTGCCGTCCAGCCCTTCCACCAGTACCCGCACGTCCGCCAGGGACTTGTCCCGCAGCAGGTAGAAGGCGCCGTCGGCGGGCCTGTCGTCCGGGATCTTGGCGGTGGCGAGCCAGTGGCCGTTCACGTAGCGGAAGAAGTCGTCACCAGGCTTGACGCTGGTGTCCATGTTGGCCAGCGCGAGGCCGGAGTGCTTGTCTGAGCCGTCCGGTGCCTGACTGCAACCGGCCAGCAGGGCCAGCCCGACGAGGGCGGCCAGCAGGTTTTTCTTGTTGTTCATTATGTTGTATTCCAATTCGGGTTAGGTGGCTTCCTTGCCCACGCAGGGAGCGTCTCACTCTAGCAGCCGGGTTAGCGCTTGATAAGCCCGACTCTGCTAAGATCGGCCTGGTCGTATTGGGGAAGCCTATGATTTCTCGTATTTATTCTCGTTTTTGTCAGACTCTGCCCGCGCCGGAAGGTTCCCGCGGCCTGCTGGTGGCCTTCAGCGGCGGGCTCGACTCCACAGTGCTGCTGGTGCTGGCGGCCCGCTTTGCCCGTGAACAGGGCCTGGCCTTGCGCGCCCTGCACGTCCACCATGGCCTGAGCTCCCACGCCGACGACTGGGTGGCCCATTGCGAGGGGGTGTGCCGGCAGCTGGCGGTGCCCCTCGTGGTGGAGCGGGTGCACCTCGCCCGGGGCAACGGCGATAGCCTGGAGGCCCAGGCGCGGGAGGCCCGCTATCAGCGCCTCGCCGCCCACCTGGGGGAGGGGGAGTGGCTGCTCACCGCCCATCATCAGGACGATCAGCTGGAGACCCTGCTGCTGGCGCTCAAACGTGGCGCCGGGCTGCGCGGGCTGGCGGGCATGGTGCCAGACCAGCCCTTTGCCGGCGGCCGCTTGCTGCGCCCCTTGCTGGAGATCAGCCGGGCCGAGCTGGCCGACGCGGCCGCTACTCTGCCCTATGGCTGGGTGGAGGACGAGAGCAACGAGGACCCGAGCTATGACCGCAACTTCCTGCGCCAGCAGCTCATCCCCCAGCTCAAGGCGCGCTGGCCCGCCATGGCCCAGACGGCGGCGCGCAGCATGGCCCTGTGCGCCGAGCAGGAGGCGCTCATCGGCGAGCTGGCCGAAGCGGACTGGCAACGGACCGGGGAGGGAGAGGCGCTGCGCATCGCGCCTCTGCACGGGTTGTCCGAGGTGCGGCGCAACAACCTGCTGCGCCACTGGATCCGCCGCCAGGGGGGGGAGATGCCGTCCCGGGCGCAGCTGGACCTGCTGTGGCAGGAGGTGGCGCTGGCGCGCGAGGATGCCAACCCCAGGCTGAATCTGCAGGGACTGGAGTGTCGCCGCTTTCAGGGACGGCTGTATCTGGTGGCGCCGGGTCTGGCGCCCCGCGAGGAGGTGCTGCCCATCGGGGTGGGGGAGGTGCTCACCCTGCCGGACGGCCTGGGGCAGTTCAGGCTGTGGTCATCGGGTGGCGAGGGGCTGAGGGCGCCGCGGGAGGACGAACCGCTCTCGATACGCTTCCAGGTGGCGCCCGGTGTGATGCTCAAGCCGGTGGGACGGGTTGGCAGCCGGCGCCTGAAGAAGCTGCTGCAGGAGCATGGGGTGCCCTCCTGGCAGCGGGGACGCATTCCCATCCTCCATTACGGCGAGCAGGCGGCCCTGGTGGCCGGGCTCTTCGTCTGCGACGGATTTCTGGCGCCCGAAGGGGGCATGGCCTGGGAGTGGCGGCGTGCCGTCACCCCGGATGCCGATTGATGGCGCGGGGTTGACGGCGCCCTATTCGGGGATGCCCGCTTCGCCGGCCTTCTTGCGGGCGTAGAGGTGGGCATCCGCCGTCGCGTAGAGCCGCTCCACGTCCATGCCCGAGTGCCAGCTCGCGGCCCCCAGGCTGCAACCCACCGAGAAGGCGCTGAGCTCCTTGTGGCTGTGCAGCACATGTTGCAGCCGCAGCCAGACCGGGCGCCAGGCCTCGGGGTCGGCGGGTTGCAGCAGCAGGGCAAACTCGTCCCCGCCGAGGCGAAACGCCTGATCCGTGCCGCGAATGCAACCCTGCAGCAGCTGGGCGAAGCGGCTCAGCACCAGATCCCCCACAGGGTGACCCCAGGTGTCGTTGACCTGCTTGAAGCGATCGAGATCCAGCAGCACCAGCACCAGGCCGTGGGGCTCCCGGCTGTGCTGCTCCACCGCCCGGCCGATGGCCTCGTCGAAGTAGGCGCGATTGCCGAGCCCGGTCAGGTGGTCGAGCCGCACCTGCTGCTCCAGCCGATCCAGCCGCAGATAGAGGGGCAGGGGGAGGCTGAACAGCTGATGGTACTGCTCCAGCAGCCGGCGCTGGCCGTCGCCGAGGGGCTGCTCCAGCTCGTAGTGCAGCTGGCCGAGCAACTGGTCGTGCTGGCCCCGCAGCTCGAAGCGATAACCGTGCAGCACCTGCCTGGCCTGGGGCGGGTGGGAGATGAGGGGGTGGGGCTGGCCACAGTCGAAGTGGAGGGCGTGGATCCGGACAATCTTTGCCACCCGCTCGGCAAAGATTGCCAGCAGGGCGTCAAGATCCCGCTGCCCCAGCAACTGCTCCAGCTGCTGATAACGGTCCTGCCCGCTCAGGGGCGCAAGGCGCTCCATCTGCTGCACCCACTGCTCTATGCCATGTCCGAAGCCGTTCAATGACGATGTGTTTTCCACGTTACAGCCCTTACACCTCTCCACTCATTGCGTGGGTTCTTGCAATCCTTGTGCCCAAAATATGTCCGATGAAAAACAAAGGGGCTGGCTAGGCTTAACGGGATGAAACGGGAGGGAAAAAGGGGAGCCTAGCCCCTTCCCGGGCCGGCCTGGCAGGGCACCGCAGCGGCGAGTCGGCAGGCCTGCCGATGGGCAATTCACGAAGAGAAAAGGGGAGGAGTGCGTGTACGCCGATGTGTTGATCCTGCTGCTGTTCGCCGTCCTGCTGGTGGCCATTTTTCGCCGCCTCGGCCAGCCGGTGATCCTCGCCTATCTGTTCGTCGGCATGCTGCTCGGCCCCCACGGGATGGCCATCGTCACGGGGCAGGCCATGATGCAGACCATAGGGGAGCTTGGCATCGTCTTCCTGATGTTCTCCCTCGGCCTCGAGTTCTCGCTGCCGCGCCTGCTCGCCATGCGCAAGCTGGTGCTGGGGGTCGGCGGCCTGCAGGTGCTGCTCACCTCCTTGCTGTTTTTCTGGCTCGCCTGGTGGTGGGGGCTGAGCCTCTCCCAGGCGCTGGTGGTGTCGGGCACCCTGGCGCTCTCCTCCACCGCCGTGGTGATCAAGCAGCTCGGCGAGCTCAAGCAACTGCATACCCGGCGGGCCCAGCTCGGGGTGAGCGTGCTCTTGTTCCAGGATCTCGCCGTGGTGCCCCTGCTGGTGATGATCCCCATCCTGGCCCAACCCGAGGTGCAGGGCAGCGCCCTGCTGGCGGAGGTCGCCTGGGCCTCCCTCAAGGGGCTGTTCGCCCTGTCGGTGCTGCTGGCGGTGGGCAAGTGGCTGCTGCCCATGGTGTTTCACGAGGTGGCGCGGGCGCGATCCGACGAGCTGTTCGTGCTCTGCACCCTGCTGGTGGCCCTGCTGGCGGCCTCCCTCACCCAGTGGATGGGGCTCTCCATGGCCCTCGGTGCCTTCCTGGCGGGCATGATGCTGGGGGAGTCCCACTACCGCCACCAGCTGGAGGTGGACATCAAGCCGTTTCGGGACGTGCTGATGGGGCTCTTCTTCATCACCATCGGCATGACCATGGACTGGGCCCTAGTGGCTAGCGCCTGGTGGCAGGTGCTGCTGTGCGTGGCCGGCCTCATCCTGTGCAAGTCGCTGCTGGTGCTGCTGGCGGGCCGGCTGATGGGGGAGCGCAAGCGCGACGCCATGGCGGCCGGCATCATGCTGAGCCAGGTGGGGGAGTTCGGCTTCGTGCTGCTGGCGCTGGCGAGTCACCACGGCCTGCTCGACCACCGGCTGGTCTCCCTGCTCATCGGCATCGGCGTCATCTCCATCGCCTTCACCCCCTGGCTGGTGTTGCGGGCCCTGGGGCTGGCCCGCTCCCTCACCGACAGCGCCCTGCTCTCCCGCGCCGAGGTCGCCCAGTCGGGCCTCGGCAAGCATCAGCACGTCATCATCGCCGGATTCGGCCGCGCCGGGCAGACCTGCGCCCGCTTTCTCAAGCTTGAGGAGATCCCCTTTCTGGCTCTGGATCTCGACCCCGAGCGGGTGAGCGAGGCCAAGCTGGCGGGGGAGCAGGTGGCGTTCGGCGATGCCAGCCGCCGCGACATCCTGCTGGCCGCCGGCCTGCTGCGGGCCAGGCTGGTGATCATCACCTTCGACGACATCAAGCGGGTCGACGCCATGCTGACGCTGATCCGGGAGCTGGCGGGGGAGCTCAAGGTGCTGGTGCGCACCCGGGACGACAGCTTCCTCGAGCACTACAAGCAGGCCGGCGCCTTCGAGGTGATCCCCGAGTCCCAGGAGGGAGCCCTGATGCTGGTCTCCCACCTGCTGCTCAACTGCGACGTTCCCATCGGCCGGGTGATCCGGCGCATGGAGCACGAGCGCAGCAGCCAGTACCGCTTCCTGCACGGCTTCTACTGGGGGGGACAGAGCGCCGGCAACCTGGAGACGGACCAGCTGCTGGAGCGGCTGCACCCCGTTCTGCTGCACGATCAGGCCTGGGCGGTGGGGCACAGGGTGCGGGAGCTCGCCCTGGGAGAGGTGCGCATCAAGGCGGTACAGCGCGGGGAGCGCAGCCTGGAGCCGAGGGCGGAGCTGCGGCTGGCGGCGGGAGATACCCTGGTGCTCTTCGGCACCGCCGTCGCCATGGAGCAGGCGGAGCAGCGCCTGCTGGAGGGGCGCTAGGCTCAGGCCTCCTCGCGAAGGCGCTCCTCCCTTCGGCCAGGCAAGTCCAGAAACGCCTCTATGCGCTGGCGCTGCGCCATCGCATCCTGATACCCCAGCTTGAGCAGGCGCTGGCAGTAACCCGGATCAAACATCAGGAAGCTGGCCAGGCTGCTGCTCTCCTCGCCGTTCACCCCGAGCACCCGCAGCAGGCGGCGCACCTGGGTCGGCAGTCTGGCCAGGTAGTCGAGGGCGATGAGGTCGAGATCCTGGCTAGGCCGGATGACGCAGGTCTCCACCTGGCGCAGCTTCAGACGGCTGCGCTCCCGCGCCGGGATGAGCGACAGGGTCTGGTTGATGCGCCCGAGCCGCTCCAGATCCGAGTTCAGGGTGTCGGAGAAGACGGTGTTGAGCAGGTGGCTCGCGATGTTGGAGCTGGTCAGATGGCGTTGGCGGGGGGCCGCGCTCCCCTGGTGGGGGGAGTCCAGGGTGACCAGCAGGATCCGCTCCGCCCCCAGGTGGATGGCGGGGCTGAGCGGGCTCAGCTGGTGGATGGAGCCGTCCCCGTAGAAGCGATCGCCTATGGGGGTGGCGGGAAAGACGAAGGGCAGCGCCGACGAGGCCAGCAGGTGATCCGAGGTGAGCAGGGTGCGCAGGCCGCGCCGCCTGGCCCGCTCCCAGGGCTGATGCTCGGCCCGTCCCTGGAAGAAGGTGGTGGAGAGGCCGTCGTCGTAGTCGGAGGCTGTGATGGCGATGGCCTCCAGGCTGCCGTAGAGGATGTTGTCGTCGATGCGGTGATAGTCGATGAGCTGATCCAGCAGGCGGCGCAGGGGGGCGTTGTCGAACAGGTGGAAGGCGTGGTTGCTTTGGGGCGTGATGAGACCGGCCGACCCCTGATAGAGGGTGCGCCACAGCAGCTGGCAGGGATGAAAGTCGAAGATGTGGTGGGTCTCGAAGCGTCGCCAGACCCACTCCAGCTTGCGCACCCCCAGGTGGAAGCAGGAGGCGTAGCAGGCCAGCGCCGTGATGTTGAGGGCCCCCGCCGAGGTGCCGCACAAAATGGGGAAGGGGATGCCGATGTTGCGGGGGTAGAGCTCGGCCACCGCCTTGAGGACGCCGACTTGATAGGCGGCGCGGGCACCGCCACCGGTCAACAGAAGCGCTGTATTGGGTCTGGCCATGCTGCTGTCCCTTGTTGTGATGGCGTCACGGCTGATAAAAGAAGGTCGGTCATAGGGGACGCCTTATGGTGATCGCCAGGGCGGGTTGCCACCGCGCAATTTAACTATAAGACGTTGTATCGCGGATAAAAACGGGCCGCGAACGCATTTTTTGCGACCCGTTTTCCGGGCTCAGGCCCGAGGGGGCGTCTGGCTCAGTTGGTCGAAGGCGGCGAACACGGGGGGGCTCGCCAGGATGCGGCCATGGCCGAGACCCCGGGTGCTCATCAGCCGGGTGCGGCCATCCTGGGTCGCGCGCAGGGAGTCGCCATGGGGAGCAAATCTGTCCTCTTCGTCGTGCACTATGATGGCCTCGCCCGTCCGGCTGGCGAGCCGGCCCAGCGGGTCGACCGTGCTGAGAGGGTGCTGGTATTCGTGTTCAATCTCCTTGACCACAGCATCGAACAGCCGGATGGAGTAGCCGGAGCGCGCCACCATGCCGTAGAGCTGGGGCACGTAGTCGAGCACGGGGGAGATGAGCAGCAGCGGCAGCGCATCCATGGCCGGGTGACGGCTGCTGAGGGTGACGGCGCCCCCCATGCTGTGGGCGATGACGCCCTGCAACGGGCCGTACTCGGCCGTCATCTTCTCCACCAGTTCGTCGAAGGCGCGCACGAAACGGGGCAGGTGGCCGGTATGGCCGGCGCTGTGGCCGTGCGCCGGGTGATCGTAGGCAATGGCCGTGAAGCCCTGGGCGGCGATGTGGCTCATCAGCGGGTAGAACTGGCTGGCGCTGCCGGACCAGCCGTGCATCAACAACCAGACCGGCCCCTGGCCGAGCCGGTAGCTCATCAGAGTGCCTTCGCCGGTGTGCATGGCCTGCTGCACCAGGCCGGCTGGCGTGGCGACCTCCCGGGTGAGCCGCTGCGGGGTGAGCAGCAGTTTGCTGGCGGTGCGTTTTGCGTGAGCGGGGGCCAGCGCGTGATGCAACCGGGTGCCGAGGCCCAGCAGCAACTTGCTCGGGCTGAAGCGGCGGGTATTGAAGTAGATCTTGCTGCTCATGATGGTCCTGTGGTTTTTGTGTTCGAACGGTCGTGCTTTTTTGTCGGTTTTTAAAAAGAAGGGCCGATCGGCTCAGCGCCAACTGGCCAGCAGGGCGGTCACCTCCGGCCAGAAGTGGCGGGCCGGATCCTCGCAGAGCGCCAGGGCGTGGAACACCTGATCCCCGAGGTAGAGGCCGTAGAGCCGATAGACGGCGCGCCAGGGATCGAGATCGCTGCGCCACTCCCCCCTGGCCTGTCCCTGCACCACCTGGCGGGCCAGGTAGTCGAGCCAGAAGCGCACCAGCCGGCGTGCCGCTTGCTGCACCTCTCCCTCCTGGGCCGAGGTCCAGGCATCGAGGAACATGCAGCGGCCGGCGAAGCTCTGGTTCCAGGCCAGCCAGGCCTGCAGCAGGGCGATCAGCTTCTCCTGCTGGGTCTGGTGCTGCTGCTGGCGCACCGGCTGGATCACCCGCTCCCGGAACACCTCGGCGGAGTAGGTGAGCACGGCGATCTGCAGGTTGTCGCGGGACTGGAAGTGGGCGAACAGACCGCTCTTGGACATCTCGCAGGTCGTGGCGAGCGAGCCTATGGTGAGGCTCTCCAGCCCCTGCCGGCTCGCCTGCTCGAAGGCGGTCTGCAAAATCGTGTCGCGGGTCTGGCGTCCCTTGCTCATCCTGGTCTCCTCTGATGGCCGCGGCCAGCATAAAGTACGACCGTGCTAATTGTCGAGGAACAAAGGCCGCACTGAGGGGGCCAGGGTGCGGTTTTTGGCGCCTGGCTCACGGAAGATGGCTGTTATTTGGGCCTGCCGGGAAGCAGGCTCAGTTGTCCTTGATATCCATCTGCTGCAGGGCGCTCACCGCCTGGGTGCGGTTCTTGACGCCAAGTTTGCGGAAGGTGGAGTGATATGGGCCCTGATGGTGGCAGGGGCTCAACTGTCCTTGATATCCATCTGCTGCAGGGCGATCACCGCCTGGGTGCGATTCTTGACGCCGAGTTTGCGGAAGATGGCGGTGATATGGGCCTTGATGGTGGCCTCGGAGACGTTGAGCTCCCAGGCGATCTGCTTGTTGAGGCTGCCGTCCCGCAGCATGATCAGCACCTTGTACTGCTGGGGAGTGAGGCTGGCCAGCTTGCTGGCGAAATCCGGGCCGTCGACGGGCTCGGGATGGAGGGAAACCCCTTCCGGCACCCAGTTGTCCCCCCCGATCACCGTATTGAGGGCGCTGACCAGCTCCTTCATGGGGGCGGACTTGGGAATGAAGCCCAGGGCCCCGAGCCGCAGCACCTGCTGGATGATGGCGGCATCCTCCGACGCCGAGACCACGACGATGGGCAGATCCGGATGGTGGCCGCGCAGATAGGCGAGCCCTTCGAAGCCATTGGCCCCGGGCATCTTGAGGTCCAGCAGCAGCAGGTCGACTTCGGGGTGCTCGGCGAGCAGGTGGGTCAGGCTGTCGATGGAATCCGCTTCCAGCAGCCTGGCGTCGTCGATGGCCATGTGCACCGCTTGATAGAGGGCGCCCCGAAACAGGGGGTGGTCATCTGCGATGACGATGGTAAATTGGCTGTCCATTGCTCACATTGTTGCTAACTGATTGTTTTGAAAAATCAAACTAGCACCGCTCCCCAAGAGGGTCAAACCCGCGGGTGCGCAAATGTGAGGCGACCGTCGGATGTCGTGCCGTTGGGGCAGATGGGATGGTCGTGAACAACCCACGCAGGAGGCAATCGATGGGATCCCTGGTATTGACGGTAGGCACAGGTTCCACCTGGGCAATGAGGGCGACGCTGGTGCTCGCCATGAGCGGGCTGGAGTGGCAGGAGCAGGTGTTCGATCTGGAGGATGCCAGGTCGCTGCAGCGACTCAAGCGGGTGGCACCGGCCGGCCTGGTGCCCTGGCTGGATGACGGGACGCTGCGCATCCACGACTCCCTGGCCATCGCCGAGTACCTGCACGAGCTGTGCCCGGGGCGCCACCTCTATCCGGCGGATCGGGCCGAGCGGGCGTTGGCGCGCAGCCTGTGTGCCGAGCTGCACGCCGGTTTTCGCCAGATCCGCACCCTGCTGCCCTTCTTCCTCGGCGCGCCGACCCAGAGCGAGCCACCGGTGGAGACCCTGGGGGAGCTGGCGCGGCTGCAGACCCTCTGGTCCCAGGCGCGGGGGCCCTTCTACTTCGACGAGGCGGGCATTCTGGACGCCTTCTATGCGGTGATGGCCTATCGGCTGGCGAGCTACGGCATCCTGCTGCCCGGTCAGGCCGGCGCCTATCAGCAGGCCCTGCTGGCCTGGCCCCTGTGGCAGCAGACCCTGCTCAGGGCGCGCCTGCAGTGGCCGGTGGCGGCCCGCCAACCCGATTGACTCTGAGTGGCAAGACGACAGAGGGGAGCCATCGGCTCCCCTCTGTTCGCTTGATCTGCCGTTATTGCTGTCGGCCGGCGAAGACCACCACCACCTTGTCTTCCCCCTTCTCCCGCACGAAGCCGTAGGGGGCATCGGACAGCTTCTTGTGGCTGCCCGCCGCAATGGCCGGATGGGCGGCGCGGAACTGGCCTAGCCGTTGCCAGTGTTTGACCAGCTCGGCCTTCTCGCCGCTCCCCAGCTCCTGCCAGTTCATGTCCGAGCGCACGCTCTGATCGAACACGCCGCCATCCTTGGCGAGCCCGCGTCCCGACTCGTCCCCGTAGTAGATCTGGATGCCACCCGGCAGCATCATGAAGCTGCTCGCGACCCGGCGCTGCAGCGCCACGTCCTGGTAGTCGCCGAAGAAGAGCTTGGTGTCGTGGGAGCTGATGTAGCTCAGCACGTTGAACTCGGGATCCTGGTTGATGCGGCTGGCGTAGCCGGCATAGGTGGGTTCGGCCCCCGCCATGCACTGGGCCTGGGGCAGGGCGAACTCCCGCTGATAGTCGAAGTTGATCAGGGAATCGAAGCCATTCTGGTACCAGAAATCCTTGGCGACCCCGTGATCCCACACCTCGCCCACCATGTAGAAGGGGAGGTCGTCGAGCTTCTTGGTCGGGTTGGCAGCCTTCCACTCCTTGAGCGCCGTCGTCCCCGCCTCCTTGAGCTTGGCCCAGACGGCGGGCTCCAGGTGCTTGACGGTGTCGGCCCGGAAGCCGTCGATGCCAAAGCGACGCACCCAGTCGGTGTGCCAGGCGATGAGATAGTCGCTCACGGTGGCGTCGGGCAGGGCCTTGGCCCTGGTGTCTTTTTTCGCGGCCAGCAGCGGCGGCAGGCCCACCGGTTTGGTGGATTCGGTCAGGAAGTCCGGCAGCCCGGCCACCGAGCCGGTGACGTCGTCGGTGCCGGGCTGGGGATAGCCGGGCAGACCGGCCCGCACCCAGTCGGGCCCCCACCACTTGCGCCACTCGCTGGACTGGTAGTCGATAAACTGGTTGTAGCCATGCCAGTTGAGGCCGCCGCTCGGGCGCCATTCGTTCCAGCGGGTCGGCAGCTTGCCGGTGTTCTGGGTGAGATCGGTGAGCCCCAGATCCTGCAGATCCGCCAGGGTGGCGTAGCCCGCGTGGTTCATCACCACGTCCAGGATGATCCGCATGCCGCGCTTGTGGGCCTCGTCCACCAGGGTCTTCAGGCTCTCCTCGTCGCCGTAGTTGGGGTCAATCCTGGTGAAGTCCAGCGCCCAGTAGCCGTGGTAGGCATAGAAGGGGAAGTTGCCCTGCTCGCCACCGCCGATGAAACCGTGTACCTGCTCCACCATGGGGGTGATCCAGATGGCGTTGATGCCGAGCTGCTTGATGTAGTCGAGCTTCTCGGTCAGCCCCTTGAAGTCGCCGCCATGCCAGGTGGCGACTTCGTCCTGGCCATCCTTCTGGCGGCCGAAGCTGTGATCGTTGCTCGGATCGCCGTTGTGGAAGCGGTCGGTCAGGAGGAAATAGACGCTCGCCTGATCCCAACTGAAGGGCTCGGTCTTGGCGGCCTTGACCGGCTCTAGCAGCAGCAGGCCGCCGCTCTCCTTGCTCGGCGTAAGGGTGAGCTTGCCCCCCTTGACCACCCCTTCCTGGCCGGAGTAGGCGTCCCGCAGCCGGGTGCCGTCTGGCCAGACCCCCTTGAGTGAGGTCGTCACCGGGCCGCCATCCCAGCTGATGCAGGGCTCTGTCGGGGGCTGGCGTTTGAACTCGCTCTTTTTGGTCGCCCGAAGCACCTTGAGGCTGGGGGTATCCGGGTTGAAGGTGAACTCGTAGTCCCCCGCCAGCATCACCCTCAGATTGAAGCTCGCCCCCTTGCTGCACTTGTCCATGGGCTGAGCGGTGCCGAAGGGGAGCGGCTTGGCCTCGGTCGGCCCGAAGCTGGTGCCACAGCTGTTGCCGGTATCGCTGATGCGGATCTGGTGGCTGCCCTTGTCCAGCCTGTGGGTCAGGGTGACGGTGCCCTTGTCCAGCGCCAGCGCCTCGGCCACCGGTTTGCCATCCACATGGAGATAGACCTCGGGGGCGGCCAGCGCCTGGCCGGCGAACAGTGGCGTGGCCAGTACGGCGAGCCACAGGGCTGATGGACGGAGATCGAGACGAGACGAGGAGCGCATAGGCCATTCCTTGAGCTGAGTGGGGTCCGTTGAGGCACTCATTCTAGGGGTCATGATGCCGGGCTTGGACCGGCAAAATGCCGATTTGTGACGTCAGTTCAAATGGTTACGTTTTCAAGAATGGAAAAGTGTGAAGCGGGTGTCGCGCCCATGAAAAAAGCCGGTCAGTTGACCGGCTCGTTGGTGCTCGGGGCTCGTCACACGGTGAAGAACTTGAAGTTGACGAAGGCCACCGCGATGAAGGAGGCGACCATGCCGCTGATGCAGAGCACCGCCGGACGGATGGCGGGCCAGCGATGGGCCAGCAAGATGATGGCCAGTAGGGTCGGGTAGAGGCCGAACATGTAGCGCGGCATGGCGTTGAGGCCTGTCATCAGCGGTATGGTGGTACAGATGAACATCAGGGTCGCCTCGGCCCAGCGTTTCTGGCTGAACAGGTAGCCGTTCAGACACCAGCCGAAGATCACCATGATGGAGAGGTAGGCCTTGCGACCGCCCAGCTCGAAGCCGCTCAGCCACCAGTCCAGCGGGCTGTCCATGTAGCGGCCCCAGGCGACCTGGATGTGCTTGAAGGCGAGCGCATCCCCGGTCAGGTGGTAGAGGTAGACCATGTAGGAGAAGAGGCCGAGGGGGATGAGCCAGAGGGTGAATACCACCTTGAAGGCCCGCTCGGTGAAGCGGAAGAACTCGCGCCAGCCGTAGGCCTGCAGGGCCAGGATCAGCACGGGGAACACCATCATGACCCCCAGATTGCGGGTCGCCGAGATGAAGATGCCGAGGAAGGCGACCATCAGCCACTGCTCGCGATAGGCGAACAGGAACATCCCCAGCATCAGCGCCATGAACATGGGCTCGGTGTAGCCGGAGACGAAGTAGGCGGAGAAGGGGGAGAAGGCCAGCAGCCAGACCCCGAAGCGGGCGGTCTCATCCCCCAGCTTGAGCTGGCGCAACACCAGCAGCATCAGGGGCAGGCTGATGAAGAAGGCGACGTTGGCCACCAGCATCAGGCCGATGAGGCTCTCGATGTTGAGCAGGCTGGAGAGCCCGCCGGCGAGCATGGGATAGAGCGGCATGAAGGCCCAGTTCGCCGCATTGCCCTTGCTGAGCCAGCGCGGATAGAGGTCGTAGCCATTCTCTATGATGCGCTGGAACCAGACGCAGTCGAACTGACAGTAGGCCTGCAGCGGCCCTATGTCGGCGGTGCCATAGAGCTGGACGCCGAAATAGCCCATGCCGTACAGCGCCACCCGGCTCAGCACGAAGGCGGCGACGATCATCAGCCAGTCGCGGCTGCTGATGCGCAGTGACGGGCGATAGGGGAGTGCAGCCCCGGTTGACGAGGCAGTATTGGTCATATCATTCATCAGGCAAAAACCCAGATACGGGAGAGAACGTAGGTGAGCACGGTGACGGTCAGGGTGGCGATCACCACCGGCAACAGGCCGGAGAGACCGGCAAACAGCAGACCGCTCAGGATGAGGTTACGCACCGCCAGGGAGAAGAGGGCCACCAGCAGGAACTTGCTGGCGGCACCCTGTTTCTGGAAGGTGATGTAGCGGTGGCCGAAAAACGAGAACCAGAACGCGATGGCAAAGGCCAGGGTCGTGACCAGGTGCTCGGAGATGGCGGGCCAGGTATGGAACAGGGCGACTGAGGTGCCCAGATCGACGAGGGTGGCCCCCCCGCCGACGAAACCGAAGCGCACCAGCCGCCAGAATTCCTCGCGGGAGATCATTGGGGCGTCGGCTCCTGGTCATTCTGCTTGCCGTCGGCAGCCTGCGGTTTGTCCGCCTCGGGCCGGGCATACTGGCCGTAGACTCCCTCGATGAGGTAGACGGGGCGCTGCTTCACTTCCACGAACATGCGGCCTATGTATTCGCCGATGATGCCGAGCGACAGCAGCTGGATGCCGCCGAGGAACAGCATCACCGACATCAGGGAGGCGTAGCCCGGCACGTCGATGCCGAAGAACAGCACCTGGGTGATGATCTTGAGGATGTAGAGGAAGGCGATCAGGGAGACGCCGACCCCCACGTAGCTCCACACCCGCAGCGGCCAGCTGGAGAAGCTCATCAGGCCGTCGAGGGCGAAGTTCCACAGCTTCCAGTAGTTGAACTTGGTCTCGCCGGCGTGGCGGGCGGGGCGCTCGTAAGGGACGCCGACGGCGCGGAAACCGGCCCAGGCAAACAGCCCCTTCATGAAGCGGTTGCGCTCGGGCAGCAGCTTGAGGGCCTCGACCACCTTGCGATCGATGAGGCGGAAGTCGCCGGCGTTCTCCGGCAGCTTGGTGCTGGTGGAGAGCGCGTTGAAGAAGCGGTAGAAGCCGCCGGCGGTCAGGCGCTTCATGGGGGTGTCGGCGCTGCGATCCACCCGGATGCCGTAGACGGTGTCATAGTCACCGGTCTGCCACAGCTTGACGAACTCCAGGATGAGGGCCGGGGGATCCTGCAGATCCACGTCCATGGGGACGATGGCGTCGCCCTTGGCCTGGTGCAGGCCGGCGGTCATGGCCGCCTCCTTGCCGAAGTTGCGGGCCAGGTTGACCAGGGTGACGCGGGGATCGCGGGCGATGGCCTGCTCGACCACTTCGCGGGTGCGGTCACGGCTGCCGTCGTTGACGAACACGATCTCAAGCCGGTCTTTGAGGGGGGCCAGTTCGTTGTCTATCGCGCTGATGAAGGCGTCTATGCTCTCTTCCTCGTTGTAAACGGGCACGACCAGAGAGAGTCGAAAATCGGCATGCGACATGTGAACTTCCTTATTGAAAGAATTATTTTATAAAACAGCTTGTTGAGTCTTCAGCTTCACTGAGCGACGGTCAGGCGCACCGACTGGACGTTGAGCGGTGTCGGGGCGGAGAGCGCCAGGAAGTTGGGGTGCTTGGGATCGGCGGTCAGGGAGTCTCCCGGCAGGCTGAGGCGGATCTCGTTGATGCCCGCCTTGGCCAGCTTGACCGTGGTGGTGAAGTCATGACCCAGGGCCACCTTGAGCAGGGCGCCGGCTTCGGGGCTGTTGATCCTGGCCTGGATGGTGAGCTGCTCCGGTTGGGCCTGCTGCTTGGGCAGCACGAAATAGAGCCCGCCCTGACCGCTCAGCTCGGTGCCTTGCTCGCTCGGCTTCTTGGCCCAGCCTTCGCTGGAGAGGAAGCGGCTCGGCTTGGTCAGGTTGAGTTCGTTGCCCGGCTGGTAGGTCATGCTGGAGTTGTGCTCCCAGAAGCGGGTCTTGCCTTCCAGGTAATAGAGCTTGTAAGCCAGGCTCACGTTGGGGTGAGCGGCCAGGTAGAGGGTGTACAGGTAAAAACCGCTCAGTGCCAGGATGGCAGCCAGAAAACCGAACTTTTTGTAGGTCATATCACTCACTCGACGCCCGACAGATTGGTAGGCAGATTTCGCGCATATGCTAATCCAATTGCAAAAAAAGCATAGTGGATCACAAAAATATATTTGCTCACATATTAACCCTTGATTTCCCTGCTCTCCAAGCGGTTTTGGGCTCGTTCGTCACCGCTGTTTTCCGGGGGGCCTTTGCACCGCCGCCTGGCTGCCCTGGCCGTGCTCCTCTCAGGCAAACGGCTGATATTTATCATCCTTGTGGCAGGATCTGTCGCCATTTCGCCCAAGCACCATTAAGATGGCTTGTCCCGCCGTCAAGGATGACTCATGCGACTGCTATCTCTGTGCGTGCTCTGCTGCCTGCCCCTGCAACCCCTGTGGGCGCAATCCCTCTGTCCTTCCCCGCTGCGCGTCGGTTTCGACGACTGGCCCCCCTATCACTATTACCAGCAGGATGGCGACAAACGACGGCTGCGCGGCTTTGCGATCGACTATCTCAACGCCATCTCGGCCCGGCTGGGATGCCGCCTCGTCTATCTGGAGCGACCCTGGAAACGGGGGCTGCACGATCTGGAGCTGGGGCGGCAGGACATCGCCATGGAGGCCTACTTCTCCGAGGACAGGGCGCGTTATGCCTGGTTCTCCATCCCCTACAATCCCGGCAGGACGGCGCTCTGGGTGCGCAAGGCCGGCACCGGCGATGAAGCAGATCTGGAGAGCTGGCTGGCCCGGGGGCACCGACTGGGGGTCACCCGGGACTACTACTATGGCGCCGAGATCACCGAGCTGCTGCGCCGCTACCCTGATCAGGTGAGTGCGGTCAACGATGTGCAGAATTACCGCAAGCTGGTGCTGGGCCGGATAGACGGTTTTCTCGGGGATAGTTTGGCCACGCCCTGGGGTCTGAAGAAAGAGGGGCTGTCGGAGGAGGTGGTCCCTCATGTGATGGGGATCTACGAGACGCCGACCTCTTTCATGTTGAGCAAGAAGACGGTATCGAGCGAATTCGTGCAGCGATTCAATCAGGCGATCCTGGCCGTCGGCAAGAGCGGGGAGCATGCACTCATCTGGCGACGCTACACCTCCGCCCGCTAGCAAAGTCGCCGCCATTCCCGCATCATGGGCACCTGACCGTTGCGCCTGACAGGCCGAAGTGAACCGATTTGAGGCAAGCGTGGTAAGAAGCATGGGTAAGAAGTATTGGTTGGCGTTGGCGAATCTGATCTGGCTCGGCTGCTGGCCGGCTGGCATGGTCCATGCCAACACTGAGCAAGCTGTGGTGGCCAGTCCCAGCATCCAGCATGACTGGTATCAGAACAGCACCGCAGAGCTGGCGCGCCAGGAGCTGGAGCAGCAACTGCAGGAGGCGGTGCTGGCCCAGTTGCACCCGGACTTCTACCTGCTCTGGCAACGGCTGCAGAAAACTCCGGCCGATCGGCGCGGCGCACTCTATGACGAAGCCTTCGCCAAGCTGGCCCGCTTCCAGCAGGCCTGGCGGGCCATGGATCTGGTCGCTCGTGAACAGATGCAGACCCAGAAGCTCGATCTGAACCAGCCCCTGGCCCATGAGCCGGTCGGTGACAACCTGCTGGATCGGGTCAGGCAGCTCAGGCCCCAGGTGGCGGAATACGACGCCGTGCGCGAGGAAGTGCGCAAGTTGCTGGCCATGCCCATGGCCAAGCGCTGGCCCAATCTGGAGATGCCGACCCTGAGGGCCGGCGAGAGTTCGGCCGAGCTCGGCCAGATCCGCTCCATCCTGAACGAGCTGGGGGATGGCGCCCCCAACCACCAGGACAGCACCTATGATCCCGAGACCGAGCAGGCCATCAAGCAGTTCCAGCGTCGCCACGGCCTGACCGCCGACGGCATCATAGGCCGCCAGACCCGCTCCTGGCTCAATACCGGGCCCGAGGTGCGCGCCAGCCTGCTGGTTCGCAACCTGTGGCGCCGGGATCTGGTGGATCACCTCGCCGGTCGCTACGTGCTGGTCAACATCCCGGATTACCGCCTGAGCGTGGTGGAGTCCGGCAGCGAGGTCTTCACCAGCCGGGTCATCGTCGGCAAGGAGCAGCGGGCCACCCCCATACTCGCGAGCGAAATCCGCTCCATCGTGCTCAACCCTGCCTGGCATGTGCCGCGCTCCATCCTGAGCAAGGACATTCTGCCGAAACTCGGGCGCGATCCCGCCTACCTGGATCGCGAGCAGTTCGAGGTGATCGACGGCGAGGGCAATCCGGTGCAGTTCAGCGAAGACGGCTGGCACCACGCGCTGGCATCCGGTTTCCCCTACCGGCTGCGGCAAAAGCCGGGGGACCACAATGCCCTGGGCCGCTACAAGTTCTACCTGCCGAACAACGACGCCATCTACCTGCACTCGACGCCGCGCAAGTCGCTGTTCGAGCAGGGGGCCCGCGCCTTCAGCTCGGGCTGCATCCGGGTTGAACACGCCGACGATCTGGCGGAGCTGCTGCTGGCGGACTCCCGCTATCAGCCGGACAAGGTGGCCAGCATCCTGAAAGAGACCCAGACCAAGTGGCTGCCGCTCAGCACCCCGATACCGGTGTTCACCGTCTACTGGAGCAGCTGGATCGACGAGGAGGGACGCCAGCAACTGCGCAACGACATCTACGGATTCGACAGGGTCAGCTATCAAAGCCGCTTGTTGTGATCCTCGCCACAGAGTGAAGAGCCCGGCCTGTGCCGGGCTTTTTCATGGGCGTTTGCGGTTTGACAGCGCTTTTCCCGGCAGGTAGTTTCGGCCTCTGTATGACATTCATTCACCATGAGATGGACGGACAACGGATGCTGGAACAAGGGATAAGCCGACGCCGTCTGCTGCTGGGAGCCGGTTGCCTGATGGGCACCAGCCTGCTGTCGTTTCCGGCGGTGGCGAGCCGCAGCACCTCGGGGCGTGAGCTCAGCTTCTTCAACCTCAACACCGGCGAGCGGGTGCGTGCCAGCTACTGGGAAGATGGCCACTACCTGAGCGACGGTCTGGCGGAGCTCAACCATATCTTCCGCGACTACCGCCGCAACGAAGTGTTCAATATCGACAGGAGGCTGTTCGATCAGCTGTTCCTGCTGCAGCACAAGCTGGGCCGCAAGGGGGAGATCCAGCTCATCTCGGGCTACCGCTCCCCGGCCACCAACCGGCAGAAGCGGCGCAAGAGCCGCGGCGTCGCCAAGCAAAGCTACCACACCCTGGGCCAGGCGGTGGACGTGCGCCTGCCAGGCGTGCAGCTGGCCCATTTGCGCAGGGCCGCCCTGGATCTCAGCGTCGGCGGGGTGGGGTATTACCCGTCCGACAACTTCGTGCACCTGGATACCGGGCCCGTTCGCAGCTGGTGACAGGTGCGCAGTGGTGTCGTATGTCGCCGATGAACGCTGGCAATGAGTGGGGGGCGGCTGCTAGGCTCTGGACTCCAGCCAGAGGAGAGAAAGATGAAGCAGATTTTGATCGGGGGAATGATCGCCCTGCTGCTGACCGGTTGCAGCAAGCTCAACCGGGAGAACTACGACAAGCTGAAAGTGGGGATCAGCTATGCCGAGGCGAGCGCCATCCTCGGCAAGGCCGAGCGTTGCGACGATGCCCTCGGCACCACCAGCTGCGTCTGGGGAGGAGAGGGCAAGAACATCAAGATCCGTTTCATCGCCGACAAGGCGACCTTCTTCAGCTCTGAAGGGATCAACTGAGTCAGATTCATCGGTTCATTGCCAGCAAAAAAGCGCCGTCCGGCGCTTTTTTGTTGTTCGCGATCCGCCCAGGGCGGCCAGAAGCTGGCGCACTCAGTGGGTCGCGTACTGGTAGTTGAAGGTGGGCAGCCCCCACTTGAAGCGCACCGCCAGCAGCCGCAGCACGAAACCGATGCCGATGGCGCCGAAGGCGGCCCAGTCGTTGGGCAGTCCCTGATCCAGGGCGAGGCAGTAGAGGGCGGCCGTCACCAGGGAGACGGCGGCATAGAGCTCGCGCTTGAACACCAGGGGGATGCGCTGGCACAAGAGATCCCGCAGCACGCCGCCGAAGACGCCGGTCACCACGGCCATGATGCAGGCGATGCTGGCCCCGTGCCCCATCTCCAGTGCCCGGGCGGCCCCGAAGATGGAGAAGACCACCAGCCCCAGGGCATCGAGGGCCAGGAACAACTTGCCGAGGTAGCGCATCAGGGGGGCCGAGATGACCCCCGCCATGGCGGCGCCCGCCACCAGCAGCACGTATTCGGGGTGCTCCACCCAGAGCAGGGGGTAGTGCCCCAGCAACACGTCCCGGATGGTGCCACCCCCGATGGCCGTCGCCGAGGCGATGATCACCACGCCAAACAGATCCATCCGCCGCCGGCCCGCCGCCAGCGCGCCCGTCATTCCTTCGGCCACCAGGCCCAGCAAGAAGAGTGCATGTAACATGAGATATCCCAGGGTGCGAGAAAGGCCCGCATCCTAACAATCCAGCGCTGGTGCGACAAGCACTCTTGCCAGTGCATTAGATTAAGTAATGAAAAGGGGGCTTTCGCCCCCAGTTTTGATCATGGCTTTCCGGCTCAGCGGCGCAGCTGCTCGGATCTGTACTGATCCACCCACATGGCGGTGGCGCCGCAGATGGCGACTGGCATCACGAACAGGTTCACCACCGGGATGGCGGAGAAGAGGGTGACCAGGGCGCCGAAGCTCAGGCACTTTCCGCGGCGCTGCTTGAGGGCGTCGCGCATGGTGATGAAGTCGATCTTGTGGTTGTCGAACGGATAGTCGACGTACTGGATCGCCATCATCCAGGCGCTGAGGAGGAACCAGAGCACGGGGGCCAAGGTCTGTCCCACCACGGGGATGAGGAAGAGGATCAGGCAGCCGATGGCCTTGGGCAGGTAGTATTTCAGCTTGGTCCATTCGCGGCCGAAGGTGCGCGGTACATCCTTGACCACGTCCAGCATGCCGGTGTCGTTCATGGTCTCGCCGGTGAGGACCTGTTCCACCTTCTCCGCCAGCAGGCCGTTGAAGGGGGCGGCTATCCAGTTGGCCACCGAGCTGAAGATGAAGGAGAAGACCACCAGTATGGTGATCAGGGCGATGGGCCAGAGCAGGTAGTCGAGCCAGGAGAGCCAGCTCGGGATCTGCTGGTGCAGCCAGGCGAACAGGCCGTCCAGCTGCAGCAGCAGGGCGTAGAAGGCCCCGGCAAACAGCACGAAGTTGACCAGCAGGGGGATCATCACGAAGGTGCGGATGCCGGGCTGGCGCAGGAGGGAGAAGCCGCGCAGGAAGTAGTCTGCGCCGCTGACCGAATCTTTGACCATGTGGGGTGATTGGCTCATGTGAGCTCCATCAGTGAATGGGGAAAGTGCCAGCATATTACAAACAAGCCCTTGATTTGGTAAAGTCGCCGACTATTCCTTGTCTCTTGCCCGTTGCGACTGGCCGCCGGGCCTTGGGATGCTGCCTGCATCTGACAAGCAAAGCCGGGCTTGGCTCTTTGCCCGCCTCCTCCTTAATTTTCGCTACCGACATAGGCCGCCATGCGTCTGAAATTGATCAAACTCGCCGGTTTCAAGTCGTTTGTCGAGCCGACCCGCATCGAGCTCAACGCCGACATGACCGCCGTGGTGGGACCCAACGGTTGCGGCAAGTCCAACGTCATCGACGCCGTGCGCTGGGTGCTGGGGGAGAGCTCCGCCCGCCACCTGCGTGGCGAGAACATGACGGACGTCATCTTCAACGGCTCCGTCAACCGCAGCGCCCACGGTCGCGCCTCGGTGGAGCTGGTGTTCGACAACCCCCACAACCGGGTGCCCGGCGAGTTCGGCCGCTTCACCGAGATCTCGGTGCGCCGCGAGGTGCTGCGCGACGGCTCCAACCACTATCTGATCAACGGCCAGAAGTGCCGCCGCAAGGACGTCACCGACCTCTTCCTCGGCACCGGCCTCGGGCCGCGCAGCTACGCCATCATAGAGCAGGGCACCGTCAGCCGGCTGGTGGAGTCCCGCCCTGCCGATCTCAAGCTGTTCATGGAGGAGGCCGCCGGGGTCTCCCGTTACAAGGAGCGGCGCCGCGAGACAGAGCAGCGCATCCGCCACACCCAGGAGAATCTGGAGCGCCTCGGCGACATCCGCACCGAGCTGGGGTCGCGCCTCGAACACCTCAAGGCCCAGGCCGAGACCGCCGAGCGTTACAAGCAGCTCAAGAGCCGCACCCGCGCCGCCAAGGCCGAGCTGATCGGCTCCGAGCTATGGGCGCTGGAGACGCGCCTCGGCGAGGCCAAGAGCGATCTGGCCCAGGCCGAGCAGGCGCTGGCGGCCCTCGATGCGAAGCGCACCGCAGACGAGGGCCGCCACGTCACGCTGTCGGTGGCCCGCCAGGAGGCCCAGGCCGAGCAGGCGAGCCGCCAGCAGCAGATCTTCCTCGGCGGCCAGGCCATCGCCCGCCTCGAGCAGCAACAGCTTCACCAGACCGAGCTGGGCCGCGACTGGCAGGCCAGGCGCCAGGCCCTCGGCGAGCGCATCGACGGGCTCAAGGCCCAGCTGACCAGCCAGCAGGAACAGCAGGCCGAGGGCGCCCTCCAGGCTGAGGTGGCGTCGGCACGCCTCGAGCAGTGTGAGCAGTTGCTCGCCGACCAGCAGGGCGTGCGTGCGGCGGCCGGCGAAGGGCTCGAGCAGGCGCGTCAGCGCCAGCAGCAGTGGCAGCAGCAGCTGGGCCAGTTGCAGGGGCGGCTCAACCAGACCCGGGCCGAGGTGAACGGGCTGCAGGAGCTGCAGGCCAAGACCCGGCTGGCCCGTCTCAAGCTGGAGGATGAGCAGGCCGGCCCCCTCGGCGGGGAAGGGGAGAACCTGCAACCCGAGCTCGACGCCCTGGCGGAGGCGCTCGCGCTCTCCCGCGCCCGCCATGAGGAATCCGAAGAGGCCTGGCAGGCCGGCGTGGCCCGCCATGAAGCACTCAAGGCAGAGCAGAGTCACCAGCAGGGCTTGCTGCGGGAGCTGGAGGCCCGCCTCGCCACCCTGGATCAGATCTTGGGGGATCAGATGGCGGGCGCCACCCTGGCGGATCGGCTGCAGGTTCCCCCCGAGTGGGCCCGGGGACTGGACAAGGTACTCGGCCGCTGGCTCACCGCGACGCCTGCGGATGAGTGCCATCCAGAACAGCATGCGCTCTGGATCGGTCCGTCCAGGCCCGCGGTGCCGGGGACCCTGGCGGCCCAGATCGGGGGGGCGCACATCCCCGCCTTCCTCAACGCCATCTGGCTGGTGGGGAGCCGGGGGGAGGCGCTGGCCCGCCAGCACCGCCTCTCTGCCGGTGAGTCGCTGCTCACTCCCGCCGGCGACTGGTTTGGCCCGAACTGGGCGGATCTCGGCGAGGGCAAGGCCCTCGGCACCCTGGCGCTGCTCGGCGAGCGTGAGCGGTTGCACACCGAGCAGGCCGCGGGCCGGGAGGCGCTGCGCCGGCTCGATGAGCAACTGGCCGAGGCCGACGGGACTCGGGCCCAGCTGCACGGCGCCGTTGAGCTGGCCCAACGTACCCTGCGCGAGCAGGAGCAGCGGTGGCAGCAGCTGCGCGAGGCCTGGAGCCTGCGCGAGGGACAGCGCCAGGAGCGGTTGCAGCGCCTGGGCCAATTGGGGGAAGAGCTGGCCCGGCTGGCGCAAGAACAGGCAGAGGAGGCCGAGCGGCTGGACGTAGCCAGGACCCGGCTCGAGCAGGACGAGGCGGCCCTGAGCGAGCTGCAGGAGCAGGGGGAGGCGCTGGCCGAGGCGCTGCTGCTCGCCCAGGAGAAGGTGAGCGCGGCGGAGCGGGGGCTGGAAGAGGCCCGTGCACGGCGGGAGCAGCAGCAGGCCGCCTGTCAGCGGCTGCAGCTGGAGCAGCAGAATCTGTCCCAGCTCATCGCCCTGCGGGAGCAGGAGCTCTCGCGCCTCGGGCTGGAGCTGGCCGAGCTCAAGGAGCCGGGGGCTGCGCCGGATCAGGATCTGACCCCCCTGCTGGTGGAGCAGCGCAACCTGGAGGCGCAGCAGCTTGCCTGTCATCAGCGGCTCGCCGAGCTGGAGCGTCAGCTGGCCGAGCTGGAGCAGGCCAGGAGCGCCGACCACAAGCAGCTGGTACAGCTCCAGGAGAGGCTCGCAACCCTGCGCCTCGAGCGCGAGCGCAACCTCACCCGGCGGCAGGGGCTGCACGAGCAGTTCGAGGAGCTGGGGGTGAGGCTGGTGGATCTCGATCAGGCGCGGCTCATCGCCGCCGATCGCGGCAAGCTGCGCCAGGAGATCCAGACCCTGGAGGCTCAGGTGGAGGCGCTTGGCGCCATCAACCTGGCGGCGCTTGAGGAGTATGAAGAGGCGAAAACCCGCGCCAGCTACCTGGAAAACCAGTGCCAGGATCTGGAGCAGGCGCTGGAAACCCTGAGCCAAGCCATTAAAAGAATTGATAAAGAAACACAAATACGCTTCCGCGACACTTTCGATAAGGTCAATGAAGATTTAAAATCCCTGTTTCCGAAAGTGTTCGGGGGGGGCAGTGCCTGGCTTGAACTCACCTCCGACGATCTTTTGGAGGCCGGGGTGAGCATCATGGCGAGACCTCCGGGCAAGAAGAATGCTACCATTGCCCTGCTTTCCGGGGGGGAGAAGGCGCTAACCGCCCTTGCGCTGGTTTTTGCCATCTTCAGACTCAATCCAGCACCATTTTGTCTGCTGGATGAGGTGGATGCACCGCTCGATGAAGTGAACGTGGGTCGCTTCTGTTCTCTTGTCAAAGAGATGTCGAGCACAGTACAGTTCGTCTACATCAGTCATAATAAGGTCTCCATGGAGATGGCAGAGCAGTTGGTCGGCGTCACGATGCAAGAGCCCGGGGTTTCGCGCATAGTGTCGGTCGATATCGGCGAAGCCGTCGCTTTGGCTGAGCAAAACTAGAAAGAGAAGCAGCTAATGCAGGAATTGCGTTACATCTTGGTTGCCCTGGGCGGTATTGCCATCGCGGCATTGCTCATTCACGGGTTGTGGAGCAACAGAAAGAACCGTCAGGCACCGATCAAGGAGAAACCCCTGGGTCGGATGGAATCCAAGTCGCGGGAACGCGACAGCGATGCGTTTGACAGCGATGGTATCGGTCAGGTGCGCGTGGTCAGCGGTGGCCGCCGTGCCGAGCCCAAGCTCCACCACGATGAACCCCGCCAGCCGGACGTCAGCCGCCGCGCCGCCGCGCCCGCCTTCGATGACGAAGATGACGATGTCGATCTGCCGCCCCCCGTGGTGCGCAAGCCCGCCGCCCGCCCGGTGGCGCCCCAGCCCGTCTACCAAGAAGAAGAGGACGAGTATGAGGAGCCGAGTGCAGAGCCAGTGGAAGAGGCGCCTGCCGCGCCTGTGCGCAAGCCTGCCCAGGTGATCCGCCGTACCCCGGTACACCGTTCCCGCCCGCAGCGCGAACCCATGATGCAGCCGCTGGACGAAGAGCCGCTGGTGGAGCCCGCCTACGCCCAGGCGCCGACCTTCGGTGCCCGCGAGGCCGCTCCGCAGCAGGCGCCCCGTTATGCCCAGCCGGCACCGGCCTATGAAGAGCCTGCCTATGATGACGAGCCCGCCTATCAGGAGCCGGTTCATGCGACCGAGCCTGAACCCGCCCCGGCCCCGGTCGAGAAGATCTGGCAGGATGTCTATGTCATCAACCTGATGGCGCGTCCCGGTCACGACCTGCAAGGGGCCACCCTGCTCTCCTCCCTGCTGGCGCTCGGCTTCAAGTTTGGCGAGATGGACATCTTCCACCGCCACGAGGATCTGGGCGGCAAGGGCGAGGTGCTCTTCTCCATGATCAACATGGTCAAGCCGGGCACCTTCAACCCCTATCGCATGGAGCAGTTCAGCACCCCGGGTGTGTCGCTCTTCATGCAGCTGCCGCTGCGCAGCAATGCCGCCTTCGCGTTCGAGCACATGTTGCAGGCGGCGGATCAGCTGGCCAGCGATCTCGACGCCATGCTGACCGACGCCTCGCGCAGCCCGCTGAGCGACGATACCATCGCCCGCTACCGCCACGAGCTGGCGGCCTACGAGGCGAGCCGCGACTAATACGCCATGCGGGTCGAATGAATGAAAAGTGCGGTACCCAGGTACCGCATTTTTGTTTGTATTCTTACCCTGCCTACTTCAATCACAGTCCGAGACTTCCCCATGAGCGATATCCTTTCCCGCCACCGTCAACTGTGTGAGCTGCTGACCGAGTACGGTCATCAGTACTATGTGCTGGACGATCCGACCGTGCCGGACGCCGAATACGACCGCCTGATGCGCGAGCTGATCGCGCTGGAGGCCGAGCATCCCGAGCTGAAGACCCCGACCTCGCCGAGCGTGCGGGTGGGGGGCCAGCCGCTGACCGCCTTCAAGCAGGTGCGCCACGAGATCCCCATGCTGAGCCTGGACAACGTGTTCAGCGACGAGGAGCTGCTTGCCTTCGAGCAGCGCATGCGGGATCGCCTCAAGCGGGAGCTGAGCTTCACCTTCTGCTGCGAGCCCAAGCTGGACGGTCTGGCGGTGAGCCTGCTCTACGTGGACGGCCAGCTGGTTCAGGCCGCCACCCGGGGAGATGGCACCACGGGGGAGGAGATCACCGAGAACGTGCGCACCATCAAGGCCATACCGCTCGCCCTGCGCGGCGAGGGCTGGCCTGCCCGATTAGAGGTCAGGGGGGAGGTGTTCATGCCCAGGGCCGGGTTCGAGGCGATGAATGCCAAGGCGCTGGCGGCGGGGGAGAAGGTGTTCGTCAACCCGCGCAACGCCGCCGCCGGCAGCCTGCGCCAGCTCGACTCGCGCATCACCGCGAGCCGCCCCCTGAGCTTCTATGCCTATGGCGTCGGGGTAGGCGGCGAGCAACTGGGGGACTCCCACTTCGAGCGCCTCAACCAGCTGAAAGCCTGGGGCCTGCCACTCAGCCCCGAGGTGAAGCTCAAGGAGGGGGCGGCCGGCTGCCAGGCGTTCCACGACGACATCCTGGCCCGCCGTGGCGATCTGCCCTACGAAATCGACGGCGTGGTCTACAAGGTGGATGCCATCCCCCTGCAGGAGGAGCTCGGCTTCGTGGCGCGGGCCCCGCGCTGGGCCACCGCCCACAAGTTCCCGGCCCAGGAGGAGATGACCCTGCTTGAGAACGTCGAGTTCCAGGTCGGTCGCACCGGCGCCGTGACCCCGGTGGCCAAGCTCAAGCCCGTGTTTGTCGGCGGCGTCACCGTCTCCAACGCCACCCTGCACAATGCCGACGAGATCGAGCGCCTCGGCGTCATGATCGGCGACACCGTGATCGTGCGCCGGGCCGGGGACGTGATCCCGCAGATCGTGGCGGTGGTGGAGGCGCAGCGCCCGGCGGATGCCCGCGCTATCCTCTTCCCCAGCCAGTGCCCTGTGTGCGGCTCCACCCTGGAGCGGCTGGAGGGGGAGGCGGTGACCCGTTGCTCCGGCGGCCTGTTCTGCGAGGCCCAGCGCAAGGAGGCGATCAAGCACTTCGCGGCGCGGCGCGCCATGGACGTGGACGGCCTCGGCGACAAGATAGTGGAGCAGCTGGTGGACAAGGGGCTGGTGAAGACTCCCGCCGATCTGTTCAGCCTCAACGCCATCCAGCTGGCCGGTCTGGAGCGAATGGGGCAAAAGTCCGCCCTCAACCTGGTGGCGGCCATCGACAAGGCGCGCAGCACCACGCTGCCGCGCTTCCTGTTCGCCCTGGGGATCCGCGAGGTGGGGGAGGCGACTGCGCTCAACCTCGCCAACCACTTCCTCACCCTGGAAGCTCTGCGCGCCGCCTCGGTGGAGCAGCTGCTCGAGGTACCCGACGTGGGGGACATAGTGGCCAAGCACGTCTACTACTTCCTGCGCCAGCCCCACAACATAGAGGTGCTGGAGGCCCTGCTGGCCGCCGGCATCCACTGGCCGGTCATCGAGAAGAAAGCCGCCACCGAGCAGCCCTTTGCCGGCAAGACCTTCGTGCTGACCGGCACCCTCACCACCCTGTCCCGCAATGACGCCAAGTCGGCGCTGCAGGCCCTGGGGGCCAAGGTGGCGGGCTCGGTGTCGGCCAAGACCGATGTGCTGGTGGCCGGCGAGGCGGCGGGATCCAAGCTCGCCAAGGCCCAGGAGCTCGGCATCACCGTCTGGAGCGAAGCGGAGCTGCAGCAGGCGCTGCAGGGCTGACGGGCCCTGCCTTCACGCCAAACGAAGAACCCGGCCTGGTGCCGGGTTCTTCTTCTTTGGGTCATCACTCGCGCCAGAGGGTCTTGTAGCGCCACTTGTCGGGCAGGGTGAGCCGCCAGCGGGTCAGCTGGCTCTCGCTGAAGACATATTCGCCGCGCAGGGCGGCGCGCGGTGCCAGGGTTCCGGGTTGGGCGCCCGCCAGGATGGCGCCGATCAGCTCGGCCGCCCTGGCCCCCTGATCGCGGCCATCCAACACCAGGCAGCCGATGGCCCTGCCCTGGCCCACCGAAAACTCCCAGAAGCAGAACAGCGGCACCGGGCTGTGGGCGCTGGCCCACGCCAGTACCTCCTGCTCGTTCACATGCCGGCCCTGATCGTCGGTGAGGGTGTGGTAGAGGCCGATAAAGATGGCCTGATAGCCGTTCTGCTTGGCATGGAGCACGGCCTCCTGCCACAGGCCGTAGTCGCCGATCAGCTGGCTGTTGATCAGAGTCTGGCCGACCCGCAGCTCGGTCTGGATCTTGAACTCGTCCTCGATGGCGGTGAGCGACACCTGGCTGGAATCAAACAGTACCAGCGCCTTCTTGATCCCCCCCATCAACTGGCTCATCTCGCTGATGTTGCGCTTGAGCAGGGGGCGCTCCAGCACACCGGTGATCATGGGATGGCCCACCAGCCCATTGTGGCGCGGATTCTCGTTCATGCCGAGGAACACCACGGGCGTGCCCAGGGTGGCTATCTCGCCGGCCAGGTAGTTGATGGCGTTGTCATCGCCGAGCACCACCAGATCCGGCCTGACCTGCCGGTAGAAGGCCAGGGCCTGTTCGGCGATCCGGTCGAACTCCTCGGGGGGACGGCGCTTGGTGTCCATGTAGAAGTGGCTGATGCGGTGGGCGCTGCCCAGATGGGCCTCCAGGCTGGCGTTGTAGCTTCGATCCCACAGGTATTCGGGGTGATAGCTGCTGATCACCAGGATCTCGGCCCCCCACAGCCGCAGCGGCAGGGCACACAGCAGCAGTAGCAGTCGCCGCAGTAGAGGCTTGGTCATGTCGCGTCCCATCGGACAGGAAGAGAGTCGTCACTCATTATGTCCATTTTGGTGCAGGCCTGTCCCGGTCAATTACTGTCGGAGGGAAAATCTTTTTCCAGTTGGCCGGATGACGCGCCAGCCCGCCCCCCGTCTGGGATGCACAAGGAAAGCCTCTTTTGGCGCTGGTTGTGAACTGCCCCACCCCTCCGAAAACCTGTTCTGGATCAAGAAACGAGGTACCGCTTTGGTGCCTAATAGACCCCACATATAGGGGTAAGCATAAAAAAAACACCCATATATAGTGTTATAAAGCTGTGCATAAGTCGTCACCCTCTCAGTGTCAGCCCGGGTTGTCCAAGCCTTGGCTGAATTTGTTTGCGCCGGGGACGGGCGTGGAGAAGGGGACTCAACAAGGGTGAGCCGAGGGCGAGAGCCAGGCCTTTAACGCGGGGAAAATCGATGAAACCGGTAGTGATCAAACGCGATGGATGTCGTGCACCATTCAATGGCCAGCTGATCGCCGAGGCGGTGAGCCGGGCGGCGGAAGCTGTCAATCAAGCCAATCCGGCGCTGGCCGAACGCATCGCCGGCGCCGTCAGCCAGGAGCTGGAGGGGCGAGGCGAGGTGGACATCCACGAGATCCAGAACCGGGTCGAAAACCACCTGATGGCTTCCGACGACAAGGCCATCGCCCGCGCCTACATCGAGTACCGGCACGACAGGGATCAGGCCCGCGAGGCCCGTGGCCGGCTGGCCCAGGAGATCCGCGGCCTGGTGGAGCAGACCAACGCGGCCCTGCTCAACGAGAACGCCAACAAGGACTCCAAGGTGATCCCGACCCAGCGCGACCTGCTGGCGGGCATAGTCGCCAAGCACTATGCCATCAGCCACATGCTGCCCCGCGACGTGGTGCAGGCCCACGAGAGCGGCGATCTGCACTTCCACGATCTCGACTACTCCCCCTTCTTCCCCATGTTCAACTGCATGCTGATCGATCTGCAGGGGATGCTGACCCACGGCTTCAAGATGGGCAATGCGGAGATAGACACCCCGAAATCCATCAGCACCGCCACCGCGGTCACCGCCCAGATCATCGCCCAGGTGGCGAGCCACATCTACGGTGGCACCACCATCAACCGCATCGACGAGGTGCTGGCTCCCTATGTGACCATCAGCTGGCACAAGCACCGGGAGGTGGCCGAGGAGTGGGGGATCCAGGACGTGGACGCCTACGCCATGGCTCGCACCGAGAAGGAGTGCCACGACGCCTTCCAGTCCCTGGAGTACGAGGTGAACACCCTGCACACCGCCAACGGCCAGACCCCCTTCGTCACCTTCGGTTTCGGCCTGGGGGACAGCTGGGAGTCGCGCATGATCCAGCGCGCCATCCTCGGCAACCGCATCGCGGGCCTCGGCAAGAACAGGAAGACCGCGGTGTTCCCGAAACTGGTGTTCGCCATCAAGGACGGCCTGAACCACAAGCCGGGGGATCCCAACTACGACATCAAGCGCCTGGCGCTGGAGTGCGCCTCCAAGCGGATGTACCCGGACATCCTCAACCACGATCAGGTGGTCAAGGTGACCGGCTCCTTCAAGACCCCCATGGGGTGCCGCTCCTTCCTCGGTGCCTACGAGGAGCAGGGCGAGCTCATCCACGAGGGACGCAACAACCTGGGTGTCGTGAGCCTCAACCTGCCGCGCATCGCGCTGAAATCCCGCGATGAGGCGGATTTCTGGGACCGGCTGGATGCCGCCCTGCGGGTGGCCAGGACGGCGCTCATGTACCGCATCGAGCGCCTGGACGGGGTCAAGGCCCGGGTCGCCCCCATCCTCTACATGGAGGGGGCCTGCGGGGTGCGCCTCAAGGCCGATGACAACATCAGCGAGATCTTCAAACGCGGCCGCGCCTCCATTTCCCTGGGCTACATAGGGGTGCACGAGACCATCAACGCCCTCTATGGCACCGACGTCCACCTGTTCGACAGCGAGACCCTGCGCCAGAAGGCCATCGCCATCATAGCGCGGCTCAAGGCGGCCACCGACGAGTGGAAGGAGGAGACAGGCTACGGCTTCAGCCTCTACTCCACCCCGAGCGAGAACCTCTGCACCCGCTTCTGCCGCATCGACGCCAAGGAGTTCGGCGTGGTGCCCGGGGTGACCGACAAGGGCTACTATACCAACAGCTTCCACCTGGACGTGGAGAAGCGGGTGAACCCCTATGACAAGCTGGACTTCGAGGCGCCCTATCCGCCCATCGCCAGCGGCGGCTTCATCTGCTACGGCGAGTACCCCAACATCCAGCACAACCTGGAGGCGCTGGAGAACGTCTGGGACTACAGCTATGACAAGGTGCCCTACTACGGCACCAACACCCCCATCGACGAGTGCTACGACTGCGGCTTCACCGGCGAGTTCGAGTGCACCTCCAAGGGCTTTACCTGCCCGCGCTGCGGCAACCACGACCCGGCCAAGGTGTCGGTGACCCGCCGGGTGTGCGGCTACCTCGGCAGTCCGGATGCGCGCCCCTTCAACGCGGGCAAGCAGGAAGAGGTGAAGCGCCGGGTCAAGCATATGTAAGCGAGCAGACCCCACCCCAGCCCTCCCCTTGGCAGGGGAGGGGGCAAAGAAGCTCCTCCCCCTTTCGAAGGGGGAGGTTGGGAGGGGGTTGGCCGTTAACCCAGAGAACTCGAATGCACTACCACCAGTACTACCCGGTCGATGTGATCAACGGCCCCGGCACCCGCGCCACCCTGTTCGTGTCGGGCTGCGAGCACCAGTGCCCCGGCTGCTACAACCAGAGCACCTGGCGCCTCGATGGCGGCAGGCCGTTCGATGAGGCCATGAGCGATCGCATCATCCAGGATCTCAACGACAGCCGCATCAAACGCCGGGGTCTGTCGCTCTCCGGCGGCGATCCGCTGCACCCCGCCAACGTCCCTTTTGTGCTGGCGCTCGTGAAACGGGTGCGGGCCGAGTGTCCCGGCAAGGACATCTGGTGCTGGACTGGCTATCGCCTGGATGAGCTTTCGCCGGCCCAGCGCGAGCTGGTGGCCTTGCTGGACGTGCTGGTGGATGGCAAGTTTGAAAAGGAGTTGGCAGACCCAGGCCTGCTGTGGCGTGGCAGCAGCAATCAGCAGATCCACGACCTCAACGCCTGGCGGGAAGGAGGGGAGCGGATCCCCTGTCTGGTTTGCAGTTGAGGCCTTGGGTGTTTATGGTTAGGCCAACCCCAAGACATCTTTCACGAGGAGCCCCATGAACAATCTGCTCAAGATCCTGCTGGCCATCTTCCTGCCCCCGGTCTGCGCCTTTATCCAGGTGGGTTTGAGCCTGCATTTTTTCATCAACATAGTGCTGACCCTGCTCGGCGGTCTGCCCGGCATGGTCCATGCGCTCTGGCTGGTGGTGAGCGACAAGCGCGGCTGATCCGTCCGATTGAAAAAGGCCAACCCTGGGTTGGCCTTTTTTATTGCGTGCCAGATGGGGACTTTCCGAATGAGCCTCTTTGCCTGACACTGGCAATCCGCTCAAGGAGCCGAACGGTGCAACGAAGAGGGAGTGTCAGTGCGTTTGAAACTGTTGTTGCTGTGGGCCAGCCTGGCCCTGCTGGGGGGCTGTGCCAGCCCCACCGCCAAGCTGAATCAGCCTCCGGTGGATGTCACCTGGGAAGAGCTGCCCGAATACTGGGTGCTGGTGGGGGATATAGGCACCTTTAACCCGGTCGGGGGGCTGCCGGAGAAGCGGCCGGTCAAGGGGTATGTAACACTTCGCTATCTCATCGATTCCAATGGCACGCTGTTCAGCCCCGAGGTGCTGGAATCCCATCCCCCCGGCGTGCTGGATCTCATTGCCATCTCCGGGCTGGCGAAGATGCGCTACCGGCCATCCGAGCAGAATCCACAAGCCATTCCGGCTCGGGTAGTGGCCCGATTCGAAGTGGAAGTGAAATGACAAACACCCCGGCCAGGCCGGGGTGTTTCGTGTGGGCTGTGTGCCATGGCGGCGCGGCTCACTGCTCCTTGCAGTCGTTGTAGCGGCTCTGCCACTCCCCGGCGTCATCGCGCATCTCGACGAATCCCTCCTTGCCCTTGTTCCACCAGACCACCTGATGATCGTCCGTGTAGCGGGCGCCGGAGGCGGAGACCGCCTGGGGCAGGGTGTAGTCCTTGCCATCGGGCAGGGCGAGCTTGACGAAGTTCAGGCTCTCGTCCGAGAGGGAGAAGTAGCGCACCTGCACCTTCTGGTTCTGCTCACACAGGTAGGTGACGGGATCCCCGCCGGTGACGCCCAGCTTGCCGGCGCCCAGATCGCAGCCGCCGAGCAGGGTCAGGGCCCCGGTTCCCAGTAGAAAGAGCTTGGCGTGTTTCATGTCGCATCCTTTGAACGGTGTCATATGGCATTGAGCCTAACAGGATGAGGATCAACTGCAACCTCATCATGGGCCCCCTGCGTCGGGATGCGTCTTGCTGACGGGCAGGAGGGCCGCCGCCTCGGCCGTGCGGCGGACAAAAAAACGCCCCGGCAGGCAAGCGGGGCGAAAGGGAGCCGTCCGATGGCAACAGAAAAGGGTCAATGGCCGAACCGCGTCGCCTCGAAGTGGTTGAGCAGGCGGTGGATGAGGTAGCAGGCCAGCAGGGTGGCCACTATGGCCACCAGGATGCTGCTCACCCGGTAGAGGGCGCTGAACACCAGATCGTTGCCGGGCGTCAGGTACTGGCCGAACAGGATGCCGAGGGTGGTGAGGGCGCCGAACCCGACCCCGGAGCCGCTCGCCTCCTTCACATGGGTGTAGCTGAACAGCATGGCGCCGAGCCAGAGCACCGGGGTCACCAGCAGCAGCAACCCGGACCAGTCGTAGAGCACCAGCTGGCCGACCAGGCCGAAGCTGACCCCGAGCAAAGTGCCCATGGCCCGCTTACGGGCATAGCCGAGGGCGCCGTTCCAGTGCATGGGGAAGAGCAGCAGCAGGGTGGTAGCCTGGGCCGACATGGAGTCGCGCAGATCGAGGGTCTGGAACACCAGGAACGACAGGGTGGCGATGCTGGCACCCAGCAGGGCCTCGTGACGCATCCGGTGCGGTGCCTTGGGGGAGGGGGCAGGGATGGGCCTGGCCTCCACGTCCGGGATCAGGGCCGTCATCAGGTAAGCGATGAGCACCGACAGGACGCTGGCCCAGAGGTTGCTGAAGATGAGGTCGTTCAGATCGGTGCCGGGGTAGCTGGCAAAGTGCAGCATGATGCTGAGGCTGAGCACGCCATTGGCGCCGAACAGGAACAGACTGCCCCTGGACATGGCGGCGAAGCGGTAGAGGAACAGCAGGAAGACCAGGGGGGTCATGAGCCCGGGGTGGCTGCCGAACAGGCCCCCCAGCAGACCCACCTCCAGCCCGCACATGGCGGCGGAGGCGATGAGCTGGCGGGCGGCGTGGCCGTTCATCACCGGCACCATGCCGAGCAGCAGCACCGGGGTGACGGTGAAGAAGACTCCGTTGCTCCAGCCGAAGATCTTGCATAGCACAAACCCCAGGGTGCAGCCGAAGGCGATGCGCAGACACTGGCGCAGCTCGTTGGCGGTGAGGGGTCTGTGCCACAGGTTCATGGTGGTCATCTCAGTAGATGTAGTGCAGCAGGCTGAGCAGGCGGATCTGGCCGCGGGCCAGCAACCCGGTCAGGGTGTTGTCCGGCAGCAGTTGCACCGTGGCGCGGGCCCCGGCCGGCAGGTGGGCGGGCAACTGCTCCAGGGTCAGGTGCAGGCGCAGGCGCTGGGCATCGCGCACCCAGCGATCGGACTCGACAGGATTCGCGAGCTGGCCGTTGGCGTCGAACTGGCCGGCGCTGACCCCGGCGTCCAGGCTGGCGACATGGGCCGGATAGAGGCGGCCTGGCTCGCCGTCGAAGGCGACGAGGGCCTGGCTGCCCGGGCTGACGTGGCGCAGGCTCTTCTCGCGAAAATCGGCGATCACGTCCACCTGCTCGGATACCAGGGCCAGCAGGGGGGAGCCCGCGTTGGCCACGCTGCCCGGCTTGAGCTGCAGGTTGGTGATGATGCCGTCCTGGCTTGCATGGACCCGGCTGTAGGCGAGGTTGAGCTCGGCCTGGGCGAGGCGGTTGCGGGCCTGGCGCAGCAGCAGGTTGTCGTCGCCGGGCAGCCCCCGACTGACGCGAGCCTGCTCTACCCGGGCCTGGCTGCCGAGCAGGTTGGCCCGGGCGGTGCGGGCGGCGCTGTCGGCGTCGTCCTTCTGCTGCTCCGACACCATGTGACGGCGATAGAGGGCGTCGATACGGGCCGCTTCCCGCTGCTTCTGGTCGGCCTGGGTCCGCAGTGAGCTGTACTCCGCCTCATAGGCGGTCAGGGTCGCGTCCAGCTGGCGGTTCTGCTGCTCGGCCTGATCCAGGGCCAGCCTGGCCTGCTCGACCGCGAGTTCGAAGGAGACGGGGTCGAGGGCGAACAGCAGGTCCCCCTGTCTGACGTGCTGGTTGTTGGTCACGGCGACCTCGGTCACCTTGCCGCTGACCTGGGGCGCCATCCGGGTGACGACCCGGGTCGCCATGGCCTGGGGCGTCAGGGGCATCTTGATGTCGGCCAGCAGAAAGTAGCCAAACACCAGGGTGAAGCAGGCGATGGCCCACTTTATCCAGCGCTTGAATTGTTGATCCGGAGTCATCTCATTCTCTCTCTTCGTGCTGTGCGGCTATCTTGCCGAGGGCGTTGGCGGAGATGCGGTGCACAATGTCTTCAAACTGGGCCAGCTCCTGCTGGCTGATGCCGACGAGCAGCTCACGGCGTACCTCCATGATGCGATCCTCGATCTGGTCGAGCAGCGCCTTGCCGGCCGGGGTCAGGGTGACGATGCGGGCCCGCTTGTCCTGGCTGCAGCAGTGGCGTTCCACCAGACCCTGCTCCTCCAGCTGGCCCAGGGTGCGCATCAGGGAGGGTAGCTCGATCTCCAGCGCCTCGGCCAGGGTCTTCTGGCTGAGATGGCCACCGAGCCGGCTGAGTTTCCACAGGGCGGTCCAGCGGGGATGGGTGAGCCCCAGGGGCGCCAGCTCGAGGTCGGCCACGGTGCGCCACAGCCGGTGCAGCCGCCCCAGCTGCTCGGCGAGGGAGAGCTCGCGCAACATCTCCAGATCCTTTCCCATGACGTGCTCCTTATTTAGTTAGCTTGCGAAGCATTATAGTTATTTCGCAGGCTAAGTAAATGGTGTGATAAAGGTCACATTCAGGTTTGGATCGGAAAAAGGTGTTAGGCGTCCGGACGGGGGGAGGAGAGGGTGGCGACGGCAAGGGGCGCACCGGCGCCCAATGGTGCTTAAGGTTTCAATGTTTTTATATGGCTTTGTAAGGCTGCTAACCGACAGCGGCGGGGGGGATCAGTAGAGTGGCGCCACACCACAAGCTGGAGCATAACAATGACAAACCTCTCTACCCCCCGAGTACAAGCCAAGGCGCCCTGGGGCGACCTGCAGATAGCCGGCATGCCCATGATGATCTTCCTGGGGCTCGCCACCTGCGTCCTCTTCTCCGGCTGGAACGGCTCATTGCCGCTCGGCATGGTCGGCGCCCTGGCGCTGATGTTCGTGCTCGGCACCCTGCTGACCGAGCTCGGCGAGCGCATCCCCCCCATCCGTGAATACCTGGGCGGCGGCACCATACTCGCGATCTTCGGTGGCGCAGCCCTGTTCGAGTACGGCGTCATGCCGGCCGAGGCGGGCCAGGTGATCACGAACTTCATGAAGGAGGGGGGCTTCCTGAACTTCTTCATCGCGAGCCTGGTGACCGGCTCTGTGTTCGGCATGAGCGGCGCCCTACTCAAGAATGCCGCCATGCGCTACCTGCCGGTGATCCTGGGGGGCGTGGTGCTGGCGCTGGTCAGCGTCGGCCTGGTTGGCACCCTACTGGGTTACGGCTTCAAGAACGCCGTGCTGCTTATCGGCCTGCCCATCATGGGCGGTGGCATGGGCGCCGGCGCCGTGCCGCTGGTGGAGATCCTCTCCGGCCCGCTGCAGATGTCCAGCGCGGAGCTGCTGTCGCGCATGGTGCCCGCCGTGGTGATCGCCAACACCCTGGCGATCCTGGTGGGCTCGCTGCTGGCGCGCTTCGGCCGCCGCTACCCCGCCCTGACCGGCAACGGCAAGCTGATGATCAAGGAGAGTGCCGACGGCGTGGCCGAGGAGAAGGCCCAGGCGCCGACCCTGGAGAGCCTGGGGCTCGGCCTCTTCATCAGCTCCAGCATGTTCGTGCTCGGCTCCCTGCTCGGCAACTTCATCCCCATGCACCCCTTCGCCCTGATGATCCTGGCGGTGGCCATCATCAAGGTGAGCGGCCTGCTGCCGCGCCGCTACGAGCAGGCGGCCGCCGACTGGTATCAATTCGTGGTGAGCAACCTCACCCCTTCCCTGCTGGTGGGCATCGGAATCGCCTACACCAGCATCCCGGAGCTCATCGGCGCCTTCTCGGTCAACTACTTCATCATGGTGCTGACGACCGTGGTGGGCGGCTCCCTAGGGGCGGCCATTGTGGGCCGGATGATCGGCTTCTATCCCATCGAGGCGGCCATCACCGGCGGCCTGTGCATGGCCAACATGGGGGGCACCGGCGACGTGGCCGTGCTGTCGGCGGCCCAGCGCATGAAGCTGATGCCGTTCGCCCAGATCTCGTCCCGTCTCGGGGGGGCCTTCATGTTGATCTTGGCCACCCTCATCATCTCCCTGCTGGCATAAGGAACACAGAATGAACGACACCATGATGGGCACCAGCCTGCCCTATGCCGAGCGCAAGCGTCAGGGCCTGATGGGGCGCATGCCCCACAAGGAGGAGTCCCTCTCCCAGCAGCGGCGCCGGATCTACCGCTTGGTCAGCGCCATGCAGAGCCCGTTCGATCAGCACCTGCTGCTGCGCCAGCTGCAGGAGGACAACCCGGTGCTGTTCTACGATCTCGTGCGCCACCACCTGCCGGAGCTATTGCCGATCATCTACACCCCTGTTGTAGGGGAGGCGTGCCAGCGCCACAGCGATCTCTACCTGCGCAGCCACGGCCTCTACCTCTCCTGGCATGACAGGGACGATCTGGACGACATCTTCGCCAGCGTGGAGCAGGAGGTGGATGTGATTGTCATCTCCGACGGGGAGCGGGTGCTGGGGCTCGGGGATCTTGGCATCGGCGGCATGGGGATCTGCATCGGCAAGCTGGCGCTCTACAGCGCCGCTGGCGGCATCAACCCGGCGCGCACCCTGCCGCTGTGCGTGGACGTGGGCACCAACAACCCGGAGCTGCTGGAGGATGACTCCTACCTCGGCTGGCAGGCGCCCCGGGTCGACGGGGAGGCCTACTACCGCTTCATGGACAAGGTGGTGGCCGCCATTCACAAGCGCTGGCCCGAGGTGGTGCTGCAGTTCGAGGACTTCGCCGGCAAGCATGCCGCGAACCTCCTAGCCCGCTACCGGGACGAGCTCTGCATGTTCAACGACGACATCCAGGGCACGGCGGCGGTCGCCTCCGCCTGCGTGCTGGCGGGCTTGCAGCAGGCGGGCAGCCGGCTTGCCGACACCCCTGTGCTGATCGTCGGGGCGGGCTCGGCGGGGTGCGGGATCGCCGCCATGCTGGCCCAGCTGGCGGGCAGCCCGGAGCAGATCTGGTTGTTCGATCAGCACGGCCTGGTGTGCCGGGATCGCGCCGATCTGACGCCGTCCCAGCAGCCCTTCGCCCGCGCACCGGAAGAGGCCTGCGCCGAGCTGCCGGCGCTGATCGCCCGCCAGCGCCCCGGGGTGCTGATCGGGGTGAGCGGCCAGGGCGGACTGTTCGACGAATCGGTGCTGACAGCCATGGGAACCGTGTGTGAGCGTCCGGTGATCCTGCCGCTCTCCAACCCGACCCGCAGCGCCGAGGCGACGCCAGCCGAGGTGTGGCGTGCCACCGACGGGCGTGCCCTGCTTGCCACCGGCAGCCCCTTCCCGCCGGTAGAGGTGGTCGGGACTATGAGGGTCGTCTCCCAGTGCAACAACGTCTACGTCTTCCCCGGCATCGGCCTGGGTGCCTGCGCGGTCAAGGCGCGCCGCATCAGCGATGGCATGCTGCAGGCGGCGGTGCGTGCGGTGGGGGCCTATCCCCTGGTGGCTGGCCGTTTGCTGCCTCCCATCGAGCAGGTGGGAGAGGTGGCCCGCGCCGTGGCCAGGGCGGTGGCACTTTGCGCCCGCGATGAGGGGTTGGCGGATTTTGTCGGCGATCCCGCACCTTTGATTGACCAGACCTGGTGGCGCCCGCACTATTGGTCCGCCTCCTGAGCCTGCAAGGTACATAGATGAAACTGCGCCACCAGCTAGTCACCCTCTCCCTCAGCCTGTCGCTGCTGCTGATCCTGATCCTGGGAGCGTTGCTCGCGCTCTTCATCCGCCATCTGCTGGAGAACAGCCTGGAGGAGAAGGGCAGCGATCTGGCGCGGGTGCTGGCGGCGGACAACCGGGTGGTGCAGGCCCTGCAACTGGGCAGCGATCCCGGCCTTAGGGACTATGTGCAGGGGATCTGCAAGCGCACCGACGCCGCCTACATGGTGGTGACCGACGAGCACGCCCGGCGCCTGAGCCACCCCTCGCCCGAGCTGGTGGGCCAGACCTTCCGGGGGGAGGACATCTGGCCGGCGATCCACGAGCGCCGGAGCTACTGCTCCCGGGACGTGGGTACCCTGGGCCCCGCCATCCGCTGCTTCTCCCCGGTGATCGGGGTGGACGGAAGCGCCATCGGCGTGGTGGTGGTGGGGTATCTGATGCGGACGGTGGAGGGCATCTACCTGGACCGCATTGCCCTGCTCCTCGGTGCCATCGGCGCCGTGCTGGGCTGTGGCCTGCTGCTGGCGCTCTGGTTGCAGCACCGGCTCAAGCGTACCCTGCTGGATCTGGAGCCTGAGACCATAGTCAATCGCTTCGCCCAGCAGGATCTGGTGCTGGAGGGGATCTCTGAGGGGATAGTGGCCCTCGACAGCCAGCATGGGATCACCATGCTCAACAGCGCGGCCTTCTACCAGCTGCGGCTGCCGGGCACCGGCCGCCACGCCCTGCTTGGCCAGTCGCTGGCCGAGCTGGCCCCCAGCCTGCTACCGGCCCTGACCCAGGAGGGCAGCGTGCGCTTCACCGTGCAGGGGGAGGACTTCGTCGGACACTGGCAGGAGCTGAGCGGTCGCGAGCCGGGGCGCATGCTGATCTTCAGTCGGCCGGACGGCACCGGCAGCCTTGGCATGCAGGTCACCCACCTGCGCCAGTATGCCGAGATGCTGCGCATCCAGACCCACGAGTTCGCCAACAAGCTCGGCAGCCTCTCCGGCCTGCTGCAGCTCGGCCACGTGGAGGAGGCGGTGGAGCTGATCCAGCAGGAGAACGAGGCCTGCCAGAACATGTTGCAGGATCTGCTGCGAGCCATCGAGAACAAGCCGGTGGCCGGGCTCATCCTCGGCAAGTTCAGCCGGGCGCGGGAGCTGGGGGTCGAGCTGGTACTGGATCCTGGCTCGTCCCTCGGGGAGTACCCGGCGGAGGTGTCGGCGGATCTCATCACCTGCCTCGGCAATCTGCTGGACAACGGCCTGCGCGCCGCCTGGGGGAACCGTGAGCACTGTCCCCCCAGAGTGTTGGTCTCCATCGATGATTTCGGCCGGCGGCTGGTGATCGAGGTGGAGGACAGCGGCGAGGGGGTGGATGAGGCGCTGGCGGATCATCTGTTCGACTACGGCGTGAGTCGTCAAACCGGAGATCATGGCGTAGGTCTCTTTCTGGTCAAGAAGACCGTGGCCCGCCGCGGCGGTGTGATAGAATGGCGGCGCACCGCCGAGCAGACGACACTGTTCGGTATCTATTTGAATAAAAACCAATTGGTGTAAGTCATGAAGCCAATTTTCACGTTGATTATCGAGGATGATGAGAGGATCAGCGCCATCCTGGCCGAGCTGATCGCCTCGACCCCGGGATACTCTTTGCTGGGGCGGGCCGGGAGCCTGGCCGAGGCCGATCTCATGCTGCGCGCCACCGAGCCCCAGTTGCTGGTGGTGGACATCTCCCTGCCCGATGGCTCGGGGCTGGAGTGGGTCAACAGATTGCGAAACCACAACCGGGAGGTGTTCGTGGTCATGGTTACCGCCTCCTGCGACGTGGAGACCATACAGCAGGCCCTGAACCTCGGGGTACAGGACTACATCATCAAGCCCCTACGACTGTTTCGCATCCAGCAGAGCCTGGACGAGATCCTCACCCTGCACCGTCGCCTGTGCGAGCGCGGCCTGCTGGAGCAGAGCGATCTCGATCGGCTGATGGGCAAGGGGCGGATCCAGCCGAGGGAAGTGCGCGAGACCCCCAAGGGGATCGACGCCATCACCCTGCGCCAAGTGCTGGAGCTGCTGGCCGGCGAGCCGGATACCACCTTCTCCACCGACACGGTGGCGCTGCGCCTCTCCCTGAGTCGTACCACGGCGCGTCGCTACCTGGAGTTTCTTGAGTCTGAAGACAAGCTGGATGTGGAGCTCAACTACGGCCAGCGCGGTCGTCCTGAGCGCCGCTACCACTGGCGTCGGGTCGGGTAGGAATACAGAGCAAGACAGAAACAACGAGGGAGCCTGGGCTCCCTTTTTGCGTGTGTGGCGCCGGCTATGCCCCTTCCAGCAGGGGGCGGCGGGTTCGCGGCTTGAGCTGGGAGAGCATGACCCCGGTCAGGATGAGGCCGCCCCCCAGCAGGTGATAGCCGTGGATGGGCTCTCCCAGGGTGATGACGGCGATGAGGGCCGTGCACAGGGGCATCAGGTTCATGAAGACCGAGGTGCGCTCCGCCCCCAGGGTGGCGAGGCCGCGCATCCAGCAGTAGGCGGCGAAGATGGAGGAGGCGAGCCCGGCGAACAGCACCATGCTCCAGCCCTGGGCGGGAATGGCCAGGGAGTCGGCAGAGAGGGCCACCGGGATGAGCAGCAGCACCGCCAGCAGGATCTGCAGGTAGAGGTTGAGCCAGGGGCCGAACGGCAGCTGCCAGCGGCGGATCAGCAGGCCATAGAGGGCATAGCTGGCCGCCCCCAGCAGCATCATGCCATCGCCCGGGTTGATGCCGCTGTGCAGCAGCGCCAGGGGATCCCCCTGACCCAGCAGCCAGAGCACCCCGAACAGGGAGAGGCTCATGCCGAGCAGCGCCTGCTTGCCCGGCTTCTGGCCGAAGCAGCAGGCCCCGATGAGCAGGGTGAGCAGGGGCAGCAGGGAGCCGATGACCCCCATGTTGGTGGCCGAGGTGCTGTGGGCGGCGTAGTAGGCGAGGCACTGGTAGAGCACCATGCCGAGCAGGGAGAGCACCAGCAGCTTGCCGAGCCAGGAGCGGATGTCGGCCCGGCGGCGCCAGAGCTGCGGCAGGCAGAAGGGGGAGAGCGCGAGGGCGGCGATCACCCAGCGATAGAAGGAGATGGCGGCGGGATCCAGCACGTCGGCGGCGGCCTTGGAGACCACGGTATTGGCGGCCCAGATCAGGATGGCGAGCAGGGGGAAGAGAAAGGGCATAGGCACTCCTTGGTACGATGGGGAGAGTCTAGCCTTGTCTTGAACGAGGTAAGTAGCGTAAATAAGACATGTCATAACCGCTTTGGGACAATCTGCATGAGTAGCCTCACCCTGGCCGAGCAGGATCGCCTGCTGGCCGACCCCAACCCCCTCTACTTTCGCTACAGCCAGATCCAGGGGGGCAACGCCTGCGCCGAGCACGCCCACCCCTGGGGCCAGCTCAGCCTCATCAGCCTGGGGGTCATGGTGGTGGAGGTGGGGGGAGAGCGACTGGTAGCGCCTCCGGACTACCTCATCTGGGTGCCGGCTGACCTGCCCCACACCGCCTTCAACGAGCAGACCCTGGATTACACCTCCATCTACGTGAGCCACGAACTGGCCCCGCGTCTGCCAAGGGAACCCCAGCTGCTGGCCCTGACCCCCTTGCTGCGGGCCCTGCTGGAGGATTTTACCCAGCGCCGGGTCGGTCACATGGAGGATGAGTGGGACGCGCGCCAGGGGGCGCTCTTCATCGAGAAGCTGGCTCGCACCCGCTGCCAGCCGAGCTACCTGCCCCAGAGCCGGGATCGCCTGCTCGCCCCCCTGCTGGCGGCGCTGCAGGCGGCGCCGGAGGACAACCGCACCCTGGCCCAGTGGGCCAAGGTGTTGCACAGCACCGAGCGCACCCTGGCGCGGCGCTGCCAGAAGGAGCTCGGCATGAGCCTGGGGCAGTGGCGCACCCGGCTGCGGCTGGTGAAGGCACTGGACTGGCTGCGGGGCGAGATGCCGGTGCAGGAGATCGCCTGGCGCCTCGGTTACGCCTCGACCTCGGCTTTCATCGCCATGTTCCAGCGCCAACAGGGCTGCGCCCCCCAGCGCTATCGCCAGCAACTGGGCCAACCCGTGGCCTGAACCGCATGAAAAAGGGCGCCCGCAGGCGCCCTTGTGGATCACGGGATGGGCTTAGAAGAAGCCGAGGGGGTTGATGTCGTGGCTCACCAGCAGGTTCTTGGTGTTCTGGTAGTGGTCCAGCATCATCTTGTGGGTCTCGCGGCCTATCCCCGACTTCTTGTAGCCACCGAAGGCCGCGTGGGCCGGGTAGGCGTGGTAGCAGTTGACCCAGACCCGGCCGGCCTGGATGCCGCGCCCCATGCGCCAGGCCAGGTTGCTGTCCCGGGTCCACAGGCCCGCCCCCAGCCCGTACTGGGTGTCGTTGGCAATGGCCAGGGCATCCGCCTCGTCCTTGAAGGTGGTGACCCCGAGCGCCGGCCCGAAGATCTCCTCCTGGAACACCCGCATCTTGTTCTGGCCCGAGAAGATGGTGGGCTGGATGTAGAAGCCCCCCTCCAGCCCGCTGACTTTGGCGGGGCCGCCGCCGATCAGCATTTTTGCCCCCTCGCCACGGCCGATCTCCATGTAGCTCAGGATCTTGTCGAACTGCTCGCGGGACGCCTGGGCGCCGACCTGGGTGGCGGTGTCGAGGGGGTTGCCCTGCACTATGGTGCGGGCGCGGGCCAGCACCCGATCCATAAAGTCGTCATAAATACTTTCTTGCACCAGGGCGCGGGAGGGGCAGGTGCACACCTCGCCCTGGTTGAAGAAGGTCATCAGCATCCCTTCCACCGCCTTGTCGATGTAGCTGCTCTCGTGCTGCATCACGTCGGCGAAGTAGATGTTGGGGGACTTGCCACCGAGCTCCACGGTGGAGGGGATCAGCTTGTCGGCAGCGCAGCGCAGGATATGGGCGCCTACCTCGGTGGAGCCGGTAAACGCCAGCTTCTGGATCCGGTTGCTGGTGGCAAGCGCCTGGCCCGCCTCGGCGCCGAAGCCGTTGACCACGTTGACCACGCCGGGGGGCAGGATGTCCTTGATGAGATCCATCATCAGCATGATGGTGACCGGGGTCTGCTCGGCGGGCTTGAGCACGCTGCAGCAGCCGGCCGCCAGCACAGGGGCCAGCTTCCAGGCCGCCATCAGCAGCGGGAAGTTCCACGGGATGATCTGGCCGACCACGCCGATGGGCTCCTTGAAGTGGTAGCTGACGGTGTTCTGATCCAGCTCGGCGGCGGAGCCCTCCTGGGCACGGATGCAGCCGGCGAAGTAGCGGAAGTGATCCACCACCAGCGGAAGGTCGGCGGCCAGGGTCTCGCGCACCGCCTTGCCGTTCTCCCAGGTCTCGGCGACGGCGAGCCGCTCGATGTTCTGCTCGATGCGATCGGCGATGCGCAGCAGCAGGTTGCTGCGCTCGGTGACGCTGGTCTTGCTCCAGCTGGCGAACGCCTTGTGGGCCGCGTCCAGGGCGAGCTCGATGTCGGCGGCGTCGGAGCGGGCCACTTCGCAGAACACCTTGCCGTCCACCGGCGAGATGTTTTCAAAGTAGCGGCCGGCGCGCGGCGCCACCCAGTCGCCACCGATGAAGTTGTCGTAACGGGACTTGAAGCTGACCAGGGCACCTGCCTGACCGGGAGCGGTATAAATCATCTCATCATCCTTATGTGTGTGTGGTCCTGACCGGCCTGGCGGGCAGTCCGGTTGCGTTGGGTATCGCAAGGGACGTGCCAGAGGAGCTGACCAGTAGATGAAAAGTTACAAAAACGTTATCAAATGGGGTGCGGCGGCGTATCTTGATTAACCAGTGATCCCGGTCGTGGCGACGAGGCTGTGCCGTTTCTGGACAGTGGCCGCGACACTGTGCCCTTTGTGAACAGGAGGCCCGATGAGCGAACTTCCCCAATCCAGCCCCGGCCCTATTCATGTTCTGTGTGAACAGGAGGCGTGATGAGCGAACTTCCCCAATCCAGCCCGAGCCCAATCCAGCGCTCCTGGGAGCGCTGCCTGCACCAGGGGCTCAGCCGCCAGCAGAGCGCCGAGCTGGACCTGCTGCCCCAGGGGGAGCTGTCGGCCCGCCAGGAGCAGCACAGAACCCTTATCACCTGCTTCCAGCGCTTCGTGCTGCCGCTCTTTGCCCAGCTGCTGGCGGGCAGGCCCTGCCGGTTGCTGCTGTGCGACGCCGAGGGGGCCATCCTGGCGGTGAGCGGTGACGACGGCTTCGCCCGCCACGCCGAGCGGATCTTCTTGCGCAGCGGCGCCCGCTGGGGGGAGGCGAGCAAGGGCACCAACGCCATCGGTACCGCGCTGGCCGAGCAGAGCGAGGTGCAGGTGCTGGGGGCGCAGCACTTCTTCGCCCAGCACAGCTTTCTCAGTTGCAGCGCCTGCCCATTGCTCGGGCCGGACGGGCAACTGCTCGGCGTGCTCGACATCTCCACCGATGCGGCCCACCACGGCGGCGATATGCTGGGCACGGTGCGACTGCTGGCCATGACCCTGGAAAACGCCCTGCTGGCCCGCCAGCCGGGCTGGCTGGTGGATCTCGATCCCCAGAGCCTCTGGTCCGCCCGCCTGCTGCTGGGGGAGGGGGGCGAGCTGCTCGGGGCCAACCGGGCCGGTCGGCTCTGGCTCGGCCAGCACCCTTTCGACGGCCCTCAGCTGCTGCGGGATCACCGCGGCCTGCGGCTGGTGCCGGAGGCGGGGGAGCGCGCCGCCAGGCTCCCCCTGCCGAGCGCGGTTGAGGAGGGGGGATCGCAGGCGCAGCAGGTGCCGCTCAAGATGCTGGAGCGCGGCATCTCGCTGCTCATCGAGGGGGAGACCGGCAGCGGCAAGGAACATCTGGTGCGCGCCCTGCACGCCCAGTCGAGCCGTCGGGAGCGCCCCCTGGTGTGCGTCAACTGCGGCGCCCTGCCGGCGGAGCTGGTGGAGGCCGAGCTGTTCGGCTACGTCGGCGGGGCCTTCAGCGGCGCCCGCAGCCAGGGCAGCCAGGGTTATCTGCGTGCCGCCCACGGCGGCATCCTGATGCTGGACGAGATCGGCGAGCTGCCGCTCCTGGCCCAGACCCGGTTGCTGCGGGTGCTGCAGGAGCGCGTCGTCACTCCGGTTGGCAGCCACAAGCCCGAAGCGGTGGATTTTTGGCTGGTCAGCGCCAGTCATCGGGATCTGGCGGCCATGGTGGCGGCCGGGACGTTCAGGGAAGATCTCTACTACCGGATCTGCGGCTGGCGTCAGCAACTGGCGCCGCTGCGGGCCTGGCCGGCGCGCGAGCGGCAGGTGCTGATCTCGCGCCTGCTCGCCGAGATGGATCCCGCCCTGCGCCTGACCGATGAGGCCGAGGGACAGCTGCTGGCTCACCCGCTGCCCGGCAACGTGCGCCAGCTCAAGCAGGCGCTGGAGGTGGCCTGCGTGCTGGCGGAGGGTCAGGGCTGGATTGAGCCTGCTCACCTGCATCTGCCGGAGGCGGCAGGCGTGCAGGTCCCATCCCATGGGGCCATCACCCTGCGCCAGCAGAACCGGCAGCGGGTGCAGCAGACCCTGGCCGAGTGCGGCGGCAACGTGAGCGAGGCGGCGCGCCGGCTCGGCATCAGCCGTACCACCCTCTACCGGGCACTGCGAAAGGAGGGGTGAAGGGTGTTGCGACGCCCTGCGCTTGTGTAGACTGCCGATGGAAGGACCTTTTCTCTTTATTTTTCCATCGCATGGAGTGCGCAATGACCAAGATCATGACTGACGGGGCGGCCCGTCTCTCCCCCGGCTCTGGACAGACGATCTCCGTTTTCATGCCGGTGGTCGCCAGCCCGGTGCGTGTCGGCTGAGCCGGCACCGGCCTGCGCCCGGCGCGTGTCACAACCTTGGATCTGGATCAGCGCGGTCCGGAGCCACAAGGTGTAGGGTTAAAGCCCCTTTTCAGGTGTGATGTCGATGATCCCTTCCTATTCCCGCATGACGACGCTGTTGTTCTGGTGCCTGCTGGCGGCGAGCCTGCTGGCCATGGTGATATTTGAATTCGGTCCCGAGCGACGGGTCGATATCCTGAGCCAGGCCGGGATAGCCGTCCGCGCGCAGGATGACAGGGTCCATGACGGCTCCTCGGTCGCGACCCTGAGCGAGGGCGCTGGCCGGCCCGCCATCGACTGCACCCTGCGCCGCCAGTATGAGTACCCCTTTTGCGAGCTGATCCTGACGCTGACCGACCCCGAGCAGGGGCTGGATCTCTCCCAGTTCACTGGGGTGCGGGTGAAGCTGGATGCCAAAGGGCAGGGAGAGCAGGCCTGGCGCCTTTATCTGCGCAACTATGACCCCGCCTACTCGACGCCGGCGGATGAGAGCTCCCACAAGTTCAACGAAGTGCTCTTCACCTCTAATGATTTTGGCAGTGAGCAGGATGTGCCTCTGAACGTGTTTGCGCCCAGCTCCTGGTGGGTGCAGCAGTACAATATTCCGCTGGCCCAGCAGGGGCCGGATCTGCACCATGTCTATGCCATCGAGATCGCCTCAGATGACAAGATGCAGCCGGGGAATTACCAGCTGCGGCTGGACCGGCTGGAGTTTTATGGTCGCTGGGTGCGCCCGGGGGACTTTTACCGCGGCCTGCTGCTGAGCTGGCTGGCGTACGGGATCCTGCTGTTTCTGATCCAGAATCTGCTGTTCGGGGACAAGCTGCGCAAGGCCCGCGAGGCGCGCCTGGCGGCGGAGGCCCTGAGCGAGAGCCTGTGCGAGCAGCATCGCCGCACCGAGGAGGAGGCCCGCTACGATCCGCTCACCGGGGCCCTCAACCGGCTCGGCGGCGAGAAGCTCTTGAGCGAGCTCGGCGAGATGCCGCTCTCCTTCATCTATATCGACATCGATCACTTCAAGCGGGTCAACGACGGCCACGGCCACCCCATGGGGGACGAGGTGCTCAAGCACATGGTGAGCGAGTTGTTGCGCCACTGTGACTCCCTTTGCCGCCTGGTTCGCTGGGGCGGGGAGGAGTTTGTGCTGGTCTGCCTCCATTACGAAGAGGCCAGGGCCGCCGCCCTGGCGGAGCGGCTGCGGGGGGCGCTGGAGGCCTATGCCCAGTGGCCGGAGGGGCTGGCCATCACGGCGTCATTCGGGGTGGCCGAGCGGCGCGGCGAGCCGCTGAAACACGTTCTCAAGCGGGCAGACGAGGCGCTCTATCAGGCCAAGAGGCGGGGCCGCAACCGGGTCGAGAGGGGATGAGCCGGTTCGGGATGGCTGGAGCCCGGGCGGCGCCCCCGCTATGATGCGCCCCGTCCATTCATCTCTGGAGGCATTCCCATGGCACAACATATCGGCGCTCTGACCCTGCTGGTGGCCGACTACGACCAGGCCATCACCTTCTTCACCCGGGGGTTGGGGTTCGAACTGCTGGAAGACACCCCCCTCAAGGAGCCGGGCAAACCGGGCAAGCGCTGGGTGCGGGTCGCCCCCAGGGGCGCCTGCGGCTCTGCCCTGCTGCTGGCCCAGGCTGCCAGCGAGGAGCAGCGGGCCGCCATCGGCCGGCAGGGAGGCGGCCGGGTCTTCCTCTTCCTCGAGACCGACGACTTCTGGGGGGACTACGAACGCATGCGGGAGTACGGCGTCCATTTCTGTGAAGAACCCAGGTGCGAGCCTTACGGTACCGTGGTGGTGTTCGAGGACATCAGCGGCAACCGTTGGGACCTGCTGCAACGCACTGCTGCCAACTGAATCTGAAAACGTTTATCATCCCGCCCGTCATAAAGTCATAAAAGTGTCACAGAAAGTTCTAATAATTGGCGCACCCATCTTCACAGAGGAGAGAGAAGGGATATGGCTAAGCGAATTCTGGTGGTCGAGGACGAGGCACCGATCCGCGAAATGCTCTGCTTCGTGCTCGAGCAGAAGGGATATGAGACGATTGAAGCTGAAGATTACGCCGACGGACTGGCGAAGGTGCGCGAACCCTACCCCGAACTCATCGTGCTGGACTGGATGATGCCGGGCGGCAGCGGCATCCAGTTCATCAAACAGCTCAAGCAGGATGAGGTGACCCGCCAGATCCCGGTGGTGATGCTGACCGCCCGCGGCGAGGAAGAGGACAAGGTGCGCGGGCTCGAGGCGGGGGCCGACGACTACATCACCAAGCCCTTCTCCCCCAAGGAGCTGACCGCCCGCCTGCATGCGGTGATGCGCCGGGTCTCCCCCACCTCGGTGGACGAGGTGATCGAGGTGCAGGGGCTCAAGCTGGATCCGGTTTCCCACCGGGTCAGCGCCGAGGAGAAGGCGCTCGACATGGGGCCGACCGAATTCAAGCTGCTACATTTCTTCATGACCCATCCCGAGCGGGTCTACAGCCGTGAACAACTGCTCAACAACGTCTGGGGTACCAATGTGTACGTGGAGGACAGGACGGTGGACGTCCACATCCGCCGCCTGCGCAAGGCCATCGAGGAGACGGGGCACGACAGGCTGATCCAGACGGTGCGCGGAGCCGGTTACCGCTTCTCGACCCGTCTCTAGGGACTCCATGCCGGCCACGCCCGCCGGCTGATCCTCGCTCTTTGTCGTCTCTAGGAGACCTGAATGTTGCAACCTTACGCCTGGCGGCGACAGTTGTGGCGAATGGCGTTCTTCTACGCCCCTTTCGTCTTGGTAGGTTGGTTAATCGATTATCTCGCGCTCTGTCTGCTGGTGGCGACCGTGCTGCACCTGGGCTGGCACTACCGCTTCCAGAAGCGGCTGTCGGACTGGCTGTGGCACGATCGCAGCCTGGTCCCCCCCCACGGCAGCGGCAGCTGGGAATACATCTTCAACGGCATCTACAAGCTGCAGCAGCGCCACCGGGCACGGCGGCGCGAGCTGGCGGGGCTCATCCGCCGCTTTAGGGAAGGGGCCGAGGCGCTGCCCGACGCGGCCGTGGTGTTTCGCACCGACGGCAGCATCCTCTGGTGCAACCGGCTGGCGGAGCAGCTGCTCGGTTTTCGCTGGCCGGAGGACGCCGGCCAGCACATCGGCAACCTCATCCGCCATCCCGCCTTCGTCGCCTACCTCGGCAAGGGGCAGTATGACGAGCCGTTCGAGATGGCGTCCCCCATCAACGAGGAGAAGTTCCTCGAATTTCGCATCATGCCCTACGCCGAGGATCAGGCTATGCTGGTGGCGCGTGACGTGACCCGGCTGCGCAGCCTGGAGAAGACCCGCAAGCACTTCGTCTCCAACGTCTCCCACGAGCTGCGCACCCCGCTCACCGTGCTCAAGGGCTATCTGGAGATGACCGAGGAGCCGCCCCCTCCCGCCATGTGGGCCAAGGCCCACAGGGTGATGATGGAGCAGACCATCCGCATGGACAACCTGGTCAACCAACTGCTCACCCTGTCGCGCATCGAGGCCGCCCCCACGGTGGATCTCTCCCATCTGGTGGACATGCCCGCCATGCTGGGGCTGCTGGAGCAGGAGGCGCGGGCGCTCTCCGGCGAGCGGGGGCACCAGATCGTGTTCAACGTGCAGTCGAACCTCTTCGTGCGCGGGGATCAGGATCAGCTGCGCAGCGCCGTCTCCAACCTGGTCTACAACGCCATCCACTACACCCCGGCGGGGCGCAAGATCACCGTGGAGTGGCGCCAGCAGGGAGCCATGGCGCTGTTCGTGGTGCAGGACGAGGGGGAGGGGATTGCACCCGAGCACCTGGCGCGTCTCACCGAGCGCTTCTACCGGGTCGACAAGGCCCGCTCCCGCCACACCGGGGGCTCGGGTCTGGGCCTTGCCATCGTCAAGCATGCCCTGAGCCATCACGATGCCCAGCTCGAGATAGAGAGCCGGGTCGGGGCGGGCAGCCGTTTCAGCTTCCTCATCCCCGCCCGGATGGTGGTGGTTAAATAGTCTTTTCTGGCAATGAGTTAGAACGAGAGGAGGGCTGCGTCTGCAGCCCTCCTTGCTTGTGGGCAATTCCCTGGCCATGTCATCAAAGTGTCACATTAAATCCATAAATTTGTCACTGCCAGGTCAGATACTGGCGCCGTTTCAAGAACGGACCTTCTGTAACTTTGGGGAGGGTGATCGGGTTTGAACCACGTATCAACGTCATGCTGACGATTGCCTTCTGCAACCTTGGACTTGGAGAGATTGGATGAAACTCAACAAACTGGCTGGTGTCATCGGATTCACCGCAGCAACCCTGTTTTCTGTCAGCGCCCTGGCTGCCGGTGTGGATAAAGACCTGCCGGAATATGCACCGACCAGCGGCATCTCGGGCAACCTGTCCTCTGTCGGCTCGGACACCCTGGCCAACATGATGACCCTGTGGGCCGAAGAATTTAAGCGCATGTACCCCAACGTCAACGTGCAGATCCAGGCCGCCGGTTCCTCTACCGCGCCCACTGCCCTGACCGAAGGTGTCGCCCAGTTTGGCCCCATGAGCCGCGCCATGAAGGCCGGTGAAGAGGAGGCATTCGAGAAGCGCTACGGCTACAAGCCGACCGCCATCCGCGTCGCGGTCGACGCCCTGGCCGTGTTCGTCAACAAGGACAACCCCATCAAGGGGCTGACCATGTCGCAAATCGACTCCATCTTCTCCAGCACCCTGAAGTGCGGCGAAGCCAAGGCCGCCACCAAGTGGTCCGATCTGGGTCTGGATGGCAGCTGGTCCGGCAAGGATCTGCAACTGTTCGGTCGCAACTCGGTGTCCGGTACCTACGGTTACTTCAAGGAACACGCCCTGTGCAACGGTGACTTCAAGAGCGGCGTGAACGAGCAGCCGGGCTCCGCCTCCGTGGTGCAGTCCGTCTCCTCCTCCCTGAACGGCATCGGCTACTCCGGCATCGGCTACGTCACCTCAGGCGTGCGCGCCGTGCCGCTCTCCAAGGATGGCAAGACCTTCATCGAAGCGACTTCGGACAACGCCATCACCGGCAAGTACCCGCTCTCCCGCTTCCTGTACGTCTACGTGAACAAGCATCCGAACAAGCCGCTCTCCCCCATGGAGCAGGAGTTCGTGAAGATGATGCTCTCCAAGGCGGGCCAGAACATCGTTGCCAAGGACGGCTATGTGCCTGTGCCGGCCAAGGTAGTGCAGGCCGACCTGAAGAAGCTGGGCATCATGTAATCACCCGTCTCCTTCAGAAAAAAACGAGCCCCAAGCGGGCTCGTTTTCATTGGTGCGCCATGGGATCTTTTTGGTCGCAGGGCGCAGCGCCTGGCTTGCGCCGGACGGCGGCATTTCCGAGAATAGGGCAATTTCATGGTAAAGGACTTTCTCATGCGCGCCTCCTCTCTCTCCCAATTCATCCTGTCGGCCCTGTGCGGCGCCTTGCTGGCCGGTTGTGCCCAGTCACCGACGGGCCGCAACCAGATGCTGCTCTTCTCCCCCCAGCAGATGAACCAGCTGGGGGCCGACTCCTTTGCGCAGATGAAGCAGCAGGAGAAGGTGAGCAAGGATGCCAGGATGAATGCCTATGTGGCCTGCGTGGCCAAGGCGGTGACCGCCCAGGTCCCCGCCAGCTATGGCATCACCAGCTGGGAGGTGGTGGTGTTCGATTCCAAGGAGGTCAACGCCTTCGCCCTGCCCGGCGGCAAGATCGGGGTCTACAGCGGCTTGCTGAAAGTCGCCAAGAATCAGGATCAGCTCGCCACCGTCATCGGTCACGAGCTGACCCACGTGCTGGCACAGCACTCCAACGAGCGGCTCTCCCGGGATCAGCTGACCGGTATCGGCCTCGCGGTGGCCGACGCCGCCATCGGCAGCAGTGACAGCCTCGGGGGCGCGGCCACCATGGCTGCCCTGGGGCTGGGGGTTCAGGTGGGGATAGCTCTGCCCTATGGCAGAACCCAGGAGAGCGAGGCCGACAGGCTGGGTCTGGAGCTGATGGCCCGTGCCGGCTTCGATCCGGCGCAGGCCATTCCCCTGTGGCAGAACATGAGCGCCGCCGCCGGCGGCAAGGCGCCGCCCCAGCTGCTCTCCACCCACCCAAGCGATCAGAGCCGGATCGCCAATCTGCAGGCCCAGCAAGCCGAAGTGCTGCCCCTGTATCAACAGGCGAGAGCCTCAGGTCTGGTGCCCCAGTGCAAGGCATAAGCCTGCGCCTGGCCCGTCCTGCCGATGCCGCCGCCATGACGGTGATGCAGCGGGCCAGCTGGCTGGCGGCCTACGGCGGCGTGCTCGGCAGCGACATGCTGGCCCAGCTGGCCGTCACCGACCACCTGCAGATCTGGCGTCGCCGGCTGGCAGAGCCAGGCCCCGTCCCCATGCTGATCTGCCGGGACGAGGTCGTGATCGGCCTGCTCTACTGGCAGGCGTGCGTGGAAGAGGGGCTCATGACGGCGCGCATCCGGGCGCTCTATCTGCACCCCGACCATTGGCGTCAGGGGCACGGCAAGCGGCTGTGGCAGGCGGTGGCGGTGCAGATGCGCCGGGCCGGCTGCGAGTGCGCCAGACTCTGGCTGCTCGATGGCAATCACATCGGCGAGGGGTTCTACCTGCGCCGTGGCTTCGTGTTCGACGGTCAGGAACGCACCCTGACGAGCCTGGGACAGGCCTGTCAGCAGCGACAAATGTTCCGTTTGCTTTGATCTCTCTCCCGTTTTTCGCCCTCGGTCACTTTATTTTTTTTGCGAATTAATACAATGTGCCCCATCTGGACAGACTGGGTGGACGGCTCCACCGCAAGGGAGTGTGGCATGTATTACGGATTTGATATCGGCGGCACCAAGATTGCGTTCGCGGTGTATGACGGCGCCCTGACCCTCTGCCATGAGGAGCGCATGAGTACCCCAGGCAAGGATTACCAGGCGCTCAAGCAGGCGATCCGCGAGCGGGTCGAAGCGGCCGATGTGCGTTTTGGGGCGAAAGGAGCCGTGGGGATCGGGTTTCCTGGCATCCTCAATCGAGACGATGGGAGCATAGTGGCGGCGAACCTGCCCGCCATCCACGGCCGCCACCTGGGGGCCGATCTGGCCGAGCTGCTGGACCGCCCGGTCAGGGTGGACAACGATGCGAACTGCTTCCTCTGGTCCGAAGTGCACCAGGGTGCCGCGGAGGGGGCCGGCAGTGCGCTGGCCGTCACCATAGGGACGGGGATCGGCGGCGCCGTCTATCTGGCGGGTCGGCTCATCCAGGGTCGCAACTGGCTGGCCGGCGAGATCGGGCACTATCCGCTGCCCGCCACCATCCTGATGAAATACCCGGATTTGCCCCGTCCCCGCTGCGGCTGCGGCCGCCTGGTCTGTTTCGAAACCTATGCCTCCGGCACCGGGCTGGAGCGGCTTTATCACCACTTTCGGGGGGAGCGTGCCAGCGGGCACCAGATCGTTGAGCGTGCCGAGGCCCGGGAGCCGGCGGCGCTCTCCACCCTCGACTGCTGGCTGGAGATCCTGGCGGCGGGCCTTGCCACCGCCATCTCGGTGATCGATCCCGATGTGGTGGTGCTGGGGGGCGGCCTCAGCGGATTGCCCGCCCTGTATGACGAGCTGCCCAAGCGCCTGCCCGGCCACCTGCTGCCCGGCGTCGCCCTGCCCGAGATCCGCGAGGCCCGCTTCGGCGGTGCCGGCGGTGTGCGCGGCGCCGCCCTGCTCAATCTGTGAGATCGGACCTAGGGTCTGATCTCCCCGAATCAAGGAGTCATCATGACCCGTCTTGAAATCTGTATCGACAACCTGGAATCCCTGTTCACCGCCCAAGAGGCCGGCGCGGATCGCATCGAGCTCTGCTCCGCCCTGGGCCTCGGCGGCCTGACCCCCTCCCACGGCTTCATGCAGCAGGCCGCGCGCCATGCCACTGTCCCCGTCTACGCCATGATCCGCCCCCGCGCCGGGGATTTCTGCTTTGGTGACGGCGAGTTCGAGATCATGCTGCAGGACATCGCCGCCGCCCGTGCCGCCGGCCTGCAAGGGGTGGTGGTCGGTCTGCTGGATCAGGCGGGGCGGGTGCCCGCCGCCAGGCTCAAGAAACTGGTCGAGGCGGCGGGCCCCCTTGGCGTCACCTTCCATCGCGCCATCGATCTCAGCTCAGACTGGCGCGCCGATCTGGAAGTGATCCTGGCCGCCGGTTGCGAGCGCATCCTGAGTTCGGGTCACGCGCCGACCGCGCTGGCGGGGCTCGAGACCCTGCAGGCGATGCAGCAGGCGCTGGCGGGTCGCGCCAGCCTGATGCCCGGCGCCGGGGTCAATGCGGACAACGTGCGCACCATCATCGAATTTACCGGGGTGAGCGAGGTGCACATGTCCGGCATGGGCTGGCGCGGCGGCATGGTGCCCCATGGCGTCAACATGGGCACCTCGGACGACGGCCGGGTCAATATCACCGACGGCGCCAAGGTCGCGGCGGTGCGGGCCCTGCTGGATCAGGCTTGAGGGTGAATTGACGCGGCGGCATGGTGTCCCTCCCAGCGGGGTCAACATGAGGAGCTCGGACGACGGCCGGGTCAATATCACCGACGGTGCCAAGGTCGCGGCGGTGCGGGCCCTGCTGGATCAGGCCTGAGGGTGAATTGACGCGGCGGCATGGTGTCCCTCCCTGCGGGGTCAACATGAGGACCTCGGACGACGGCCGGGTCAATATCACTGACGGCGCAAAGGTCGCGGCGGTGCGGGCCCTGCTGGATCTGGCCTGAGGGTGAATTGACGCGGCGGCATGGTGTCCCTCCCTGCGGGGTCAACATGAGGACCTCGGACGACGGCCGGGTCAATCTCACCGACGGCGCCAAGGTCGCGGCGGTGAGGGCCCTGCTTCAGGCCTGAGGAGGGATTGGTGCAGCCGTTTCTTCCCCCTTCGCCCCTCGCGGGAGAAGGGCCCGGGGATGAGGGGCGGATGTGAACTCCCTCCCAGAGGCTGGGAAATCAGGACCGTCGCCCGCAGCACCTCGCGAAAAAGTCTGATATCATCCCGACTCTTTTACCCTCAGGACCCGGAGCAACTTCTCAATGTCCCAATACGACTCTATCGAACAGAAGGCCAGCTATGGCATCGGCCGCAACATGGGTGATCAGCTGGCGCAGCAAGCCTTCGCCGGCCTGGATATCCCGGCCCTGCAACAAGGTCTGGCAGATGCCCTGAACGGTCTGGAGTTCGCGGTCAGCCGTGACGATATCAACGAGGCCTTCCAGGTCATCACTGCCCGCATGCAGGAAGAGCAGGAAGCCGCCGCCAAGGCCGCTGCCGCCGAAGGCGAAGCCTTCCTGGCCGACAACGCCAAGCGTGCCGGCGTGAAGGTGACCGACTCCGGTCTGCAATACGAAGTCATGGTCGAAGGCAATGGCGCTGTCCCGGTGGCCGGTCAGTCCGTGCGTGTGCACTACCACGGCACCTTCACCCACGGCGGCGTGTTCGACAGCTCCGTCGCCCGCGGCCAGCCGGCCGAATTCCCGGTGACCGGCGTGATCGCCGGCTGGGTGGAAGCCCTGCAGTTGATGCCGGTTGGTTCCAAGTGGAAGCTCTACATTCCGCAGGATCTGGCCTACGGTGCCCGTGGCGCCGGCTCCATCCCGCCGTACTCCGCCCTGGTCTTCGAAGTGGAGCTGCTGGACATCCTGTGATCCGGCTGGCGTGATGCAAACGGCGACCCCAGGGTCGCCGTTTGTTTTGGTGGCGCGCAGACGGGCCATGGGCCTTCACCCGGGATTTGGATATAGTCAGAGCGTCGTCCATGCCGGTCGGGAGGAGAGGCGCCATGTCAGCCATCATCGAGGTCGTCGATCTCGTCAAGCACTTCCCCGGGGTAAAGGCGGTGGACGGGCTCAACTTTGCCATTCCCGCCGGCAGCTGCTTCGGCCTGCTCGGCCCGAACGGGGCGGGCAAGACCACCACCATAGAGCTGCTGGAGGGGATCCTCACCCCGGACAGCGGCGAGATCCTGTTTCACGGCGCGCCACGCGGCCCCGACTATCGTTCCCGCATCGGCATCCAGTTCCAGCACACCGCGCTGCAGGATTTTCTGACGGTGCGCGATACCCTGCGCCTGTTCGCCAGCCTCTATCCCAACCCCCTGCCGCGGGAGCTGCTCATCGAGCTGTGCGCCCTCGGCGAGTTCATCGACAGGGACAGTCGCAAGCTCTCCGGCGGCCAGCGCCAACGCCTGCTGCTGGCCCTGGCCCTGCTCGGGGATCCCGAGCTGCTGTTTCTGGACGAGCCCACCACCGGACTGGATCCCCAGGCGCGCCATCACTTCTGGCAGCGCATCGAAGCGATCAAGGCCCAGGGCAAGACGGTGGTGCTCACCACCCACTACATGGACGAGGCCCAGCAGCTGTGCGATCGGATTGCCATCGTCGATCACGGTCACCTGCTCAGCCTGGATACCCCTGCCGCCCTGCTGGCCCACCACTTCGACGGCGTGCTGGTGCGCCTCGGGGATCACCCGGCCCTCGCCGGGCTCGGCTATGCGCTGCGCCCCTGCGGCGATCAGGTGGAGCTGAGCTGTCCCGACGTGGCGGCCCTGCTGCCAAGGCTGCTGAGTCTGGGCGTGCCGCTCACCGGCATGCAGGTGCGCTCCCCAAACCTGGAGGATCTCTTTTTGCACCTGACCGGCCACAGCCTGCGGAGCGGCGCATGAACGCCGCCTCATGGTGGCGCCCTGCGGCGCCTGCCAGCATGTTACCGACGCCAGCCTGTTCAAGGAGCGGAAGATGACGGGATCCCTCAGGCGCATAGGTGCGCTCTTCTATGCCCGCAACCTGGAGTTCGTGCGCGATCGGGCCGCCCTGGTGTGGAACCTGGTCTTTCCACTCCTGCTGGTCATCGGCTTCTCCCTCATCTTCTCTGGCCCGCCCAGGCCGCTGGTGCAGATCGGCGTGCTGGGGGAGCTGCCTGCCACTTACGCCCCGCTGCGCGCCGTCCCGCTGCTCAAGATCATACCCTATGACGAGGAAGCCAGGGGTCGGCTCAGGGTGCGCCACCACCAGCTGGACCTGCTGCTCTCACCAGAGGCGGGCCGCTATTGGGTCAACCCTGACGCCCCCCAGGGGGCCATGGCCGAATACCTGCTGCGCCAGGCGGTGCAGGCCCCCTTGCAAAGGGAGACTCTGAGCGGCCGGGCCATCCGCTACGGCGACTGGCTGCTGCCCGGGGTGATCGGCATGAACCTGATGTTCTCCGGCCTGTTCGGGGTCGGCTTCGTCATCGTGCGCTATCGCAAGAACGGGGTGCTCAAGCGGCTGCGGGCCACCCCGCTCTCGGCCGCCGAGTTTCTCTGTGCCCAGCTGCTGTCACGGGTGCTGATCACCCTGGTGGTGAGCCTGCTGGTCTTTCTGGTGGCCCATTGGTTGCTGGATGTACCCCTGCTCGGGTCGGGCTGGCTGTTGCTGCTGATCGCCCTGGTCGGCGGCACGGCCATGGCCTCCCTCGGGCTGCTTATCGCCGCCCGGATCCAGAACGAGGAGCTGGCGAGCGGTTTGCTCAATCTCATCAGCTTGCCCATGATGTTCTTATCCGGCGTCTGGTTCTCGCTGGAAGGCTCTCCTCCCTGGCTGCAGGCCCTGGGGGCGCGCTTGCCGCTCAGCCAGATCATCGAGGCCGCCCGTGCCGTGATGCTGGAAGGGGCCGGGTGGCAGGCGGTGGCGGGGACCCTGGGTCAAGTCATGGTGTTTGCCCTGGTGTGCGTCACGCTGGGGGCGGTGCTGTTCAAATGGAGCGCAAAATGAAGCCAATTCTGTGGTTGCTGCTGGTGGCAGCCTTACCGGTGCATGCCGGCACCCTGCGCTGCAAGAGCGCCCTGCTGACCGAGGGGGACACCACGGCCGAACTGCTGATCCGCTGCGGTCAGCCGCTGCTCAAGGAGGATCTCACCCGCTACGAGGAGAACGGCTTCGGGGCGAGGATGACGGTCAAATATGCCGAGCGCTGGACCTACAACTTCGGCAGGAGCGAGTTCATGCAGTTTGTCACCGTCGAGAACGGCGTCATCACCGAGATCGAAGACGGCCCCCGCGGCGGCTGAGTCCCCGGCCGGGATCTCACCCCATATTCTGTCCTGTGGCTCCCGGCTTCATCCCCCCTCTATCCCTCGGTTTCAATGCAAGAGAGCGTGGCTGCCCGATATTGGTTCATCCCACCCAATAGCGGGCCTGCCGGCAGAAAAACGAGTCTGATGAGTGAGTTATCAGCAGATTTCTCTGCCCCATCACGGTGCATTCGACATTTTTGCGAAAAAAAATCCTCATAGGATGGAAGGCTTTTGACAGCAGGCTATTTGGCAAATAAGGGTCTACTTTTGATTCTAAGAGTGCATATCACCTCGTTCTCATATTTTGTGCTGTTGCACCATGCTTGGGCCGGGTTGCACCGATTGACAGGTTTTTGAGCCGCTGGATAAGCTGCGAAAACGCAGGGAAGTGACGGCATCTTGCTTGGTTTGGGTGCCTGTTCGAATCAAACCACAGGGAAGAGTGACATGAAGCAGATACACAAGGCAGGTATGGTAGTGGTGCTGTCGCTGGTGGCAGCCAATGTGTGGGCAGAGGGGACTCTGGACTCGGTCAAGAAGAAGGGCTTCGTGCAGTGCGGGGTCGGCGATGGTCTGCCCGGCTTCTCCAACCCGGATGCCAAGGGGGTCTGGACCGGCCTGGACGTGGACGTGTGCCGCGCCGTCGCCGCCGCCGTGCTGGGGGATGCCGGCAAGGTGAAGTATGTCTCCCTGACCGCCAAGGAGCGTTTCACCGCCCTGCAATCCGGTGAGGTGGATCTGCTGTCGCGCAACACCACCTGGACCCTGACCCGGGATGGCTCCCTCGGCCTCACCTTTGCCGGGGTGAACTACTACGATGGCCAGGGTTTCCTGGTGAACAAGGCCCTCGGGGTCAAGAGCGCCAAGGAGCTGGACGGCGCCGCCGTCTGCATCCAGTCCGGCACCACAACCGAGCTCAACCTGGCCGACTACTTCCGTGCCAACGGCGGCATGAAATACACCCCTGTGGTGTTCGACACCTCGGATCAGACCGTCAAGGGATTCGAAGCAGGCCGCTGCGACGTGCTGACCTCGGATCAGTCTCAGCTTTACTCCCTCAAGATCAAGCTGACCAAGCCGGACGAGGCCCTGGTGCTGCCAGAAGTCATCTCCAAGGAGCCCCTGGGCCCGGCGGTGCGTCAGGGGGATGAACAGTGGTTCAAGGTGGTGCGCTGGAGTCTGAATGCCATGCTCAACGCCGAGGAGGCCGGGGTCACCAGCGCCAATGTGGACGAGATGCTCAAGTCCACCAACCCGGATATCCGCCGTCTGCTGGGGCTGGAAGAACCCAAGGGCAGCGTGCTGGGCCTGGATGACAAATGGGCCTACAACATAGTCAAACAGGTCGGCAACTATGGCGAATCCTTCGATCGCAACGTCGGTGCCGGCTCCCCCCTCAAGATCGATCGCGGCATCAATGCGCTCTGGAACAAGGGCGGCCTGATGTACGCGCCGCCCATCCGCTGAGTTGACTGCAGTCGGGGGGCCTTGCCCCCCATTTCCCCTGGCTTTGTCGGAGTCATCCTCATGGCGCTACAAGCATCAAACCATAGGAAGGAACAGGGCCGCTGGTGGTATGACGCCAAGGTGCGGGCGCTGCTCTTCCAGTGCCTGGCCGTGGCGGCCGTTATCGCGTTCCTGTTCTACATCGTCAACAATGCCCTGACCAATCTGGCCACCCGTGGCATCACCACCGGCTTCGATTTCCTGGGCAACACGGCCGGCTTCGGCATCTTGCAGAGCCTGATCCCCTATGACGAGACTTATACCTTCGGCCGCACCTTCCTGGTGGGTCTGCTCAACACCCTGCTGGTCTCGGTGCTCGGCATCCTATTTGCCACCCTGCTCGGCTTCGTGCTCGGGGTGGCGCGCCTGTCGCGCAACTGGCTGGTGGCGCGGATTGCGGCCGTCTACATAGAGACGTTTCGCAACATTCCGTTGCTGCTGCAGATCTTCTTCTGGTATTTCTCGGTGCTGCGCACCCTGCCTTCCCCCCGCGAGAGCGTGGAGCTGGGAGGGCTCGCCTTTCTCAACGTGCGGGGCTTCTATCTGCCCAAGCCCTTGTTTGAAGAGGGATTTGGTTATGTGCTCTGGGCCCTGTTGCTGGCCGTCGTGCTGAGCTGGGGACTGAGCCGCTGGGCGCGGCGCCGCCAGGCGCTGACCGGCAGGATCTTCCCGTTCTGGCGCACGACAGCCGGTCTGGTCATTCTGCTCCCGGCCGTCACCTTCCTGCTGGCGGGCAGCCCGCTCACCTGGAGCGTGCCGACCCTGCAGGGGTTCAACTTCCGGGGGGGGCTGACGGTACTGCCTGAGCTTGCGGCCCTGTTGCTGGCGCTGACCATCTACACGGCGGCCTTCATCGCCGAGATAGTGCGATCCGGCATCCTGGCCATCAGCAAGGGACAGACGGAGGCGGCCTCCGCCCTCGGGCTGTCGCCCACCAAGACGTTGCGGCTGGTGGTCATCCCCCAGGCGATGCGAGTCATCATTCCTCCCCTGACCAGCCAGTACCTGAACCTCACCAAGAACTCCTCGCTGGCCACGGCTATCGGCTACCCGGATCTCGTCTCTGTGTTCATGGGTACCACCCTCAACCAGACCGGGCAGGCCATCGAGGTCATCGCCATGACCATGGGGGTCTATCTCATCATCAGTATCACCACCTCGGTGTTGATGAACATCTACAACCGCAGGATGACGCTGGTCGAGCGCTAGGGAGCTGTCATGTTCGTGAATGAATTGCAGGAGGCACTGCCGCCTCCCAGCCATCGCCGGGGGCTGGTCGCCTGGCTCAGGCAGAATCTCTTTCCCAACTGGTGGAACGGCCTGCTGACCCTGGTGCTGGCCTGGCTGTTGCTGCCGCTGCTCTGGTCGGCACTGGACTGGGCGCTGTTTTCCGCCACCTGGCAGGGCAGCAGCCGTGCGGACTGCAGCCAGGGCGGGGCATGCTGGGTCTTTATCGAGAGCCGTCTGGGGCAATACCTCTATGGCTTCTACCCGGTCGATCAGTACTGGCGCATCAATCTGGTCTTCGCCGGCCTGGCGGTGCTGCTGGCCTTGCTGATCTGGCCGCGCACCCCGCGCAAGGGGTGGCTGGCGCTGTTTACGCTGCTGGTATTCCCCGTCATCGCCTTCTTCCTGATCCATGGCGGGGCCGGCCTCACCGTGGTGGAGACGAACCGCTGGGGCGGCCTGATGCTGACCCTGGTACTGGCGGTGGTGGGCATAGTGGTGGCCCTGCCGTTCGGCATCCTGCTGGCGCTGGGGCGTCGCTCCCACATGCCGGTCATCTCCAGCCTCTCCACCGTCTACATCGAGTTCTGGCGGGCGGTGCCGCTCATCACAGTACTCTTCATGGCGTCCGTCATGCTGCCGCTCTTCATGAGTACCGAGGTGGAGCTCGACAAGCTGCTGCGGGCGCTCATCGGCATCATCCTGTTCCAGGCGGCCTATGTGGCAGAGGTGGTGAGAGGGGGGCTGCAGGCGATCCCCAAGGGACAGTACGAGGCGGGGGATGCGCTGGGGCTCTCCTACTGGAAGGTGATGGGGCTCATCATCATGCCCCAGGCCCTCAAGATCACCATTCCCTCCCTGGTGAACACCTTCATCTCATTGTTCAAGGACACCAGCCTGGTGCTGATCATCGGCCTGTTCGATCTGCTGGCCATCTCCAAGGTGGCGCTGGCGGATCCGGCCTGGCTGGGCTTTTCCACCGAGGCTTATGTCTTCATTGCCATGATCTTCTGGATGTTCTGTTTTGGCATGTCCCGCTACTCCATCTATCTGGAGCGCAAACTCAACACGGGCCACAAGCATTAGGAGCAGTTTCGATATGAAAACGGACGCGGTAGTAGAACTGAAAGCCGTCAACAAGTGGTACGGTGAGTTTCATGTGTTGCGCAACATCAATCTGCAGGTGGGCAGAGGGGAGAAGATCGTCATCTGCGGGCCATCGGGGTCGGGCAAGTCCACCATGATCCGCTGCATCAACCGGCTGGAGGAGCACCAGAGCGGGGACATCCTGGTCAAGGGCACGGCGCTCACCTCGGATCTCAAGAACATAGAGACGGTGCGCCGTGAGGTGGGCATGGTGTTCCAGCACTTCAACCTCTTCCCCCACCTGACGGTGCTGGAGAACTGCTGCCTGGCCCCCATCTGGGTCAAGCAGTTGCCGCGCAAGGAGGCCGAGGAGATCGCCATGACCTTCCTGCGCCGTGTCAGGATCCCGGAGCAGGCCCTCAAGTACCCGGGCCAGCTCTCCGGCGGCCAGCAGCAGCGCGTCGCCATCGCCCGCAGCCTCTGCATGAACCCCCAGGTGATGCTGTTTGACGAGCCAACCTCGGCGCTCGACCCCGAGATGGTGCGCGAGGTGCTGGATGTCATGGTGGAGCTGGCCCACGAGGGGATGACCATGCTCTGCGTCACCCACGAGATGGGCTTTGCCAAGCAGGTGGCGGATCGGGTGATCTTCATGGACCGCGGCCAGATCATCGAGGAGAACGTGCCGGATCAGTTCTTCGACCATCCCCAGTCGGAGCGAACCAAGCTGTTCCTCTCCCAGATCCTGCAGCACTGAAACCGAGTCGCCGCCATAAAAACGGCCCGCACGCTCCAGTGAGCGGCGGGCAAAGACGTGCATGGAAGCAGACTACAGACGGAAAGGAGTATGTCAGCCCGGCAACGGGGTGCTGGTGCGCAGGTCGCGCACCGCCAGGTTGATCTGCCGGGCCAGGCTCAACGCCTGACGGCAGCTCAGCGTCCTCACATCGATGATTCCCCCTTGAAACTCAAACCGCCCCAGCGCCTCCACCATGAAGCTTCCATGATGAAAACTCTTGATATAGCGAGCAATTCGACGGGGAGACCACTGCTTGAACACCTTCATGGCAAGAGACCCTGTTGTTTGGACAGGGCACACTATGCCGATGGACAGTGACACTGATGTGACAGTTTGAGAAAGGTTTGTATGAATCCACATCTCATCAGGGAAGGATCCACACTGGGGCCGAAAAAGTAGTGCCGTCCCCGACCCCGGCCCCGATATACTGCGGCCATTTCAGGAATGACAAAGGTGCCGCACGTGGAGTGGGTGGACATAGTAGACGAGCAGGACAGGGTGATAGGAGTTGCCGAGCGCGCCAGGGTTCGGCGGGAAAACCTGCGCCATCGCGCCAGCTACATCCTGGTGCTGGACGAGCAGGAGCGCGTGCTGGTGCAGCGGCGAACCCTCGGCAAGGACTTCTGTCCCGGCATGCTGGATGCCTGCGCCGGCGGCGTGGTCACCCAGGGTGAGGCGATGGAGCCCTCCGCCCGGCGCGAGCTGGCGGAGGAGCTGGGGATCCACGGCGTGCCCCTCCAGGATTTCGGCACCTTCTACGCAGAAGGGGAGGCGAGCGGCGGTGGCTACCGGGTCTGGGGCGGGCTCTTCAGTTGCCATTATCAGGGGCCGGTGCAACTTCAGGCGGAGGAGGTGAGCGAGGTGCACTGGATGAGCCTGGGCGAGATCGCCGAGCGGGCCGCCGAATTCACGCCGGACTCCCTGCTGGCGATCGCCACCTGGCAGGCGCGGCGCTCGCAATCAGGTCAGGGGTAGCCGCCGGAAGTGCTCGTAGGGCATCCCCTTTGTTATCCCGGACGGAAGCCTGTTCGTCCTTTTGCGGATTGGGGTAGACTGGGCCTCTTTGAACCACATAAGGACGAGTCATCATGATCACGGTCGGTCAGACCCTGCCCGCAGGGGAATTTACCTTTATCACCGCCGAGGGCAAGCAGGTGAAGGATACCCAGACCCTGTTCGCGGGCAAGCGGGTGGTGCTGTTTGCGGTGCCCGGCGCCTTCACCCCCACCTGCTCCAACGCCCACCTGCCCGGCTATGTGGTGCTGGCGGACAAGTTCAAGGAGAAGGGGGTCGATGCCCTCTGCTGCCTGTCGGTGAACGACGCCTTCGTGATGAGGGCCTGGCAGGACGCCCAGAACGCGGAGGCCATCACCATGCTGGCGGATGGGGACGGCAGCTGGACCCGCGCCCTGGGCCTTGCCAAGGAGACCGGTGCCTTTGGCGGCCTGCGCGCCCAGCGCTTTGCCCTCATCGCCAACGACGGGGTGGTGGAGCGGCTGTTTGTGGAGGCCCCCGGCAAGTTCGAGGTCTCGGATGCCCAGAGCCTGCTGGCGGCGCTGTGAAAGATTAATCGCCGTTTGATTTTCCCTTGAAATGGAAAGTCGGCCCGTTACACTGGGCCCACTTCTGGAGAGAGCCGGGCCATCGCCTGGCTCTCGCATTTGCTGGCGATGGAATGGAGATGTTATGACCCTGGCTTTTGTTGCCCTGATAGCCGGACTGGCGCTGCTGGTCTGGAGTGCGGACAAGTTCGTGGACGGCGCCGCCGCGACCGCCCGTTATGCCGGCATGCCGCCGCTGCTCATCGGCATGGTGATCATCGGTTTTGGCACCTCGGCCCCGGAAATGGTGGTGTCGGCCCTGGCGGCCTCCCAGGGCAACCCCGGGCTTGCACTCGGCAACGCCTATGGCTCCAACATCACCAATATCGCGTTGATCCTGGGGTTGACCGCCCTGATCAGTCCCATCGCGGTGGCCTCCCAGGTGGTGCGCAAGGAGATCCCCATCCTGCTCGGCATCACCTTGCTCTCCGGTGCCCTGTTGCTGGACGGCCAGCTGGATCGCGCGGATGCCGCCATCCTCGGCGTGGTCTTCGTCGGCCTGATGGGCTGGTCCATCCGGGCCGGGCTCGCGGGCAAGGGGGACGCGCTGGATGTGGAGACCGAGGAAGACATCGAGAGCGAAGGCATGTCCCTCAAGAGCGCCATCCTCTGGCTCATCGTCGGCCTGGTGCTGCTGATCGCGGCATCCCGCCTGCTGGTCTGGGGGGCGGTCTCCATCGCCCAGGCGCTCGGCATCAGCGATCTGGTGATTGGCCTCACCATAGTGGCGGTGGGCACCTCGCTGCCGGAGCTCGCCTCTTCCCTCATCGCCATTCGCAAGAACGAGCACGATCTGGCCCTCGGCAACGTGCTCGGTTCCAACCTGTTCAACGCTCTGGCCGTGGTGGGCATCGCCGCCGGCATCCATCCGCTCGCGGTAGCGCCCGAGGTGCTCAGCCGTGACTGGAGCCTGATGATGGGGCTGACCCTGTTGCTGCTGGTGATGTGTCTGGGCCGCAAGGGGCCGGGGCGGATCAACCGGCTGGAGGGGGGCGCGCTGCTCGCCATCTTCGTCGCCTACACGGGCTGGCTGCTGACGAGCCAGTTCATCTAGGCCGGATGAAATGAGAGAGGGGGAAGCATCGGCTTCCCCCTCTCGTTTCTGGTGCTGGCAACTCGTCAGGCCACGGCGACCAGCTTCTGCTTCTGGGCGCTGTCCAGGATCAGGATGTTCGCCTTGGGGAAGAAGTTGAAGGTGGAGGCGGAGGCCCAGGTGTAGGCCCCCATCACCCGGCCCACCACCAGCTCGCCGATGGCCAGATCCGGCAGCATGATGTCGTCGCGAATGACGTCCACGCTGTCGCAGGTGGGGCCGGAGAGCACCGCATTGTGCAGCGGGCCCTGGGCATAGGGGGTGCTCACCGGGTAGGTGACGTGGTCGTAGAGCTGACCGTTGTAGCTGCCGTAGAGGCCGTCATCCAGGTAGTACCAGATCTTGTCGCCGCGGTGGGCCTTGCCCATCACGCTGGCGACCGAGGTCATGGCCGGCGCGCTGATGAAGCGGCCCGGCTCGGCAATCTTCTGCACCGTGGCCGGCAGCTTCGCCAGCGCCTCGCGAATGGGGGCGCAGAAGCCGTCGATGTCGAACTCGCCGCCGTCATAGTCCACCGGGAAGCCGCCGCCGATGTCCAGCACCCAGGGCTTGAGGCCGAGCGCCCAGGCCTGCTCCATGATCTCGCGGCAGGCGTCGATGGCCTGCACGTGGCGACGGGCGTGGGGCACCTGGGAGCCGACGTGGAACGACAGCCCCATCACCTTGATCCCCTTGGCCTGGGCCAGCTGCAGCAGCGGCAGCGCCTGTTCCGGGGTGCAGCCGAACTTCTTGGAGAGATCGACCTTGGTCTCGGGGTTCGGGAAGCTGACCCGCAGCAGCAGTTTCACCTCGTCCTTGTAGGGCAGGAACTTCTCCAGCTCCAGCGGGTTGTCATAGACAAACACGGTGCAGCCGAATTCCAGGGCATAACGGATGTCGCTGTCGCGCTTGATGGGATGGGTATGGATGCAGCGCCCCGGGCGAACCCCTTGGCTGCGCACCAGATCCACTTCGCCATTGGTGGCCAGATCGAAACAGGCCCCCTCTTCCTTCAAGACAGAGACCACCGCCTCGTGGGGCAGGGGCTTGAGTGCATAATGCAAGCGCACATCGGGCAGGGCGGCTGCCAGGGCCCGATACTGTTTGCGGACGGCTGCCTTGTCGAGCAGCAGCAGGGGGGAGCCGAATTGTTCAACCAACTGACGGTAATCTTGTGCGACCAGGGTCTCGTTCATTCTCTTTTGAAAATCCTTAGGGGGCGTGATATGCCCAAGCCATATGCGATTGAACCGGCGACGGCCGGCTCAGGCGAGCGGTCCGGAGGGACCAACCAGGCACAATGCATAACTCCCTTGCGAAGTGCTTAGTTATGCGCGGGATTATCGGCTTATTGAGTTTGTGTGCAAGCATTTTGATTGGATATGTTGGCAAGTTTTTCTGGTCGAGACGAAACAGGCTCTTGATACGGGGAGCGTTCAGGGCCGTGATGGGGATCGCCCCCGAAGGGAGCTTGATAAGTTGTTGATAGTTAACGAACTAATAACATCAGGCCTGGGTGTTGCGGCCATGTAAAAAGGGGGCGCCGGGGCCAGGGAGTGGGAGACAGCTCACAGTTTTTGGATTACCATGCCCGCTTCCTAATCCAAACTAGTTCGGATGAAGGTAGCAGGAGAGCGATGGGCAACCATCCACCGAAGAAGTGAATCTTTCAGGTACCGGGCAACCGGTGTGGACTGCTACTGGACGATACTCTGGAGAGACCCGTTAGATCGGGCGCCGAAGGAGCAAGGCACCACGATTGCATCGCAATCTGGCGCCGGAAACTCTCAGGCAAAAGGACAGAGGGGATGGGATGGTTGTACCTGGGCTTGGAACTGTTCACGATCTGTCACGAGAGGTCGTCAGCAAGGTAAAGCGCCTCGCAGGAACCGGAGTGTATGTGAATACATGAGCCTCTCGGTCCCACATAAGCGAGCTGCGCATGAGCCTTGATCACGGCCTCGCAGTCAGAGTGTGAACACATTCCTGGCCTGCATCCGATCGCCTCTGGCCGATCGCGACACCTATGGGAAGATCATCCTTCTCCTCCTTAATCGTTGTTTTTTTAAGGAGGATGCATGTCATCAATTCAATCGGCGCTCGCCGCCATCGATAGCTTTGTCTGGGGTCCGCCCCTGCTGATCCTGCTGGTCGGGACCGGCGTCTACCTCACCCTGCGTCTGGGTCTGCTTCAGATTGTGCGTTTGCCGCTCGCCCTCAAGCTGGTCTTTGGTCGCGATCAGGGCCAGGGCAAGCAGGGGGATGTCTCCAGCTTCGGCGCGCTCTGCACCGCCCTCTCCGCCACCATAGGCACCGGCAACATCGTCGGGGTCGCCACCGCCATCAAGCTGGGCGGTCCCGGCGCCCTGTTCTGGATGTGGATGGCCGCCCTGTTCGGCATGGCCACCAAGTACGCCGAGTGCCTGCTGGCGGTCAAATATCGCCAGCAGGACGCCAACGGCCAGATGGCGGGCGGCCCCATGTACTACCTGGAGAAGGGGCTCGGCTCCAGGCCGCTCGCCAGGCTGTTCGCCCTGTTCGGCATCGGCGTCGCCTTCTTCGGCATCGGCACCTTCCCCCAGGTCAACGCCATCAGTGACGCCATGAGCCTCTCCTTCTCGGTGCCCCGCGAGGCGACCGCCGTGGTGCTGACCCTGATCGTGGCGCTGGTGACCCTGGGGGGCATCCAGTCCATCTCCAGCGTGTCGAGCAAGGTGGTCCCCTTCATGGCCATCTTCTACATTCTCGCCTGTGCCGGGGTGCTGGTGAACAACGCCGCTGCCCTGCCGGAGGCGATCGCCCTGGTGATCGGGAGTGCCTTCACCGGCCATGCGGCCACCGGCGGCTTCGTCGGTGCCGGCATCATGCTGGCCATTCAGTCCGGTGTGGCCCGCGGGGTCTTCTCCAACGAATCGGGGCTGGGCTCGGCGCCCATCGCGGCGGCGGCGGCCAAGACGGATTCGTGCGTGGAGCAGGGGCTGGTCTCCATGACAGGTACCTTCATCGACACCATCATCATCTGCACCATGACCGGCCTGACCCTGGTGGTGACCGGGGTGTGGAGCGGGGATGTGAGCGGTGCGGCCATGACTAGTCTGGCCTTTGCCCAGGGGCTGGATGCCCATGTCGGCCAGTATCTGGTGAGCATCGGCCTCCTGTTCTTCGCCTTTACCACCATCCTTGGCTGGAACTACTACGGCGAGCGCTGCACCGAGTACCTGTTCGGGGTGAAGGCGATCAAACCTTACCGCCTCATCTATCTGGTGCTGGTGGCAAGCGGCGCCTTCCTCCATCTGGACCTGATCTGGCTGTTGGCCGACATCGTCAACGGCCTGATGGCGGTGCCCAACCTCATCGGCCTCATCGGCCTGCGTCACGTGGTGATCGCCGAGACCCGGGCCTACTTCAGCCGGGATCGGGATACGGAGTCCGAGCCCGAGCCGCAGACGGCCTGACCCTGCACCACGCAGAAATGAAAAAGCCACGACCCCAGTCGTGGCTTTTTGTTTCATGGCGCCATGGATGGGGCCTTTCCGCTCTTTCTGGGAGAGGATCAGGACGTCTGCTCCTCGCCCAGCAGGCTCTCCAGCCGTGTTCGTACCTTGTCCACCAGCCTTTCATCGCTCTCCTGCCAACCAATGCAGCGCGCCAGCGTGGTGGAGGTGCCGGGCAAGAAACGCAGCTCCCCGCCCGCCAGCTCGTAGAAGCGGCTCGCCATCCGGGTGCCTTCATCCACATCCCCCGCTACGAGCAGCATGGCCTGGGCCAGCACGGCCCCTTGGTGATCCTGCCCCGGCGCCAGCCAGCGTTGGGCGGTGCCGGTCACCTTGCGTCCCCCGATCACCAGATTGTACTGGCCGTCGCAAAACGAGCCGGGCACGAAGTCGTAGTTTCCCGCGAGACCGTACTCCCCCAACAGGCCGAGCAGCGGCGCCCCCAGCCGCCGGTAGTAGTGGGCGAGATCCGTGGTGGTACGGGGCAGCATGAGCGACAGGTTGAGGATGCCGGCGCCGTGGGGCACGGCGGTGCCGCCACTGTCGCGCACGAACACCGGCCAGCCCTCGGCGGCAAGCTGCTTGCAGGCGGCCTGGTAGCGGGGCAAGCGGGTGTCCTTGCGGGTGACGATGAGGCATTGGGGGGCCTGCCAGAGGTGGGCGCGGGGCAGGCGGTCATGGGCACACTCCCGCAGCCAGCGCTGCTCCTCGGCCAGGATCTGATCCGGGGTGTGGCTGGCGGGCGGCGGGGGCAGCAGGGTATAGGGCATGGCGGCATTCTCGGGCAGAGGCTGCCCAGCACAGTACCCGTGGCGGTAAACAAGGTAAAGCCCCGCACTGCGGGGCTTTACCTGTGACATGGCGGGGCGTCAGGCCTGGGGGGCGCGCTTGGGCAGCAGCAGGTTCAGCACGATGGCGGTGAGGCCGCCGGTGGCGACACCGTAGGAGAGCACGCTCCTGGCGAGCTCCGGCAGGTGCTGCAACACCTCGGGCACCTGGGCTACCCCGAGACCCATGGCGAGCGATACCGCCAGTATCATCAGGGCGCGGCGATCCAGCTCCTCCCGGGAGATGATGCGCACGCCGGCGGCGGCGATGGTGCCGAACATGACGATGGTGGCGCCGCCGAGCACGGGCTCGGGGATCTGCTGTACCAGGCTCGCCACCGCCGGGAACAGGCCGAGCAGGGCCAGCATGGCGGCGATGAAGAGTCCGACGTGGCGGCTGGCCACCCCGGTTAGCTGGATGACGCCGTTGTTCTGGGCGAAGGTGGACATGGGGAAGGTGGAGAAGACCGCCGCCAGCATGGAGTTGGCGCCATCGGCCAGCACGCCCCCCTTGATCCGCGCCATGTAGACGGGCCCTTCCAGCGGCTCGCCGGAGATGTCCGAGGTGGCGGTCATGTCGCCGATGGCTTCCAGCGCCGTCACCACGAAGATGATGGCGAGCGGCACGAACAGCTGCCAGTCAAAGCCGAGACCGTAGTGCAGCGGAATGGGCACCATCACCAGGGGACCCTCGAAGGTGGGGGCGCTCACCTTGCCCAGCAGCAGCGCCACCGCATAGCCCACCAGCATGGCGATCATGATGGCGGAGAGGCGCAGCCAGGGGTTGCGGCTGCGCTGCAGCAGCACGATGAGGCCGAGCACCAGCAGGGAGAGGAAGAGGTTGGTGTGGCTGGCGAAGCTGCCGTCCGACAGAGCGCCGTAGCCGCCACCCATGCTGATGAGGCCGACCTTGATCAGGGTCAGACCGATGAGCAGCACGACGATGCCGGTCACCAGGGGGGTGATGATCCGTTTGACCAGGTGCAGGAAGCGGCTCATCACGACGATGGTGAGAGCGGCGGCCAGCATGGTGCCAAACAGGGTGCCCAACAGATCTTCGGTGGGCATGGCCGCCTGCTTGAGGGCGAGGCCGGAGGCGATGATGGGGCCGAGGAAGTTGAAGCTGGTGCCCTGCACCGACAGCAGGCCGGAGCCGAGGGGGCCGAAGCGGCGGGTCTGGATGAAGGAGGCGATGCCGGACATGACCAGGGACATGGAGACGATATAGCGGGTGTCTTCGGCGGGGAGGCCGAGGGCATTGGCGATGATGAGGGGCGGGGTGATGATGGCGACGAACATGGCGAGCATATGCTGCAGGGCGGCGAACAGGGTCTGGGGCAGGGGCGGGACATCCTCTATGCCGTAGACCAGTTCGCTGTGGGGTCGCCTGGGGGGATGGGCCTCGACGGGGGCGCGCGCGACGGCTGCCTGTTCCATAAATACCTCGGATATTGTGGGGGAGGGGGAGAAAATTGGGCGCCATTGTAGTGATTGAAATGAGGCTTTCCAGCGTTAATTGAGCGGGAAAAGGTTTATTTTCTGACAGGTTGAAACGTTTTCCTGTGACGTTTATGATCCGCCGGTTTGCGTGGGACCGATACCGTCATAAACCGGAGGCGTGCTGATGCATCCCGGCGGGGACGGTGTAGAATGAGCCCTCAGTTGGAAGATGGAGGCTCTGGATGCTGAAGCTGTCGGAGTTCTGGAGTGCCCGTGCCCACTCCGAAGATTTTACCCTGACCCGCATGGGCTTTATGACGGTGCGCCTGCGGCTGCTCATCTGCGTGCTGATGGTGGGGCTGCCCGCCTGGGCGCTGGTGGACTGGCTGACCCTGCCCGCCACCCAGTTCGAGGCACTGCTCCAGGCGCGCGTCTTCTGCCTGCTGGCCCTCTCCCCCCTGATCCCGCTCTCCTATCTTATTCACTTCAGGCGCGCGCGCATGAAGCTGGCGCTGGGCTATCTGATGGGGGTGATGATGCTCTTCTCCCTCATCTGCCTGCACAGCTTCGGCGCGGATCAGGAGTTGCAGGCAGGCTACATGGCCTTTCCCTATCTGCTGATCAGCCTGTTCGCCATCTTCCCCATTCCGCTCTCCCTCAGCCTGCAACTGTCGGGTGGCATACTGGTGACCATGCTGGCCGGCAACTGGCTGCTGGTGGGGCAGTCGCTCTGGAGCGTGCAGACCCTCAACCAGATCTGGCTGCTCGGGCTCTTTGCCGTCGCCAGCGCCTGGGTGCAGTGCGGCCAGCTCAACATGCTGCTGCAGCTCTACCGGGAGTCCACCACGGACGAGCTGACCGGCATGATGAACCGTCGCCTGCTGATGAAGCAGCTGGAAAAGGCCAGGGCCGCCATGATCCGCAAGCAGGCACCGTTCGCGGTGCTGCTGCTGGATCTGGATCGCTTCAAACGCATCAACGATACCTTCGGCCATCTGGCGGGAGATGCGGTATTGCGGGAGGTGGCGACGACCCTGGCGGAGCAGCTGGAGCCCGGCATGGTGCTGGGGCGTTATGGCGGCGAGGAGTTTGCCATCCTGCTACCCCGTTGCCCGGAGCTGGCCCAGGCGAAGCGGGTGGCGGAGCGGCTGCGGGTGGCGGTGGAGGCGCGCCTGGTGAAGAGCCCCACCTCGGACGAGCTGCTGGAGGTGACGGTGAGCATAGGCCTGACCCTGGCGCGGCGCGGGGAGGGAATAGAGGCGCTGCTCAACCGGGCCGACGAGAGTCTCTATCGCGCCAAGATGGCGGGGCGAAACTGCGTGGTGGGCGAACTGGCGAAGACGTCGGAACAATCCGGGCCCACTAGGACGGATGCCGCCTGAAGGCGGCATCTTGTCGGAGGGATTGCGATCTCAGCTCAGGCGATACTTGCCGGAGAGTTGCTGGGCCAGCAGCTTGAACATGTTGAAGACCGCCATGGTCTTGCCGGTCGGGGTGCCATCTTCCGCCAGGAAGAACTCCCCCTTGAACACCAGGATGTCCCCCTTCTGCTCCACCGAGTCGGCGCGCATGCCGTGGATGAAGTCCTCGTGTTCCCGGATGATCCTGTTGGCCATCTCCAGCAGGGCCGTCTCGGTGATCGCCTCTTTCTGTGGTTGCATGTGCATCTCCTTTAACGACTGCTGACGGAGCAAAATGCGCCCCGTCGCTGATTGAAGAGGGGGCCAGCATACTGCAAGGGGGGATTTTCTGTCATTGATATGACCCCGCCTCGCCCCTCTTTTATCCCAGCACCAGGTTTCGGAGCCAGTGGCGCTGACGGATGCGGCGCTGCACCAGCAGCACCTTGGCGAGCTCCTCCAGCAGCACCACGGCGACCACCCAGGAGAGGTGCCAGCCGAGCAGGCTGACCGCCACCCAGGCGAGCGGCAGGCCGATGCACCACATGCCGACGATGTCGATGAAGATGCTGTAGTTCACGTCGCCCCCCGAGCGCAGCACCCCGACGATGCCCACCATGTTGAACACCTTGAGCAGCATGCCGAGGCACATGATGGCGAGCACCTGGCCCGCCTCCCCCATGAGCTCGCCGGGCAGGTTGCCGACCCACTGCAGCAGGCTGCCCTGCATCAGCCAGACCGCGATCCCCACCAGCAGGGCGCCGACGGGGGCGAGCAGCAGGAACAGCTGGGAGTGCTGCCAGGCCTCGTCATACTCCTCGGCCCCGAGCCGGTGGCCGAGCAGGGTTGAGCAGGCCACCGCCAGCCCGAAGAAGAGGGAGATGAGGATGCTCTCGAGCGTCCCCAGGGTGGTCATGATGGCCAGGGAATCCGTGCCGAGGTGGGCGTAGAGGAAGCCGTAGAGCAGCATGCCGAAGGCCCAGAGCCCGTCGTGCAGCAGCAGCGGCAGGGCGATCAGGGTGAAGCGCACCACCTCCCTGCGCTTGAAGGCCGCCAGCCAGTCCGCCAGGCGCGGCACCAGCCGGGGCTCCTGGCGCAGCACATAGACGAGCAGCAGCGCGGTCTGCAGCAGGCGCGACAGCGTGGTGCCCCAGGCCGAGCCTGCCACCCCCATGGCCTCGAAGCCGAAGTGGCCGAAGATGAGGGCATAGTTGAGGATGACGTTGGCGATGATGGCGACGATGCCGATCCGGGTCGGTGCCGCCGCGTTGCCCACGGCGCGCAGTGCCGCCTCCAGGGGCACCACCACGGCGGTGCAGAGGATAGTGGCGCCGGTGATCATCAGGAACTCGTCAGCCAGGGGACGCAGTTCGGGATCCTGGCTGGCGAAGCCCAGCACACTGCCCGGCGAGAGCACATAGATGAGGGCAAACGGCAGGCTCACCAGCAGGGCACCCACCAGGGCCAGCGCCAGGGAGCGGCGCACCCCGGCGAGATCCCCCCGGCCGTAATACTGTGCCGCCAACACCGAGACGCCACCCGAGAGCCCCGCTATCACCAGCAGATTGAAGAAGAAGACCCGGTTACCCAAGCCGACCGCCGCCACAGCCGTGGTGCCGAGCTGGCTCACCATCATGATGTCGATGAGGCCGAGCAGGGAGAACATCATGGACTGCAGCGACACCGGCAGGGCCAGCCGCCACAGTCTGGTCATGAACTCACGATCGGTGGTTTGTTTTAAAATCGCTTGCCAATAATTCATTTATGTTAACCGGGTATGTGAAAATCAAGGTTTGTCTTGGGTATGATAGGGGAGGCAAGGGGCTGTTCCACTGTGAGCCTCTCTCGGCTTTCTTGTGTAAAACTATCCTGTTGAGGTGCTATGCCATTTGTCAGCGAGTGTCTGGAGATTGCCCCGGCCTGCGAGGAGCGGATGCTGGGGCGCGAAGGTCTGCCCCTGCTCGGGGAGGCGGGGATCTTCCTGACCGGGCTCTCCCAGCTGCGGGATCACTATCTGATCCGTCGCAACAGGCCCGAATTCCACATCCTGATGGTGAGTCACGACGAGGGGGGCATGCTGCTGACCGAGGCAGGGGAGCAGCCGATCCCGGCCGGGGCCCTGGTATTCCTGCCGGCGGCCGTGCCGGGGGGGCTACGCCTCGCCGGGGAGCGCTGGCAGATCAGCTGGATCCTGCTGGACGACGTGCCGCGCTGGCACCACTTGCATCGGCTCGGCCATCGCATCTGGCAGGGGGAGGAAGGGGATCGGCTCTATCACCTGCTCAGTCTGATGCAGGGGGAGGGGGTCCGCTCGCCCCTGCAACCCCAGCTGCTGAGCCTGCTGCTGGCCCTGCTGGACCGCACCCTGCAAGGGGAGGTGCGCGGCACCCCGGAGCTGCGGCTGCAGGCGCTGTTTCGCCGGGTGGAGGCGCGCCTGGACGAGCCCTGGAGCGTGGCCCTGCTCGCCGAGCAGATGGCCTGTTCCGTGCCCCACCTGCACCGTCTATGTCAGCAGGCGTTCGGCATGGGCCCCATGGCCTGGCTGACCCAGCTTCGCATGAACAAGGCGCGCCAGCTGCTGCTCTACACCAACTGGCCCCTCGGCGAGCTCGCCAGCCGGGTCGGTTACAGCGACGGAGCCAACTTCGCGAACCGCTTCCGGCGCCTGACTGGTCAGACCCCTGGGGCCTTTCGCCGCCTGGGTCGCAAACCTTTCGCAACAGACATGCAAACCCTTTGAAATTGTTGGCTCAAGCCCATAGGATCGGCGGGCCACACAGTCAAGGTACAGATCCATGTTTGAAGACAATAATCAGAAACGTCCCCTCTACATCCCCTACGCAGGTCCGGCCCTGCTGGAGACGCCCCTGCTCAACAAGGGCAGCGCCTTCACCAGCGAAGAGCGCAGCAGCTTCAACCTGGAAGGCCTGCTGCCCCAGAACATCGAGACCATCGAAGAGCAGGCCGAGCGCGCCTACCGCCAGTTCATGGCGTTCGGCAACGACATGGACAAGCACATCTATTTGCGCAACATCCAGGATACCAACGAGACCCTGTTCTACCGCCTGCTGAACAACCACCTGACCGAGATGCTGCCGGTCATCTACACCCCGACCGTGGGCAAGGCGTGCGAGGAGTTCTCCAACATCTATCGCCGTGCCCGCGGGCTGTTCATCTCCTATCCGGACAAGGACAGGATCGATGACATGCTGCAGAACGCCACCAAGCAGAACGTCAAGGTGATCGTGGTCACCGACGGCGAACGGATCCTGGGTCTTGGGGATCAGGGCATCGGCGGCATGGGCATTCCCATCGGCAAGCTGTCCCTCTACACCGCCTGCGGCGGCATCTCGCCCGCCTACTGCCTGCCGGTGGTGCTGGACGTGGGCACCAACAACCAGCAACTGCTGAACGACCCCTTCTACATGGGCTGGCGCCACCCGCGCATCTCCGGGGAGGAGTACGATGAGTTCGTCGACGCCTTCATCCAGGCGGTCAAGCGTCGCTGGCCGGACATCCTGCTGCAGTTCGAGGACTTCGCCCAGGGCAATGCCACTCCGCTGCTCAACCGCTACAAGGACGAGCTGTGCTGCTTCAACGATGACATCCAGGGGACCGCCGCCGTGACCCTCGGCAGCCTCATCGCCGCCTGCAAGGCCTCCGGCGCCAAGCTCTCTGAGAAGCGGGTCGCCTTCCTCGGTGCCGGCAGCGCGGGCTGCGGCATCGCCGAGCAGATAGTGGCGCAGATGAAGGCCGAAGGGCTGACCGACGCCGAGGCGCGGGGCCGGGTCTTCATGGTTGACCGCTTCGGTCTCATCACCGACAAGATCCCCAACCAGCTCGACTTCCAGCGCAAGCTCTCCCAGCCGCTGGAGCGGATCAAGGAGTGGCCGGTGGGGGACAACATCTCCCTGCTGGAGGTGATGGAACACGGTCGCCCGGACATCCTGATCGGGGTCTCCGGTCAGCCCGGCCTCTTCACCGAGGAGGTGGTCAAGACCATGCACAAGCACTGCGCCCGCCCCATCATCTTCCCGCTCTCCAACCCCACTTCCCGGGTGGAGGCCACGCCGGCGGATCTCATCCGCTGGACCGACGGCCAGGTGCTGGTGGCCACCGGCAGCCCGTTCGCACCGGTGGAGTACAAGGGCAAGCGCTATGTCATCGCCCAGTGCAACAACTCCTTCATCTTCCCGGGCATTGGCCTTGGCGTCATCGCCTCCGGTGCCAACCGGGTGACCGATGCCATGCTGATGTCGGCCAGCCGCGCCCTGGCGGACTGCTCGCCCCTGGTGAAGGGGGAGGAGGGCTCCCTCCTGCCGGATCTGGCGGACATCCACCGGGTCTCCCGCTACATCGCCAAGATGGTGGCCAAGACCGCCATGCTGCAGGGCAAGGCGGTGCAGACCCCGGATGATGTGATAGATCAGGCCATAGAGGCGAACTTCTGGCGTCCAGAATACCGCCGCTATCGCCGCACCTCGTTCTGAGCGGGGGAGCCACCGAAAAACAGAAGGGATGCATCAGCATCCCTTTTTTGTGCACGGCGGCCGAGGGAGGGGTTATTGGGCCGGCTGCTCGGCGGCCGGCTCGGTGACGGCTTCTTCAGGGGCGGGTTCGGCAGCAGGTTCGGCGGCCGGCACGGACTGCACGCCGGTGACCCGCACCTCGACCCGGCGATCCGGGGCCAGGCAGTCGATGAGGGCGGCCCTGGCCTTGACGGCATCACACTGGGTGCCGGTGACCGGGTTGCTCTCGCCATTGCCCTGAATGCTGACCTTGTCGGCAGGCAGGCCCTTGCCGATGAGGAAATCGGCCACGGTGCGCGCACGGGCTTCGGACAGCGCCTGGTTGTTGGCGTCGGAGCCGATGCGGTCGGTATAGCCCATCACCAGAGCGTTGCCGTCCTTGGGTTTGACGTCGACGATCTGCTGGTAGAGATCGTCCAGGGCGGCCATGCCTTCCGGCTTGAGCTCCGCCTTGCCAAAGGCAAACAGCACGTCAGAGCTCAGGTTGAAGGTCTGATCCACCGGTTCGGGGGCCGGCGGGGGGGTCACCACCATGGGGGCCGCCACCGGCACGGCGGCGACGGTGCGGTTGGGGTGCAGCACCAGCTCTATGGTGGCGGTGCTGATGTCGCTAACCCAGCGCTGGGTACCGCTGCCCACCTTGTCGTTGTCCGAGTCATCCCCCACCCGCACCATGTAGCGATAGCGGGCCTGGATGTCGATCCAGTCGTGCAGCCTGGCGGTCATGCCGAGTCCGGCCAGCGGCGCCAGGTTGTCCTCGCTGCCGTTGATGGACTTGACGCTGTAGAGGTAGCCACCACCCTCGGCAAACACCGAGAAGATGTCGTTCAATGGCAGGCGGCCCAGGATCGACAGGGTCGCCCCCTGGTTGCTGAATTCGTGACCATTGACGTCCCAGTCCCCGCCCGAGAGATAACCCAGTTCGGCCCCCAGGTTTTCGGTGAAGTTGTAGCCGGCGAAGGCGTTGTACGCGGTGTCATCGTTGCTGACATCCTTGCTGAAGTCATCGAGATCATGGGCCCATGCCCAGCCTGCCCCCGCGCCTATATACCAGTCATGAACAGGTGCCGCCTGTGCCGCTCCCGTCGCCAATACCAGTGCAATCCATACCGGTTTCAGTCTAATGTTCATCGCGTTTCCTCGTCGATGTTGGGTGTTATAGGGCTCCCAGCCCTTTGTTATGTATAACCAACATTATGTATAGGCCATATGAGACGTTTAACCACTTAAGTGGCGACCCCGTATGGAAAATCTGTGAGGAAGGTGACAACTGGTTCGCCCCAGAACGGGGGTGGGAAGGACTGGTTGATGAACAAAAAGGGGCCGAGTTGCCCCTTGTTTGGTTGCGGGTAGCCCGCTTACTGCTGGACTTCCTGCACGCCGGTGACGCGCACTTCGACGCGGCGATCCGGTGCCAGGCAGGAGATCAGCTGGTTCTTGCCCTTGACGCCGTCACACTGGGTGCCGGTGACCGGATTGGCTTCACCACGGCCCTCGATGGAGACCTTGCCCGCCGGCAGACCCTTGCCGACCAGGAAGTCGGCCACGGTGCGGGCACGGGCTTCGGACAGCTTCAGGTTATAGGCGTCGGAGCCGATGCGGTCGGTGTAACCCACCACCACGGCGCTGCCGTCTTTCGGCTGGACGTCGACGATCTGCTGATACAGGGTGTTGAGCGCCGCGGTTCCTTCCGGCTTCAGGGTGGACTTGCCGAAGGCAAACAGCACGTCTGAGCTCAGGGCGAAGCTCTTGTCGACCATGACGGGCTCGGGAGCCGGCTCGGGAGCCGGGGCTGCCACAGGTGCTACATAGGCTTTGCGGTTCGGGTGCATCACCAGCTCCAGGGTGGCGACGCTCATGTCGGTCTTCCAGGTCTTCTGATCGTCGCCCAGATCCCAGATGTAGCGATAGCGAGCCTGCAGATCGAGCAGATCGGTGAGCTTGGCGCTCAGGCCCAGACCGGCCAGCGGCGAGGTGCCGTTGTCGCTGTCACCGTTGCCGTTGACGTGGTTGAAGTAGGCACCGCCTTCGGCGAACACGGAGAAGATGTCGTTCATGGGCAGGCGGGCGATACCGGACAGGGTCCCACCCTGGGTCTTGAAGTCGACGCCGTCGACGCCACCCTTGCCGGCATAGAGATAGCCCAGCTCGGCGGCAAAGTTTTCGGTGAAGTTGTAGCCGCCGAACAGGGAGATCGCGGTGGCGTCCTTGTCGGCATCCAGGCCGAAGGAGTCCAGGTCGTGCCCATATGCCCAACCTGCCCCCATGCCTGTGTACCAGTCGTCAGCCGCCTGGGCCGTGGTGGTTCCCATGGCTGCAATAGCCAGAGCAATCAGGGTTGGTGCCATTTTCATTTTCATCGTTTTATCCTCGTTGAGTTGCCGTGCTAAGGGCGTACTGCGCACTCTTTGTTATACCGGTCGCAGATGACACTTCATGTGCGACACCGTGAACGCGTCACGGACGGCTTGAATAAAAAAATGGATGGTAACCTGGATTCTCATGAAGCTTATTCTCCATGGACAACGCACCGGGCATTCAGCACTTTTAATAGTACATCCAATGTCTTACAAGCGCAGCTACTGTATTCTTTTGAATCAGCTTGATCAAGTTTCCGGTCAGATATGCAGCGCTGGCGCCGGTACCATGGGGCTACCGCCAGAGTGGGAAGAGGGGGAGAGGTGAGACAGGAGATGTCGCCGGGGAAAACGCCAGACAAGCAAAAGGGGATGCCGTGGCATCCCCTTTTCGCATTATCTGAGCGAGGTCAGATTACTGCTGAACTTCCTGTACGCCGGATACGCGTACTTCTACGCGACGGTCCGGAGCCAGGCAGGAGATCAGCTGAGCCTTGGCCTTGACGCCGTCACACTTGGTGCCGGTGACAGGGTTGGCTTCGCCACGACCTTCGATGGCAACCTTGCTGGCAGCCATACCCTTGCTGACCAGGAAGTTGGCAACGGTACGGGCACGGGCTTCAGACAGCTTCTGGTTGTAAGCGTCGGAACCGATGCGGTCGGTGTAACCAACGACAACGGCGTTGCCGTCTTTCGGCTGGAACTCAACGATCTGCTGGTACAGGGCGTTCAGGGCTTCCACGCCTTCGGCCTTCAGGCTGTCTTTGCCAAAGGCAAACAGCACGTCGGAGTTCAGGGCGAAGTTCTTCTCAACGATTTGCGGAGCAGGAGCCGGAGCTTCTTCAACAACCGGAGCCGGAGCCGGCGCTACGTAGGAAGTGCGGAACGGGTGGTAAACGGCTTCCAGGGTCGCAACGCTCTGGTTGGACTTGTAGCGTACGTCGTCGGCGTGCAGGTCAGCCACGTCCCACATGTAGCGGTAACGAGCTTGCAGGTCCAGCGCGTCGTTGACCTTGTAGGTCACACCGGCACCGGCCAGCGGGGATACCTTGGTATCGCTGGTGCCCAGACCGTCGGTGTGGCCCCAGTAGGCGCCAGCTTCACCGAACAGGGAGAAATCGTTGCCCAGCGGCAGACGAGCGATACCGGACAGGGTGGCACCCTGGCTCTCGTAACGGTTGCCGTTGGTGTTGCCACGGCCGGTGTATTGGTAGCCCAGCTCGGAACCGAAGTATTCGTTGAAGTTGTAACCAACGAAGGCATTGGCAGCAGCCGCGTCTTCTTCACCAGCGTTCACGCCTTCGATCTTGTTCAGACCGTTGAAGTGAGTCGCACCAACACCGGCACCGAAGTAGATGTCGTCAGCGGCGTGCGCTGCAGTTGCACCCATGGCAGCCATGGCGATGGCGATCAGGGAAGGAGCCATTTTCATCATAAAATAATCCTCGTTGAGATGGCACGTTGTCCACGTGCTTCGCACTTTGTAATTTATGTAAGCTGCTGGCTCTGTCGACCAACGACCGTTGGCGCGAACAGGGATCCTAGATCCATCCAGGAGGCACGCATCTGGGTGCACAAGTGAGCGGGTTGCACTGTCGACAATGCACGAACTCCGCCACGAACAGCCGATGTCATTCCGATGACGTGGCGCACTTTATGCCCATTTCAAAACATGATCAAGCTCACAGATAACCCATGGGGCAAATTGTGTCGTATGGATAACTGGCTGTTTCTTCGAATTTATTAGTGATCCAAGTAGGCGCGGTGCAGTTTTTTCTCAAGCTTCATATAGGCCTTAGCCCAGGCGTGCTGCGGGCTTGCGCCTGCCACCCTGGCCGAGAAGACCGCGAGATAATCGGCCTCGGTTGCTTCGCATAGCAAGGGGGTGAAGCTGAGCAAAAAATGGCGGGCGAGATAGGGGTCGAGGGGCCAGATATTGAGGATGGCCCGCGCCACAGGCTGAACGGCGGCTGAACAGATGAAATGGAGGTGACCGGCAGCCAGCCAGGCTTCCATCTCGTGCAGACCCAGCTCGGGCACTATGCCGCCATCCCCTTTGGCCTTTGCGAGCGCCATCCGGTTACCATTTTCCAGCCTCAGGGTGCCATCTTCCTGCAGGACTCCGTCGTGGCTGCGCAGCCCCGACGTCGCCGGGCATTCGAGATAGAGGCTGCACTTGTCCGAGAGGGCCGCCAGCACGGTGGCCGCGTCGTGCTGCATGGCCGCGGGCAGCCAGAATGCCTCGGCCCGGGTCTGCTGGCCCTGGCTGAGTTGACGGGGGAGGGATGCGGGATCCGAATCCGGGTGGAGACGGGAAATGATGCCGGGAAATGCCATGCTGATGACTCTCTTGGAAATAATCGGCGAATTATACGAGCGATGGCCGGGCAACCAGAAAGGTTTCTTTTCGAGACTGTTTACCTGAAGCGGCTCTGCGATTACCATCCCCGAGGTTTGTTAGGGTTGTCGTCGAAAGACGCTGATTATAGATAGAGGCTCGACCATAACGAGTCCGTTCAAAACTGATACACTTGACTACGAGTCGTCGCGAAAAATAAAGGTGGAGTCAATCCGCCGAACGGAGTATGGAACACATGAATTCAAATATCGTAACTGTTGGCAAGAAGATCCGTCAGATCCGCGAAGCGGTAGGCCTGAGCCGTCCCAAGTTTGCCGATCTGCTGGGCGTCCCCCCAACCACCCTGAAGAACTATGAACTGGGTTACCGTGAAGTCGGAGGCGCCTTCCTGGTCGCCCTGGCTCATCACCCGGAGCTGCACAAGTTCACCCTCTGGCTGCTGGCCGACAAGAAAGTCGCCGAAATCGGCCAGATCGGTCCGGACGATATTGCCAAGGCTTGATGGCCTGAGCCTTGATAAAAATGCCGCCCTGGAGGCGGCATTTTTTATTTTTCAAAACAGAGACTTGTTTAAATAAATACGGCGTTATGTGCGATGTGTGGCGATTTCAGCGAAATCAGCTTGTGGAACTGGATTAATCCCCGGAATATTCCCACCCTTTGAATTCAGGCCACTGCTGCGCACAACGAGACAAACATGAGTCAAACCACATCCAAGGCCAGAGATGGCTTTACCAGTACCTTTGGCGTGCTGGCTGCGACCCTGGGGTCGGCCGTCGGGCTTGGCAACATCTGGAAGTTCCCCTACCTGACCGGGGAGAACGGCGGCGCCGGCTTCCTGCTGGTCTATGTCATCGCCACCCTGCTGGTGGGGCTGCCGGTGATGATCTCCGAGATCATGCTGGGGCGTCAGGCCAAATCCGATGCGGTGAGCGGGCTCATCAAGCTGGCGCCGAAGGGACAACCCTGGTGGCTGATCGCGGCCATGGGGGTGAGCGCGGCCTTCCTCATCATGTCGTTCTACTCCGAGGTGGCGGCCTGGGTGTTTGCCTACATCTTCAAGGCGGCCAGCGGGGATATCCTCTCGACCGATCCCGCCGTGACGGGGGCGGCCTTCAACGCGCTCATCACCAATCCGCTGCAGAGCCTGCTATGGCAGTGGCTGGTGCTGGCCCTGATGGGGGGCATACTGCTGATGGGGGTGGCCAAGGGGATTGAGGCGGTCACCAAGCGGCTGATGCCGCTGCTCTTCATCCTGCTGCTGGTGATAGGCATCCGCAGCCTGACCCTGCCCGGGGCGAGCGAGGGGCTGGACTTCCTGTTCTCCCCCGATTTCTCCAAGGTGACCGCAGGCGTCGTGCTGACGGCCATGGGACTGGCGTTCTTCAAGCTCTCCATCGGCATGGGCTGCATGATGACCTATGGCAGCTACTTTCGGGATGACCAGCACATTCCCCTGACCACGGTCCGGGTGATGTGCGCCGATCTCTTCGTCTCCATGCTGGCGGGGATCGCCATCTTCCCGGCGGTGTTCGCCTTCGGCTTCGAGCCGAGCGCCGGCCCCTCCCTGCTGTTCATCACCATACCCGCGGTGTTTGCCAGCATTCCGTTCGGTCACCTTTTCATGGTGCTGTTCTTCGTGCTCTCCGCCATCGCGGCCACGGGGGCCATGCTCTCCATCCTGGAGGTGCCGGTCTCCGTGCTCTCCGAGCGTTTTCACATGAGCCGCAGAAGGGCCACCCTGATCAACCTCTTAGTGCTGGGGGCGGTCGGGTCGACCTGTGCGCTCTCCAACAGCACCCTGGCGGATGTGCAGATCGCCGGCAAGACCTTCTTCGATCTGTTCGACTTCGTCTCCTCCAACGTGCTGATGCCCCTTGGCGGCATCTTCCTCTGCCTGTTCGTCGGCTGGGTCTGGGGCTTCGAGCGGATGAAGACGGCGCTGACCAATGGCGGCGAGCTGGAGCTGCCCATCCTCAAGCCCCTGTTCTTCATCATCCGTTACGTGTCGCCCCTGCTGATCCTGATCGTGATGCTCAAGGGGCTGGGGCTGTTCTGACCCCGAGGCCCGGACAGCAAAAGAGCGCCTGATGGCGCTCTTTTCATTGGCATCCCTGGGCGTCAGAGCAGGCCGAGCCGGGAGAGTTCCTCCTTGAGCTGATCCAGGCTGCGCTCGACACAGGCCTCCCCCTCGTTGATGGCGTCGCTGGCGCGGTGGAAGTCCATGATGGAGAGGTTGCCGAGGCGAGGGCAGAGCTGGATCTCGGGGGGATCGCCGGCCATCCGGGCCCGGGTGATGCGCTCCTGCATGATGTTGATGGAGCCGGTCATCACCCCCCACATGCCGGGGGTACTGGGTTCGGTGCGGCCGAGCCATTGACTGAACAGCCCCCCCGGGGCGGGTTCGTCCGGCTCGTCCGTCCAGGGCTGGTGCAGGTCGGTGTTGAGGTTGACGGCGATCACCACCTCGGCCCCCATGGCGCGGGCGAGCGAGATGGGCACGGGGTTGACCACGGCACCGTCCACCAGCCAGCGGTCATCGATCCGGGTCGGGGTCAGGATGCCGGGCATGCCGCAGGAGGCGCGCACGCACTGGCGCAGGGGGCCCTGCTGCAACCAGATCTCGCGGCCGGTATCGAGTTCGGTGGCGACGCAGGCGAAGGGCAGCGGCAGGCTCTCGATGGCGGGATCCCCCAGATGGCCGGCGGCGATGCCGAACACCTTGTCACCGCGGAACAGGCCGCCGGAGAGGGCGGGGTCGAGCAGCCCCATCACCTGCAACCGGTTGAAACCGCGCACCCAGTTCTCCAGTTTGTCCAGTTCGCCAGCAGCGTAGGCAGCGCCGACGAAGCTGCCGATGGAGCAGCCAGCCACCAGATCCGGCTTGACGCCGAGGCGCTCCAGCGCCCGTATGATGCCGATGTGTGCCCATCCTCGGGCAGCGCCGCTGCCCAGGGCCAGACCCAGGCGGGGTTTTCGTGCCACAGTGCGTCTCCTGATGTGAATTGGGGTTCCAGCTTACCCCGGCTTCTCCTGCCCGTCATCCTGCCAACTTTCGCGGCGATTGCGACCGTTGCCCTTGGCCTGATAGAGGGCGAGATCGGCGCGGTGAATGGTCTCCAACAGTGTGATCGAAGGGGGCTGGCGGCAATGGCCCAGGCTGAGCATGAGGCGCAAATCGGCCATCAGTGCAGGGCAGAACCCTCGTCATCGCCCCGGGAAGATGGTTTTTGATGATCTTCTCGCCAGACTGTTACGTTTTGTCACATTTATACATAGTCGCGGCATAGTCAGGGGGTAACATGGTGCCATCCTTGATGAAGCTCTTTCCCTTTCTCTCTTTGACGGCATGGATCCTGTGATGAAAACGCGCGTGTGGCTGTGGCTTTTCCCTCTTCTACTATTGCTGGCGGCGGGCGCCTGGCATCTGCGGCAGGCTGAACCCGCCAGCAAGCCTGCACCAAGAGAGATCAACATCAGGGCCGAAACGGTCAGGCAGAGCCTGGCCGAGCCCTCCATCAAGCTGGTCAGCAAGCTGTCGGCCAATCGCTCCGTGGTGGTGAGTCCCGAGGTGACCGGCCGCATCGTCAACATTGCGGTGCGATCCGGCCAGCAGGTGGAGCAGGGGCAGACCCTGATCGCCCTGGACGCGGGCAAGCAGCAGGCGGAGCTCGCCGAGCAGAGCGCCAGCGTGCGCGATGAGGCGCGCAAGCTGCGGGACATGCGCCGCCTGGTGGCGCGCGGCGCCATCACCACCTCCGAGCTGGAGGGGCAGGAGGCGACCGTCGCCCAGGCCCAGGCCCGGGTGGACGCGGCCCGTTACGAGCTCTCCCTGCGCACCCTGGCCGCCCCCTTCGACGGCACCGTCAGCCTCATCGACCTGAGTGAAGGGGCCCTGGTCAACAGCGGTGACGTGCTGCTGCACCTGGACGAGCTGGCGAAGCTGCGGCTCGATCTGGCTGTGCCCGAGCGCTACCTTTCCCTGCTGCGCCCCGGCATGGCGGTGACGGCGACCAGCTCCGCCTGGCCGGATCAATCCTTCTCCGGGGTGCTGGAGACCCTCGACAGCCGGATCTCCAGCGACACCCAGAACATCAAGGCGCGGGTCATCCTGCCCAACCCCGGCGGCCAGTTGCGCCCCGGCATGCTGATGAATGTGGAGCTCTCCCTGCCGGCCCAGAAGATGACCCTGATCCCGGCCCAGTCGGTGGAATACGCCGGCGAGCAGCGCTTCGTCTATCGCCTGGAGGCGGACGGCCGGGTGAAGCGCGTGCCGGTGGAGCTTGGCGACACCCATGGCGAAGAAGTGTGGGTGCTCAAGGGGCTGAACGTCGGCGATCGCATCGCGGTGGAGGGGTTGGTGAATCTGCGCGACGGCGCCCTGGTACGGGATCTGGGCGAGGTGAAAGGCTGATGTGGCTCTCCGATATCTCAGTGCGCCGCCCCCTGGTGGCGGTGGTCATCAGCGCCCTGCTCACCGTGTTCGGCCTGGTGGCCTTTTCCAAGCTGACGGTGCGGGAGATGCCGGACGTGCAGACCCCGTCCGTCTCCATCACCACCACCTATGAGGGGGCGGCCCCCGAGGTGATGGAGAGCCAGATCACCAAGCCCATCGAGGACCAGCTCTCCGGCATCAGCGGCATCAAGAACATCAACTCGGTGACCCGCAAGGGGCGCTCCTCCATCACGGTGGAGTTCAAGCTCGGCTGGAACATGCTGGAAGGCACCTCGGACGTGCGCGACGCCATCTCCCGCGCCAGACCCAGGCTCCCGGACGACGCGGACGAGCCCATGGTGACCAAGGACAACGGCAACGGCGACGTGGCCATCTGGCTGAACTTCAGCAGCACCCAGATGGACCGCACCGCCCTGACCGACTACGCCAATCGCATGCTGGTGGATCCCCTGAGCCTGGTGGACGGGGTGAGCGAGGTGCAACTCTCGGGGGATCTGACCCAGGTGATGTACGTGCGGCTGCGCCCGGCCGACATGGCGGCCCGCGGCATCACGGTGGCCGACGTGCAGGATGCCCTCAAGCGGGAGAACATCGAGCTCCCTGGCGGCGAGATCCGCAACAACACCATGACCATGGCGGTGCAGATCGCCCGCCTCTACCACAGCGCCGAGGATTTCCGCTCCCTGCCGGTGACGACCGCCGTCAACGGCGAGAGCATCTACCTGGCGGACATCGCGGATGTGGAGGTGGGGGCCAAAAACGAAGACAGCGCCTACCAGCGCAACGGCCGCGAGAGCCTGGGGATTGGCATAGTCGCGCAGTCCACCGCCAACCCCCTGGCGGTGGCCCAGGGCATCGAGAAGAAGCTGGTCGAGATGCAGCGCTTCCTGCCCGAGGGGGCAAAGCTTGAGGTCGACTACGATTCCACCATCTTCATCAAGCAGGCCATCGACGAGGTGTACGAGACCCTGGCCATCTGTGCCCTGCTGGTGGTCGCCGTGCTCTACCTCTTCCTCGGGCAGGGGCGTACCACCCTGATCCCCGCCATCACGGTGCCGGTCTCCCTCATCTCCGCCTTTATCGGCGCCTGGTATCTGGGCTTTTCCATCAACCTCATCACCTTGCTGGCGCTCATCCTCGCCATCGGCCTGGTGGTGGACGACGCCATTGTGGTGGTGGAGAACATCCACCACCACCTGCAGCGGGGGGAATCCCCATTGATGGCGGCCTGGCATGGCACCCGGGAGGTGGGGTTTGCGGTCATCGCCACCACCGCCGTGCTGGTGATGGTGTTCGTGCCCATCGCCTTCATGGAGGGCATGGTGGGGCGGCTCTTTACCGAGTTTGCAATATTGCTCTCGCTCGCCGTGCTCTTCTCCTCCCTGGTGGCGCTCACCCTGACCCCGGCCATGGGCTCCTGGCTGATGCGTGCCGTGGACAAACCCAACGCCCTGACCGCCACGCTGGACAAAGGCCTCGGCTGGGTGGAGCGGCGCTATCGCGCCCTGCTGGGGGGCGTGCTGCGCCACGCCGTCTGGATGCCCCTGGTGCTGCTGCTCTGCCTCGGCGGCATCGGCGCCCTCTTTGGCAAGCTGCCCGCGAGCCTCACTCCCACAGAGGACAGGGGCGTGCTCTATGTGTTCGTGAAGGGGGCCGAGGGCACCAGCATAGAGCGGATGAAGCGCAACATGCAGCAGGTGGAGGCCGCCGTCCTGCCGCTGCTCGGCAAGGGGGTGGTGCAGGCGGTGAGCTTCAGCACCCCGGCCTTCGGCCGCGGGGGCGATCAGACCGGTATGGCCATCATCCAGCTCAGCGACTGGGCGGTGCGGGAGCAGACGGCCACCGAGTTCGGCCGCTCCCTGAGCGGGCTGCTCGCCGACATTCCGGACGTGATGATCCGCACCTTCCAGCCGGGCTTTCGCGGTGGCTCCACCGCCGCCGTGCAGTTCGTGCTGCAGGGCTCCGATTACGGCGAGCTATACCAGCAGGGGCTCATCTTGCAGCAGGCGGCGCGCCAGAGCGGGCTGATGCAGAGCCCGGATCTCGACTATGCCGAGAAGACCCCGGAGCTGCAGGTGACCATAGAGCGGGAGCGGGCCAGCCAGCTTGGCATCCCGGTCTCCACCATAGCAAGCTCCCTGCAGGCCCTGCTCGGGGGCGTCAGCCAGACCACCTATGTGGACAGGGGGGAGGAGTACGACGTCTATCTGCGCGCCAACCAGACCCAGTTCAACGGCATCTCGGATGTGAGCCGTATCTACCTCAAGGCCGCCAGCGGCGAGATGGTGAGCCTCTCCACCCTGGCCACCGTCACCCAGGTGGCCAGCCCCCAGCGCCTCAACCACTATCAGCGCCAGAAGGCGGTCACCCTCACCGCGGACCTGGCCCCCGACCACACCCTGGGGGAGGCGCTGGACTTCCTGGATGGCTGGGCTGCGGATCATCTGCCCATCGGCATGTCGGTGGATTACGCCGGCGAGTCCAAGGATTATCGCGACAACCAGGGGGAGATGGCGCTGGTGTTCGGCCTGGCCCTGCTGGTGGTCTACCTGGTGCTGGTGGCCCAGTTCGAGAGCCTGCTGACTCCGGCGGTGGTGATGATGACGGTGCCGCTCGGCATCTTCGGCGGCCTGCTCGGCCTCTGGCTCACGGGGCAGGAGCTCAGCATCTACAGCCAGATCGGCATGATCATGCTGATCGGCATGGTGACCAAGAACGGCATCCTCATCGTGGAGTTCATCAACCAGTTGCGCCAGCGGGGTGAAGGGTTCGAGGAGGCGATCATCAAGGGCTCGGTGCGCCGTCTGCGCCCCATATTGATGACGTCGCTCACCGCCATCATAGGTGCCGTGCCCCTGATGCTCTCCATGGGGGCGGGCTACGAGAGCAGGATGGCCGTGGGGACAGTGGTCTTCTTCGGGTTGTCGCTCGCGACCCTGGTCACCCTGCTGGTGGTGCCCGCCATCTATCACCTGATCGCCAGACGCGCGGGGTTGACGGGGGCGCGGGATCGGCTGGTGGACGAGGTGCTGGCCACGGCAGCCCCGGCCAGCCCGTCCCCAGTGCAGGGGGAGGACGCCCCCGAGGGGCGGGACAAACCGGCGGCCTAGCGTGCCGACCCGCCATGACAACAAGCAGGGCGCCCATGGGTGCCCTGCTTGTTGATGAACACCGAGTCTGTCACGCCGACCCGCGGCACCCGCTCGAAGCGGCCCTTTCCCCTCGCGTTCTGTGGGGGCAAAAAGCCGTCGCCCCCGCCTGGCTCTGCCGGTATAATGCGCGACCCGAATTGTTCCAGGTGGTCAAAATGCAGCCGGTTACCAACCTCTTCTCCTATCCCCGTTACTGGGCCGAGTGCTACGGCACGGCGCCCTTCCTGCCCATGTCCCGCGCGGAGATGGACAAGCTCGGCTGGGACAGCTGCGACATCGTGCTGGTGACAGGCGACGCCTACGTGGATCACCCGAGCTTCGGCATGGCGGTGATCGGCCGCATGCTCGAATCCCAGGGCTTTCGGGTCGGCATCATCGCCCAGCCGGACTGGTCATCCAAGGATGACTTTATGCGCCTGGGCAAGCCGAACCTGTTTTATGGCGTCACTGCGGGCAACATGGACTCCATGATCAACCGCTACACCGCCGACAAGAAGCTGCGCCACGACGACGCCTACACCCCGGGGGACGTGGGCGGCAAGCGGCCGGACCGCGCAACCCTGGTCTATACCCAGCGCTGCAAGGAGGCCTATAAAGAGGTCCCGGTGGTCATCGGCGGCATCGAGGCATCCCTGCGCCGTATCGCCCACTACGACTACTGGTCCGAGACCATCCGTCGCTCCATCCTGATCGACGCCAAGGCCGACATCCTCATCTATGGCAACGCCGAGCGCCCCCTGGTGGAGGTGGCGCACCGCATCGCAGGTGGCGAGACCATCGACACCATGCAGGACATTCGCGGCACCGCCGTCATCCGCAAGGAGCCGCTGCCGGGCTGGCGCGGGGTGGATTCGAGCAAGCTCGACCAGATTGGCCGCATCGACCCCATCCCCAACCCCTATATGGAAGGGGCGCCCTGTGCGGACGAAGAAGGCACCGCGCCGATGGAGCAGGAGGCCAAGCCCATCCTGGTGCAGCCACCCAAGCAGAAGCCCTGGGAGAAGACCTACGTCAAGCTGCCGGCGTTCGAGCGGGTCAAAGAGGACAAGGTGCTCTACGCCCACGCGTCCCGCATCCTGCACCACGAGACCAACCCGGGCTGCGCCCGCGCGCTCTCCCAGGCCCACGGCGATCGCATCATCTGGGTCAACCCGCCCGCCTTCCCCCTCGAAACCGACGAGATGGACGGGGTGTTCGGCCTGCCGTATCAGCGGGTGCCGCACCCGGCCTATGGCAAGGAGAAGATCCCGGCCTACGACATGATCAAGACCTCGGTCAACATCATGCGCGGCTGCTTCGGCGGCTGCTCCTTCTGCTCCATCACCGAGCACGAGGGGCGCATCATCCAGAGCCGCTCGGAAGAGTCGATCCTCAAAGAAATCGAAGAGATCCGCGACAAAGTGCCGGGCTTTACCGGCGTCATCTCGGATCTGGGCGGCCCTACCGCCAACATGTATAAGCTCCGCTGCAAGAGCCCCAAGGCCGAGCAGACCTGCCGCCGCGCCTCCTGCGTCTGGCCGACCATCTGCCCGCACATGGACACCGACCACAGCCCGACCATCAACCTCTACCGCAAGGCGCGCGACCTCAAGGGCATCAAGAAGATCCTGATCGCCTCCGGGGTGCGCTACGACATCGCGGTGGAAGATCCTCGCTACATCAAGGAGCTGGCCAAGTACCACGTCGGCGGCTACCTCAAGATCGCGCCGGAACACACCGAGGAGGGCCCGCTCTCCAAGATGATGAAGCCGGGCATGGGCAGCTACTACAGCTTCAAGGAGCTGTTCGACAAATATTCCAAAGAGGCGGGCAAGCAGCAGTACCTGATCCCCTACTTCATCTCCGCCCACCCGGGCACCACGGATGAAGACATGGTGAACATGGCGCTCTGGATCAAGTCCAATCGCTTCAAGCTCGATCAGGTGCAGAACTTCTACCCGTCGCCGCTCGCCAACGCCACCACCATGTATTACACCGAGAAAAACCCGCTCAACAAGGTGAGCCGCCAGGGCGGGGACGTGTTCGTGGTGAAAGGGGAGCGTCGCCGTCGCCTGCACAAGGCGCTGCTGCGCTATCACGATCCGGCTGGCTGGCCGATGATCCGCGAAGCTCTGCTGGAGATGGGCAAGGGCCACCTCATCGGCAACGGCCCCGACTGCCTGGTGCCGCCGGAAGGCCGTGGCGAAGCCAAGGCCGAGCGCAGTCGCAACAAGGGCCTCAAGCCTGCCCTGACTCGCCACAGTGCCATCACCCATCAGCGCAGCAATGGGGCTGGCAACAAGGCCGCCCGCAGCGAGGCTGGCGCAGCCAATGCCCCTGCGGCCAGCAAACATGGCGGCAAGACGGGCAATGGCAAACCCGCCGCGCAAGGCGCAGGCCAGAGTGCTGGTAAGAGCAAACCGGCTCACAAGGGCAAGGCGCCAACCCGTGCAGGCTCCGCCAAGCCGGGAACTAAACCTGCAACTCAAGGCGGCAAGCCCGCAGCAAAAGGAAACGGTGCCAAGCGACCAGCCCGGTGAGTTTTTCTGATTGGAAAGCGATAGAAATAAAAAGGCGACCGGATGGTCGCCTTTTTATTTTATATATATTGAATGGTTCCTATATCCATGGAGTAAGTTCAAACTATCAACATAATTTATCTGGTCTTAATTGCGATATCCTTAAGATCAAAAAATGTTAAAACTATATATTTTTTAAGGTAGGTGATATTCCGAGAAGCCTACCTACTTCTTCTATTTTCTTCTTTGAGAAATTCCAGGCGGAACTTCCATCTCGGGTGTTTATCCATTTTCCACCGAGAGCTTTTAACTCTTCTTTTTTGGACTTTGTATCACCACGAACTACAAATGATTTTTCTGTGTAGTCCTCAAGATAAATCATTGAGTCTTGAGCGCTTGTAGTGTTTGCCACAGATGGTGATGGGGCTTTCAAAACAGATTTTGTGGATTCTTTAGCCTCTTTAACAACTGATGCAGTAACCACAGTTCCAACAGATATACCTCGTGTTACAATGGTTAGATGACGAGATAGTTTTGTTTTAAGTTCTTCAACGGTTGAATAGCTTTCTTGAATACCTTGATTGCGAATGCTAGTTTTAAATTCTTCAAGTTTTTCGAGTTGATAATTATCTATTTTACTTGGTTGAACTGGGGCGTCAGAGTAGTAAAGCATTACAGGTTTTTTCTGTTTCAGAAACCACTTTATTTCTTCAACAGTTCCACTATTTTCTATTCCAGTTGGTGAGCCTATGCGAGTCCAAAATGCTCCAATTAACATGTCGCAGGATTTAACAACTAACTCATTAATTATACCTTGAGGGCGGTCACCCATACTCGGGGCACTATGTGACTCCCACATGACGGGTAAGAGAACCTTTCCTGTGCTTTCTGAATGAAGTGCATTCCATTCATGTAAACTTTCTGCGATCGCCTGACGTTCATTTGGTACATCAGATGGTGATGCAATTAGTACATTAAAAACTGTTGCTGAGTATGGCATTTTTTTCTCACTTAATATGTTTGATGATTGCTCGATTATTTATATTTCAGAGTCAAAATTATATCGACGTAACACAATGAAATCTAAATTAGCACACCAGATCACAGGTTTTCCTGTGCTAGTATAATAACAATCGCCAATTATTAATGCATGACACCCTTCAAGTTGTTCTAGCGATTCCTTAACCTTAAAGTACTCTCTAAAAGTTTCAGTGATGTCGGGATTTATCGCAACGCTGAGTCCATCTGTTCGCCGGCCTGCATTTAACCATAATTTGCCATCAGGAGTGTATCCTGCATCACTAATAAACCCCCAGTAGATGCGTTTTTGGCGATCCAGTGCTTCACTAACATCTTTAAAGTTAACAAAAAGTTTATTGGCTCTATCTGGTAATCCTGGAAATCTATCATCAGGGAGAACGACCTTTGTATCAGATAAATATAGCTTGTCAGAACGAACTAATTTATAAAGTATGTTTTTTAATGTTAAGTGTGCTGGATAATCTACTCCCCCAGCATTAGTAATTTTTATTGGGGCTCTTTGCTGGCCCGTGGCAATATGAAGGTCAACATCTTTTTGTTTTACATCTATTGAGTAATTCTTATCCAAACCTAAGTCGATAATAATTCCACTATCTGGTTCAGCCGCAGGTTGCCCATCTCCACCATCGCCCTCACCTACAACTTCATAATTTGTTGCCTCTATACATTGATCAATATGGTGGGCACAAAAGTGAGGTGATTTATTTCCATAGCTTGATTTCCTAAACCAAGCGTCACCACCACATGTAGAACACACAAGATTGCGTCTGCGTGTTTGTAGCTCGGCATCGCTTAGTGCAAAGAATTCTGATGCTTTCCAATGTGAGTTATCCAGAGTACATAAAGCGGTATCCATACGTTATTCTCCTCACGAAATTTATTTTCTCTTTGGTTTCTAGGCTTCCAATTTCATGCTTAGGAAATACTGTATTAGCGAAAAGAGAAATCTGGGACACCCACCTTTCTGAGCAAGGAATAGCGCTGTCAAATTTCACGCTAGCGCCCGTGGATGACAGCTTCCAAAATGCTCCCTTGACCCGCGTTGGTAGCAACCCATCGCAGCTCAACAGGTTCCAGATAGCCACTGTAAGCCAAACGAAGCCGCCTGTGCGAGCATCAGCAGCGATATCACCAGCAGAACGTTGCGGTTTTTTGAACCCCGTCATCAAAGTGCCAGCAGGCTGCCGATAAGGGCAGCCAGGCGGGGGCGGTTTTGCTATCTTGGCGGCCGATTAATTTTGCGTGGAGGCGGCACGGCATTCCTCGCACGAGCACCGACAAAGAGACCGGCACAGGAGCAGTGAGATGGCAGTAAAGAGCAGATCCAGAAGAGAAAAGATAGGAAGCGGGCTCGGGCTGGTGCTGGGGATCATCGGCTTCAACCTTATGGTGCCCCTGCTGTTTGAGAAGCAGGCGAACTTTGATTTCAACCAGCTACTCTGGGCTGTGGTCAGCGCCATGCTCTGCTCCGAGCTGGGGGCCAGAATCGGCAAGTGGCTGGATACCAGAGAGCGGGCCAGATCTTCTTAGTAGAGGGCGGCATGGGCCGCCCTCGTTTGTCGTTTAGCCGCCGCGGCGCTCCGGTTCGTTGCGATGCAGGAAGGCGGTCAGGGTATCCCGGGGCGGCGTGATGCCGCATTGCACCAGAAGCCGCCCGATGGCTCCCCTGTGATAACCGCCGTGGGTCACCAGATGCAGCAGCATCTCGGCGCGGCTCATCTGCCCCTTGTCCCCGTCCACGAAGTTGAACGAGAGCACGGCCTCGCCATCCGCCTGACTCAGGCTGGCAACGTAATCCAGATACCAGGCATCTAGCTTGCCGATGGCACTGCGCAGCGCCGCCAGGGTCGGCGTTTCCGGGGTATTGGTGGCACTGAAGCCGTGGGGTTCCCCCAGCAGATTGCCCTTGAAGATGGCATCGACCACATGGATATGGTTGAAGATGCGCAGGGCCGTGTGGTGAGCCTCGCCATATTGCGCGGCATCCAGGGTGGCGAGGGCATCCAGCAGTTCGCCATCGGCCCAGGCCTTGTAGCGAAACAGAGAGTGGAGGGTCGAGTGATGCATGGTCTTCCTTGATGGGGTATCGCGTGAAGCAGGTATCTTAGCCAGATGGAGCCAGCAAGGAAACTCCCCCACCTGACAGGGCCGGTGACTGGCCAGCGTGCAGTCCATCGGATGTGCCAGGTACGAGCGAGATGTTACCCTGTGCCATCGCACTCATGACAAGGAGTCCCCATGCGCATTGCCCTCGTAGGCCTTGGCGATATCGCCCAGAAGGCTTATCTGCCGCTGCTCGCGAGCGACGAGCGAGTCACCCCACTGCTCTGCACCCGGAGTCCCTCTGTGCTAGGCAAGCTGGCCCGCCAGTACCGGATCGCCGAGTGCTTTACCGAGGTGGAGGCGTTGCTGGCTAGCCGCCCGGATGCGGTGATGATCCATGCCGCCACCTCGGTGCACTTCGCATTGGCCGAACAATGTCTGCGGGCAGGCATCCCCACCTTTGTGGACAAACCGCTCTGCTTTGATTACGCCGAGGTGGAGGCGCTCGCCAATCTCGCCATCGCGAAGGGCTGCCCGCTCTTTGTGGGTTTCAACCGCCGCTATCTGCCCACCATGGGGGCTGCTCGTGCCGAGCAGCTCACCGAGCTGCACTGGCAGAAGCACAGACACTATCTGCCTGGGGCACCACGCCAGTTCCTGTTCGACGACTTTATCCATGTGCTTGACAGCCTCTGCTTCTACGGCGGCGTGCCGGACGGGGATCTTCATGCCGTGCTGCGGCGCAGTGCGCAGGATCCGGACATGCTGGTGAGCGCGAGCGTGGCCTGGCAGAGCGGGCAGACGGCGGTGAGCGGCAGCATGAACCGTAGCGCCGGCATCACGGAGGAGCGCATCGACGCCTATGGCGACAACCTCTCCCTGCATATCGAAAACTGCACCCGGGGCACGTGCGCGCGGGACAAGGCCGTGCAGATGTTGGCACCGGACGACTGGCAGCCGGTGCTGGCGAGCCGGGGTTTCGTGGCGATGCTCGATCACTGGTATCGGCAGGTTGAGCTGGGTCGGGCCGACGAGGCGTTGATTGAGAGCTATCTGCACGGCCACCGGCTGGCGGAACGACTGGTGACCCTGGCGGGGGAGTGACCCCGTCGCAACCGGCCGGCATAACTGGCCAGAGAAGCGGCAGACCACTGTACAAGATGGCGCATCCCTGCGCAGTCAGGCGACCTGGGCGCTGCCGCGCGAGCCAAGCGGGGGCGAGTTTGCTATCTTGGCCGCCATGAACAGCCTTCAACACAGCAGAGTCTCATGAGCATTATCTTGGGGATCGACCCCGGCTCCCGGATCACCGGTTACGGCGTCATCCGCATCGTCTCCGGCAAGGCGCAGTACCTGGGGTCCGGCTGCATCCGTACCGACCTGGGCGAGCTGCCGTCCCGCCTCAAGCAAGTTTACGACGGGGTGAGCGAGATCATCACCCAGTTCAAGCCGGACGAGTTTGCCATCGAGCGGGTCTTTATGGCCCGCAACGCGGACTCGGCCCTGAAACTCGGCCAGGCCCGTGGCAGCGCCATCGTCGCGGCGGTCAATGCCAGCTTGCCGGTGAGCGAGTACTCGGCGACCCAGATCAAGCAGGCGGTGGTGGGCACCGGCGGCGCGGGCAAGGAGCAGGTGCAGCACATGGTGATGCACCTGCTCAAGCTCTCGGCCACCCCCCAGGCGGATGCGGCGGACGCCCTCGGGGTGGCGCTCTGCCACTTCCATACCCGCCAGAGCCTGATCCGGATGGCGGGCCAGGCCAGCGGCTCGGTGCGCGGACGTTATCGCTGAGCCTGGTGCTCCGCCTTGGCAGAGTGCGAGAGAAGGGTGAGCCAGATGTCGGCGCCTGTTGGCAAAAGCGCTGATTGAGTCACGATTTGTCGCACCTCCTCAGGGGACTCCCATGAGAAAGCCCCATGGGGCGGGACTGGTTCTTTCTACCTAATCAACAACTTGTGATTAAGATCACACATTCCCCCTGGTGTGGGCCGGCTTCGCCTTGTGCCGCCACACTCCCATAATATGGCGCCTGTTTAATAACAGTGTTCGTATGAGCCTTTCCTGGCTCCTGTGTTAGTCATCATGGGGAGAGACAAGAGTGAAACCTTTTGCTGCTGAATTTATGGGGACCTTCTGGCTGGTGCTGGGGGGCTGCGGCAGCGCCGTGCTGGCCGCCGCGTTTCCGAACGTGGGGATAGGTCTGCTGGGCGTGGCCCTGGCGTTCGGCCTGACCGTGCTGACCATGGCCTATGCCATCGGTCATATCTCCGGCTGCCACCTGAACCCGGCCGTGACCGTCGGGCTCTGGGCCGGTGGTCGTTTCCCGGCCTCCAACGTGCTGCCCTACATAGTGGCTCAGGTGCTTGGCGGGATCGCGGCGGGTGGCGTGCTCTATGTCATTGCCAGCGGGCAAGCGGGTTTTGATGTGAGCGCCGGTTTTGCCTCCAACGGTTATGGCGAGCACTCCCCCGGCGGCTACAGCCTGCTGGCGGCCCTGGTGTGTGAAGTGGTGATGACCGGCTTCTTCCTGTTCGTCATCATGGGCGCCACCGACAGCCGTGCCCCGGCCGGGTTCGCGCCCATCGCCATCGGCCTGTGCCTGACCCTCATTCACCTCATCAGCATTCCGGTGACCAACACCTCGGTCAACCCGGCGCGCAGCACGGGTGTGGCGCTGTTCGTGGGTGACTGGGCCATCGGCCAGCTCTGGCTGTTCTGGGTTGCCCCCATCGTCGGTGCCATTCTGGGTGCATTGGCCTATCGTGTGATCGCCACGAAAGAGTGATGTGTTGCTAAACAACGTGTGGTATCGACACGCCCCGGGGCGTGTTTTTTTGTTTCTGGCGGGCACGAAAACGGGCCACCAAGGGCCCGCAGTATTGTTCGGCCGGCTGAAAGAGGGAAGGGGTTACAGACCGCGGGCGCTCAGCATCTCCTTGTAGCGCTGGTGCAGCAGCTTGACCCGCTCCACATAGGCGCGGGTCTCGGCATGACGGATGGGAAGGGATGACGCCGGGCTTGTGTCTTGCCAGGGGCTTACAGGCCCCGGGCGCTCAGCATCTCCTTGTAGCGCTGATGCAGCAGTTTGACTCGCTCCACATAGGCGCGGGTCTCGGCGTAGGGCGGGATGCCGCCATGCTTTTGCACCGCGCCGGCCCCTGCGTTGTAGGCCGCGGTGGCCAGGGCGACGTTGCCGTCGTACTGCTTGAGCAGCCCCGCCAGGTACTTCACCCCGCCGAAGATGTTCTGCTCCGCCATCAGGGCGTTGCCGACCCCCAGCTCGCGGGCGGTGGCCGGCATCAGCTGGGTCAGCCCCATGGCCCCCTTGCGGGAGACCGCCAGGGGGTTGAAGGCGGATTCGGCGTGGATCAGCGCCCGAATGAGGGCGGGCTCGACCTGATACGCCTTGGCTGCCGCCTTGATGGTGCTGGCGTAGTCATAGAGGAAGAGGCCTGTGGTGCGCCAGTTGACCTTGGAGGCGGGATCGCAGGCATAGCAGTCGTTGAACAGCAGCAACTCGTAGTGGCCCTGCTCCGGCATCATGTCGGAGTAGCGGATGACCCCGTTCTTCTGCACCGACTTGTAGACCTGGATCTGGCGGCTGGCGGGCGTGGCGGACCCGGGAGGTGGCGAGGATAGGGGGGCCGTGGCGGCGGCCACTGTCTGGGGCTTGGGAGCCGGGGCTATCGACTCCGGCGTCAGGATCACCACCTCGGCCGGTGGCGGCATCTGGCCCCAGGCAAGGTGGGAAAACAGCGGGATCATGCCCAGCAACATCCATGCTTTCAACGGCTTGCTCCTTAAGCCTCGTTAGCCACGTTGAGTAAAGCATCCGGGGCGGGACAGAACAAGTCCGCCGGCGGAGCGTCGCAGGAAAAGTTCAGGAAAGAGGGGGCCGGATGGCTGCAAAGGGCAGGGGAATGGCCGATGTCCGGCACGGCATCGTGCCCACAGCGTCGTCTTTTCCATCAGGCTATTGGCTTTTTTGTAAGTTAAAGCCGTGTTATCTTGCTGTGGCTCCACTCTGGTCAGATCTCTTCGTGGGGCCGGATGATGGGTCAGGAGAAGGCGGGGTGGCCAGAGCGACATGGGTATGACAAGCAGGCGGGCGATGGAGCTCAGATTCGAAGAGTACTGTGATGCGGATCTGTCCCTGATCAGGGACTATTACGAAACGACTTTTTCCCACTATGTGCCGGACCTGGCCGAGCGGATCTTCGTGGTGCGCGACGCCCATTGGCTGGTGGGTGCTGTGCGTCTGCGCGACGAGCAGGAGTACTACCATCTGTGCGGTTTCCGGCTGCTGCCCCATTACCAGTCCCTGGGCCTGGGCTCCCGGCTGTTGCAGCATGCCTGCCGCGGTCTGCTGGACAAACCCGTGATCTGCCATGCCCTGCCCTTCGAGAAGCCCTTCTACCTCAAGGCCGGCTTCGACCACCTTCCCCTGCACGAACTCGACGGGCCACTTCATGCCCTCTACCACCAGCAGCGCGAACAGGGTTACCAGATCGAGCTGCTGGTGCGTCAGGCGAGGGCTCCCGTCTTCAACTGAGGCGTCACTGTGGCTTGGTCAGCAGGTGGATCTTGCCCGGTGACAGCTCCAGCCCCAGCAGATTCTCCTTGAGCCAGGCCTGATTGGGATCCTTGTCGTCGAGCCTGTAGACGGGCTGGGTCTCCAGCCGCTTCTCCATGCTCTGCAGCAGCATGCGCAACATGAAACCGAACTTCTGCTCGGCCGCCGCCGGCTCCAGCTTGTAGTCGACGAGCTTCATGTTGTCGAGAAAGAGCGCGCTCTGGGCCTTGTCGTAGCGGGGCCTCGCCTCATAGGTCATGTTCAGCAGGGCGTCGTACTCGGTCTGGTCCGGCAGCGCTATCTTCAGCTTGCCCTTGCCAAACACCCTGGCGGTGTCCGGACTCTGGCGGCCGATCTGCACATCGCTCTGCTCAAGCTTCACATGGGCCTTGATGATGCCGGGCAGTTCCAGCTGTTTGTCCACTTGCACCTGGGATTGCAGGTACTGATTTATCTGCTGCTCATTGATGTCATATGAGCCTTGACCTAGCATGGCCAGACTCAGCAGCATAGATTGCAGGATCATGCTAACGACCTGATAGAATGGGTTTGTCCTACAGCATACCATTCCGGCCTTGTGGGATCTGCCCATGCCACTTGTTCAACACACCAAGGAGTCGCCTTGCTCGACGGTCTGGAATACGACATTCAGTTGCTGTTTTCCCGCTTTCTCGGCTGGTTGTTGCTGCTGTTTCACACCGTGATCGTGGCGGGGATTTCCCTGCGGGTGGTGATGAAGCGGCGTCCCATCGGGGTGTCGCTGGCCTGGCTGGCCCTCATCTATGCCATCCCCTTCGCCGGGGTCGGCTTCTATGTGCTGTTCGGCGAGATCCGGCTCGGCCGCAAGCGGGCGGAGCGCGCCCAGGCCATGTACCGCCCTTACGCCATCTGGATCCGCCAGCTGGCTCGCCTCTTCCCGCAGCACTGTTGCGAGGTGGGGAGCAAGGCCCGTCCGCTCCATGATCTGATCCAGGGCCGGCTGGCCATGCCCATGCTCTCCGGCAACCGGATGACGCTGCTGCACAAGCCCGACACCATCATCCAGGAGATAGTGCGCGACATCCGGGGCTCCTCCCAATCCTGCTACCTGGAGTTCTACATCTGGCATCCCGGCGGGGACGTGGACGCGGTGTGCGAGGCGCTGATGGAGGTGGCGGCACGCGGCGTGGATTGTCGTGTGTTGCTCGATTCCGTCGGCAGCAAGACCTTCTTCCGCTCCCATTGGCCGAACACCCTGGGCGCGGCCGGCGTCAAGGTGGTGGAGGTGCTGCCGGTCGGCGCCTGGCGCATCCCCTTCCAGCGCCAGGACTTGCGCATGCACCGCAAGCTGGTGGTGATCGACGACAGGGTCGGTTACACCGGCTCCATGAACATGGTGGATCCGCGTTTCTTCAAGCAGGATGCCGGGGTCGGCCAGTGGGTCGACATCATGATCCGGGTGCAGGGGCCCGTGGTGCCGCTGATGTGGTCCACCTTCGTCTGGGACTGGGAGATGGAGACCGGCGAGCGCCTGCTCGACAGCCTGCAGCACGAGCCCGAGGCCTGGCCGCAAACCAACTACCGGGCCCAGCTCATCCCCTCAGGCCCCTTCGTCGGGGGGGACTGCATCCAGCAGAGCCTGCTGCTGGCCATCTATCAGGCCCGCCACCATCTGGTGCTGACCACCCCCTATTTCGTGCCCGATGACCCGTTGGCGGCCGCGCTCTCCTCGGCGGCGGCCCGGGGCGTGCTGGTGCAACTGGTGTTGCCGGCGCGCAACGACTCCCTGATGGCCAACCACGCCAGCAACTCCTTCATGGAGGATCTGCTGGCGGCCGGGGTCGAGATCTACCGCTACGATGCCGGCCTGCTGCACACCAAGAGCGTGCTGGTGGACGATGACTTCGCTCTGGTGGGCACGGTCAATCTGGACAGACGCAGCCTCTGGCTCAATTTCGAAGTCACCCTGCTCATCGACAACCCGGTGTTTGTCGCCGAGATGAACCAGCTGGTGCAGGGCTACATGCTGGAGGCGACCCCCATGTCCCTGACCAGGTGGCGTGCGAGGCCCTGGTACAAAAAATTGCTTGAGAACATCTTCTACCTGTTCAGCCCCCTGCTGTGACAATGGAGCGTGGACCCGGCGGCCTCATCCGGCTTGCGTGGCCTCCCATCCTCCCCGTAGAGTGCGCCCATGCACCCGCCATCGAATAATGTGGAGAAACAGAACAGATGAAGAAAAAAGTGGCCTTGGCCGTTGGGGCCGTATTGGTGGTCGGGGGGCTTGGCGCCTGCTGGTACACGGGCAATACGTTCGACCGGATCCTGGCCGAACAGATCGCCAGGGCGCAGCAGGAGAGCGGGATCGAGATCACCTGGCACCCTACCACGGAGCACCTGTTCGCCCGTGACGGCATGCTCAAGGTGGTGGTGCCGCCAGAGACGCTGGCGAGCCTGGACCCCCAGCTGGCGGGGAGCGAGCCCATCGAGATGCAGTTCGCGTTCAACAGCCGCATGCTGCCGCTCTATATCAAGAGCCACCTGCTGCTGGATACCGCACAGGGCACCCTGGCGCCGATATTCAGCTCCCTTGGCATGCAGCAGTGGCAGCTGGGAGCGGAGTCGGCCAGCAGCCTCTGGACCATGAGCAACAGTTCCCGTTTCTGGGTCGGTGACTTCAAGGTCAGAGAGGGGATGAACGAGTTCAACTTCCTGCCCCTGAGCGGCGACTATCGCGGGGATCTCGACGGCAACGGCCACATGACGGTCCAGTGGCTGGGCATGACGGTTCACGATGCGCAGAGCAAGATGGATCTGGCCCTGGCCGATCTCAAGGGCAGTGCCGACATGGCCGAGATCAGCGGCCTCTGGCTCTCCCCCCGCAGCGATGCGACCCTGTCCGCCTTCACCCTGACGCAGCCGGGGAACATCAGGATCTCCCTGCAGGGGCTCTCCACGGCCACCCAGCTGGCGGGGGACGACGCCCAGACCCTCTCCAGCCGTTACCAGATGAAGGTGGAAACCCTCAATCTGGAGAGCGAGGAGGACAGCCTGACGCTGACCGAAGGCAACCTGGACCTGGCGCTCAACGGGCTGGATCTGGAGGGGTATCAGACACTGCAGGAGGTGAGCGGTCAGCGGGTGGATGAGTCTGCCATCCAGGAGGCGCTGGACAAGATGCTCCAGCGGGGCGTTACGCTGCAGCTGACGGATTTCAGCGCCCGGCTCAACGGTGAACCCGTCAGCCTGCAAGGGGAGGCCAGGCTGGCGTCAACGACCCTGGCACAGCTGATGGGTAGCGAGGAGGGGATGCAGGCCCTGTCGGGGCTGCTCCATGCCCACCTGGGTGACAAGCTGGGTCAGGCGGTTCCCCAGCTGGCCCCCATGCTGGCGCAGTTCACCGCCCTGGGGTATCTGAAGGCGGAGCAGGCGCAGCTCCAGGCCGAGCTCAAGCTCGACAAGGGGCAGCTCACCGTCAACGGTCTGCCGCTGCAGCCATGAGTGCCGCGCGATGAAAAAAGGCTCCCTCGGGAGCCTTTTTGCTGGATGGCTGGCGGCGGCTTACTTGAACACCACCGTCTTGTTGCCGTAGACGAACACCCGTTCGTTCAGTACCAGCTCCAGGGCGCGGCTCAGCACGGACTTCTCCACGTCACGGCCAGCCTTGGCCATGTCGTCGGCGCTGAAAGTGTGGTCGACGTGGATCACGTCCTGCTCGACGATGGGGCCCTCATCCAGATCGTCGGTGACGAAGTGGGCGGTGGCGCCGATCAGCTTGACCCCGCGATCGAAGGCCTGGCGATAGGGGCGGGCGCCGATGAAGGCGGGCAGGAAGGAGTGGTGGATGTTGAGGATCTTGCGGGGATAGGCCGCCACGAAGCTCGGGGTGAGCACCCGCATGTACTTGGCGAGGATCACGTAATCCGGCTGGTAGCCGTCGATGAGGGTGCGCACCTGCTCTTCGTGCTCGGTACGGCTGAGATCCTCGTGGCTCACGCAGTGGAAGGGAATGTCGAACTTGCCCGTCAGCTCGGCGAGGGTGTCGTAGTTGCCGATCACCGCCACTATGTCCATGTCCAGGGCGCCGGCATAGTTCTTCATCAGGATGTCGCCCAGGCAGTGGGTCTCCTTGGTCACCAGGATGACGATGCGCTTCTTGCCCGCCTTGACCAGGCGGCGCTGGGCGCCCGCCGGCAGGGCGTCGTCGAGATCCGCCAGCAGGGTCTCGTCGTTGAAGCGTCCTTCCAGCTCGGTACGCATGAAGAAGCGGCCGTTTTCGTGGTCCACGAACTCGTCGTTCTTGTTGATGTTGAGCTGGTGCTTGTAGCAGATGTTGGTGATCTTGGCGATGAGCCCCTTGGCGTCGGGACAATCGGTCAGCAGTATTTTCTTTTCCATCTCTGTCATGATTCCGTTTGTGTTGTTGGCGCCCGAGTCTGCGCGGGCTGCACGTTTTTGCTGGCACTATGCCACAAACAAAATCAGAAAGGACAGCGCGCCGTGAATCGGAGTGGCAGGTGGGTGGGCCGGTTCGCCGCCTGTGCCCCTTGGTCTTTGATGGGTTTTGGGCTGGCATCCTGTGCCTTTTTTCTTTAGGCTGTCTGCGCTTATTCTCAGGGCGGGGTGAAATTCCCCACCGGCGGTATCCCGATGTGACTCGGGGAGCCCGCGAGCGCCCGACCCGGTCTTGGACCGGTTCGGGGTCAGCAGATCCGGTGAGATGCCGGAGCCGACGGTCATAGTCCGGATGAAAGAGGATAAGACAGATAATGCTGGCGAGCCCCCCGTGGGTTGGCCGCCGCATGCCTGCCTCTGTCTGCCTTTCCATGCCCTGATTCTGGTCCTTGTCTTTTTTAGGAGTCTTACCATGAATCAGTCTCTGCTCAGTGAATTCGGTGATCCCATTGCTCGCGTCGAGGCCGCGCTGGCCGCACTGCGTGCCGGCCAGGGTGTGCTGGTGGCCGACGACGAAGATCGGGAAAATGAGGGGGACCTCATCTTCGCCGCAGAATCCATGACCAACGAACAGATGGCCATGATGATCCGCGAGTGCTCCGGCATCGTCTGCCTCTGTCTGACCGATGAGCGGGTCCGCCAGCTCGAACTGCCCATGATGGTGGAGGCGAACTCCAGCCACTACCAGACCGCCTTCACCGTGACCATAGAAGCGGCGCAGGGGGTGACTACCGGGGTGTCCGCCGCCGACCGCATCACCACTATCCGCGCGGCCATTGCAGACGGTGCCAGACCATCCGACCTGCATCGCCCTGGCCACGTCTTCCCGCTGCGCGCCCGCACGGGGGGCGTGCTGACCCGGCGCGGTCACACCGAAGCCACGGTCGACCTGATGCAACTCGCCGGCCTCAAACCCTACGGGGTGCTGTGCGAGCTGACCAAGGAGGATGGCTCCATGGCCAGACTGCCCGACCTGGTGGCCTTCGGTCGTCAGCATCGGATGCCGGTGCTGACCATCGAGGATCTGGTGCAATATCGTCAATTGCTGTCAGAGCGTTCGGCCTGAGCCTCATACGAAATTGTAATAAGCCGAAAATTTGGTTACGCTTTGCACGAACCTCATCCAGGGACACTTATTTTTGCTTAAAGTTTGCGCATAAAGTGTGCAACTAAAAAAAAATGAGGGTTTTAACGCATTTATCTGTGATGGGGCCTATCCAAACTATGATTTTTTTGTGCCATAATCACGCCGCTTGCTAAACGTCTGGCGAGTTAAAGGGAGCTTTTAAAAATGAAAAAAATGTTGTTGGTAGGTGTTGTTGGTCTGTCCGCTCTGCTGGGCGGTTGTGCAAACACCAGCGAACTGGAAACTTCCGTTCAGAATCTGTCTAACAAAGTTGACCAACTGGCTCAAGATGTTAGCGCTGTTCGTGCTGATCAGTCCAAGATCGCTGCTGATGTTGCAGAAGCCAAGCAAGAAGCTATGCGTGCTAACCAGCGCATCGACAACATGGCTACTTCCTACAAGAAGTAATCCATGCGAAAAAATGGCGCATTTCAATGCGCCATTTTTTTTTGCCTGAAATTTGGTTATTCCCCGCGTTTCACTCCGCCTGAACAAGGCAATGCCGACTGATCGGCATTCCCCGTCCTGATTTCCCATTCGATCAATAGAGCAGGCTGTAGAGCTTGCGGCGGTAATTCTGTGCCGCCGGGTGTGCGCCCATGGTGGCCAGCACGTCGAGGTAGATCTTCTTGGCATCCCCAAAGGCCAGATCCCGCTTGAGAATCGTGAACAGCAAGGCCAGGGCCTCCTCCTGGCGGCCAACCTGGCTGTAGAGCACCGCCAGCTCCTGGGCGATGGCAGCGTCGTCCGGCTGTTCGGCGTGACGCAGCTCCAGTGCGCGCAGCTCCGGACTGTCGCTGGCCTGCTGCGCGAGAGAGAGGCGGGAGCTCAGGGTCTGATAGTGATCGTCCTGCGCCACCATGGGGATGGCGGCGAGCAGGGACTGGGCTTCATCCAGCAGGTTCAGATCCAGCGCGGCCTGTGCCAGCCAGAGGCTGATGTCGTGGCGCTCGGGGGCGAGGCGATGGGCCTTGCTCAGATGACTGTGCGCCACATCGGCCTGCTCCGCGGCCAGTGCCTGCTTTGCCTGTTCGAGCAGCAGCTCTTCTTCCTTGGGGGCAAAGGCGGCGAAGTACTGGCGCAGGGTGGCTTCATCCTGCGGACCTTCGAGGATGGCCTGTTCGTCCGGGCGCCCCTGATGGAACAGCACCAGTGCCGGCAAGGCACGCAGGGCAAGCTGGCTGGCCAGCGGCTGCAGCTGGGGATCGTTCATGTCGACCTTGGCCAGGGTGACGCCGGGATTGGCCGGGCCGACCAGGGCTTCCACCAGGGGGGTCATGCCCTGGCATTCCGGCATCTGCGGCGCGTGGAAATAGATGACGACCGGCTTCTTCAGGGATGCATCGATCAGTTCGGCGTGAAAATTCTGGGGAGTGATGTCGACGATCATGAGGCTGACTCTCGGAAAATGGTGTGGATCAACATGGGGTCCAACGGGGTGGATTTCAAGCGCGCATCCAGCAGATGGGCGCTGACCTGGCGGGTCGGGGCGGCGAGGCTGAGCCAGCCGTTGCCGACCCGCCAGTCGCTCACTTCATAGTTGCGGGCATCGAGGCGATTCTCCAGCCGCCATCCCTGCGCCGGGATGAAACAGATCTTGTCCAGTCCGGCGGCAATGCCGGCACCATGGGCCTTGAGTACCGCCTCCTTGCGTGCCCACAGCCGGTAGAAGGCGGACGCCTGCTCCTGTGGCGGCAAGCTGCACAGCCACCTGTGTTCGCCCGGGGCATAGAAGCGCTCAGCCAGCGGCAGTACGGGCCGGCGGCGCAACCCCATCTCGATGTCCACGCCGAGGGGCCCCTCCCGACAGAGGGCGAGCACCAGCCACTCCCCGCTATGACTCAGGTTGAACTGCCAGGAGTGGCTGCGCAGTGCGGGCTTGCCATGCTCGCCGATGGAAAATGCCAGCGCATCGGGAGGGCAGTGGAGTCGCTCTGCCAGCAGACGGCGCAGCAGCACCCGGCCGAGCAGGTATTCCCGCTGGCGGCCGGGCTGACGGATCTCGTGCCAGTGGCCCTGTTCCTGTGGGGAGAGCTCGGACGGCAGACTGAGCCACTGCCCTGCATCGACACATGCCGTATTTAACAAATAGAGATCCGCAGAGAGCATAATATTTCACTTAAAAATGGGGGCGAAGTAGCGATAACAGCCGGTTTGACGAGGGCAAAACCGGTACTTCCCAGATTGTATATTGTTTGGTCATGATCACATAAATTGCGCTAAACAGAGCATTTCCTTGCAAAAATGTGAGATCGATTGGGATTTTCGCTTGCCTCGATAGAATTCTTGGATATAGTCGGGTGCTGTTGCCTTATAAATTGCCCTCTCGGGCTGCATTTTAACAAGTTTCACTCTTTTGCGGGGATAAAGGATTGCGCCACCTGATGCTACTGCTGGTCGCGCTCGGAATGGTGGGTTGTGCCTCGGCACCCCAACCCGAGGTCGCGAGTAAGATCGAGGTTTCCATGATGGAGCCCGTGATTGAACCCGAAGTTTCAACCACCCCTGATGTCAACGAAATCCTGACCGTATACAAAGAGTGGCGTGGCGTTCCTTACCGCATGGGGGGCAGCAGCCAGCGAGGCATCGATTGCTCCGCCTTCGCCCGTGAAGTGTTCCGCAACGCCGTCGGCATCGAATTGCCCCGCGATACCCGCTCCCAGGTACACGAGGGGACCCGGGTCTCCAAACAGGAGCTGGTCGAAGGGGATCTGGTCTTCTTCAAAATCAATCCCCGTCTCAATCACGTCGGCATCTATGTCGGCAACGGCGAATTCATCCATGCCTCCACCCGCGCCGGGGTGACGCGCTCCAAGCTCGACAGCTCTTACTGGCGCAGCAAGTTCTGGCAGGCACGCCGGATCGATATCTGAGTCAGGCTGGACAAACGGCTCGCAGTACGGACTGTTTTTCCAACCTCACTTGAACCGGGCCCCGAAGGGCCCGGTTTTTTTATGACCCTCGTTTAGACTTTCCCTGGCCGACTCTCTATAGTGTGGCCCCCTTGATCCTCGGCAGGTCCAGCATGAAGCCCCAGCACAAATCCGGATTGCACCCGCGCAACCGCCATCAGGCCCCCTACGACTTCGATGCGCTCTGTCAGCGCACCCCCGAGCTGCTGCCCTTCGTGTTCATCAACGAACACGGCACCCGGACCCTGGATTTCGCCGATCCGGCCGCCGTCAAGGCGCTGAACCGGGCGCTGCTTGCGCTGCACTACGGCATTGCGCATTGGGATCTGCCGCCGGGCTACCTCTGTCCGCCCATTCCGGGCCGGGTCGATTACCTGCACCGGGTGGCGGATCTGCTGGCGGAGAGTGCCGGCAAGGTGCCGACCGGCAAGGGGGTGAGGGTGCTGGACATAGGCGTCGGGGCCAACTGCATCTATCCCCTGCTGGGGGCCCGGGAGTATGGCTGGCGTTTCGTGGGGTCTGACATCGATCCCGTGTCGGTCAAGGCGGCGGCCCTGCTGGCCGCGAGCAATGGCCTGGGCAGCCAGATCGCGTGCCGTCATCAGGGCAACCCCGGACATATCTTTCGCGGCATCCTGGAGCCGAAGGAGCACTTCGCCCTGACCCTGTGCAACCCGCCGTTCCATGCCTCGCTGGCGGAGGCGAGCAAGGGGACGGAGCGCAAGCTGCGCAACCTAGGCAAGGGTCAGGGCAAGGCGGTGACCGGGGCCCCCGTGCTCAACTTCGGCGGTCAGAAGGCCGAGCTCTGGTGCGAGGGGGGCGAGGCGGCGTTTCTGGCGGCCATGATAGAGCAGAGCCGGGAGTTTGCCGCCCAATGCCTCTGGTTCAGCTCGCTGGTCTCGAAGAAGGAGAACCTGCCGGCCGCCCGCAAGGCGCTGACCCGGGCGGGGGCACGGGAGGTTCGGGTGATCGACATGGCGCAGGGCAACAAGGTGAGCCGGATCCTGGCCTGGAGTTTCCTGGACGAGGAGCACCGCACCGCCTGGTGGTCTGCCCGCGGGCGGTAACGGCGGCGGGGCGTTGCGATGGCAAGGGCCCCGCCTGTTTCCCCTTTTTCGGCCCCGATATTTTCTCGTTTGCGACCCTTATCTCAATCGTTTTCCTGCCCGTTTTCCCCCGCATGTTAGTGACCACTCCCGCGCCTGGTACAGTTGTACGCCGAGATTTTTTTGTACTTGCGGATGAAACTTTCATAAAATGGGACTGGTTAGACCTCTTTACAGGCTGTTAATCGAATAGGGATCGGTAAATGAAAGTTGTCGATTTTCTGAAGCACAAGCGCGAAATCCTGGCGCAACACCCCTTTGAGCTCAAGGATTGGCTCTCCCCGGCTATCCGCGACTACTGGCGTGAGTTTCAGCAAAAGGCACACCTTCACCCCTTGCTGGGGCGAGTGCTGGATCTGCAGGGGGAGTCCCAGAACGCCCGGCAGCAGGACTCCGCCAGGGTGTCGCAGGTGGCGAACGGCCAGCCTGCCATGACGCAGGATCCCGTCGTCGAACTCGAGGGGGAAGCCGCCGCACTCTATGCGGCGCTGCAGACCCGCATCGGGGAGGAGACCCACGTCGGCGAATGGCTGTCTATTACCCAGGGGCTGATCGATCAGTTCGCGGCCGTGACCGGTGATCATCAATGGATCCACACCGACCCCGAGCGCGCGGCGGCCGAGTCGCCGTTCAAGACCACCATAGCCCACGGCTTCCTGACCCTGGCCCTGCTGCCGCAGCTGACCGGTTCGGTGGATGAGGCGACCCCTGAGTTCCCGACCGCCCGCATGGTGGTGAACTTCGGCCTGGAGCAGGTTCGCTTTCCCTATCCCATCAAGGTGGACAGCAACATCCGTGCGCGCACCAGGCTGTCGCGCGTCACTCCCATCAAGGGCGGGATAGAGCTGCTCAAGGAGATCAAGATAGAGATCGAAGGGATCCGCCGCCCTGGCTGCGTCATCGAGTCGGTAACCCGGATCTACTTCTGACGCCCGCTCGCGGCGATGAACGCAGGCCCACTTCGGTGGGCCTGCGTCGTTTCCGGGCTAGAAGCTCGCGCCCAGGGTGATGAGGTGGCGCCACTCCTTCTCGCTCAAGTCCAGCTGGACGTCGTGGTAGTCGAGCCAGGCATCGTCCCAGTCCAGCTCGCTGGACCAGGAGAGGCGCAGGTGGTCGTTGAAGTAGTACCTGAGCCCCAGGCTGCCGCTGATGGACTGTTTTCTGGTCAGGTAGGGGGAGGGTTGATCGACGAATTTTTCATAACTGCCCTTGCCAAACAGCTCGAACTTCTCTTCCCAGAGTGCCAAGGGCTGCCGGTAGTCCCAACCCAGGCTGACGAAGGGGTAATTGATGATCCTGTCGTCAAACAGGTCTGAGTTGCTCCACACCTCCGGCCTGAAATAGGCCCGCTCCAGGCCGAGCTGGCTGATGATCTCCAGCCGGCGTTGCCTGTCATTCCAGAAGCGGTAGCCGGGGCCGGAAGCATAGTCAATCTCCAGATAGCCGGCATCGATCATGTTGTAATCGATGTCGACGGAAGAGCGCAGGAACCAGTGGTCGTCGAAGAAGAAGTCGAGCTTGGGCTTGAGCTTGTATTCGTGGCTGTCGGTGATGTTGTTCGCCGTCTCGTAGATGTATTCGCCATCCAGGCTGTAACGCCAGTCCAGATTGGCAAGCTCGGTGGAGACCTTGAGATTGACGTTGTTGGTCTTCTTGTCGCTCTCTTTCAACTTGATGTTCAGATCTCCGGTCCCGGTCAGCAGCCAGGCATGGGCGTCGTCAGGGGAATCCAGCAGGGGGATCCCCGTCTTGGTCAGGGGCCTGGGCTTCTCCTGCTTGTCCAGGCGCCAGCGCTTGATGGCCTGACGCTGGACAGTCATGGCCTGGCTGTAGGCGGGCTTGATGCGGATCTGCTCGTCCGTGATCTCCTCTATGGTCCCGGTCAGGCGATCGCCGTTGTGCATCCAGAGGATGTCGGCCATGGCGGCGGAGCCCGGCAGCAGAAGCAGCAGGCAAAGTGCGTATCGCATCCTGTTCATCATCGCCCTGGCCTCAGCCGCTCACGGGCGCCGGCAGGCCGTTCCGGCTGTCGAGCAGGGCCGTCACCCTGGCATTGTCTATCTCAGGGTCGGCGATGAATTGCTCGGCCTCGGGGGAGAGCACCAGAGGCGCACCGTCGGCCATCTCCGCTTCGGTGCGGGAGAGGGGGGAGTGGACCTCCAGCCAGCGGCGGCCATCGGGTTCCACCGCCATCTTGACCGGCTGATTGATCACCCGCACCTGGGTGCCGACGGGGACCAGGCCGAACAGGGTCTCGATGTCGTCCGGGCGCAGCCGGATGCAGCCGGCGCTGACTCGCAGGCCGACCCCGAAGTCCTTGTTGGTGCCGTGAATGAGGTAGTCCCTGTTGCCATAGCCGAGGCGCATGGCGAACTTGCCGAGGGGATTGTCCGGGCCCGGGGGGACCACGGCGGGCAGGTCGATGCCCTTCTGCTCCAGCCAGGACTTGCGCACCATGGGGCCGGGTACCCAGGTCGGGTTCGGGTTTTTCGCGATGACGGTGGTGGTCATCTCCGGCGTCTCGCGCCCGATGTCCCCGATGCCGATGGGCAGCACCATCACCTCCGCCTTGTCCTTGGGGAAGTAATAGAGCCGCAGCTCCGGCAGGTTGATGACGATGCCCTCCCGCGGCACGTCGGGCAGCAGCATCTGGGTGGGCAGGGTCAGCCGGGTACCTGGGGTGGGCAGATAGGGATCGACACCAGGATTGGCCTCGAGCAGCGCCAGAAAGCCGATCTGGGTATGCTTGCCAACCAGCTCCAGATGATCGCCCGGTTGTACTATGTAGTCCTCCAGCTCGCCGATGAGACGGCTGTTGGCTGGCGGCAGGGGATAGGTTTTGGACCAGACCGGCGCGGCCCAGAGGCTGGCGGCGGCCAGCAGCAGTGAGACGATACGTGTGTGCAACATGGTTTTTCCTATCGACTGTGGGTGAGGGATGCGCGTCCCTCCCAAAAAATGAGCAGCGATTGTCAACCAATCGTTCGGGGATTACCAGCGTCAGCCCAGGTCCTTCCTGCCTGGATGGCGGCAGGTTGAGCCGGTTTTCGGCACAAAGGCTCCTCGTCGCCGGGAAAGGGGTCATTATGCCCCCGTCCCGCCTGGTGACAGCTTCTGGCATGGTTGGGCTGGCCCTCCGTTAAGCCTTGGAGGCATCCGAGGCGCGCACGGGGTCGCGAGATGGCGGTTTTATCGCCAGTCGTCTGATCTGCAACGAGATTTACGTTGATTTCCCAGCCGGGGTTGAGTCAATATGAGGGCCCGCGGAGAGATGCCGGAGTGGCCGAACGGGATTGACTCGAAATCAATTGTGGCAGCAATGCCACCCAGGGTTCGAATCCCTGTCTCTCCGCCATTCATCAAACCCAATCTGTACAACAGGTTGGGTTTTTTGTTTATGCACCTGTCGTGGTGCGGCCCTCCCGCATGGCGTGGTGCCGGCCTTGGCCCGGTGAATCTGCCCGTGCTGGTCGCCTGCACATGCCCCCTCCGGGTTTGCCCCTCCTCCCTCTGACCGAGACAAAAAACAGCCGCAAGGCGGCTGAAAGAGCGAGTCATCATTCGTGACCCGGCCGTAGGCATTCTAGTGCCCCCCTAGAGCGGTTTCGACAGCGGCATGGTGCGCCTTTATTTCACGACCTGATGATGAAGGGGGGCGCGTCATTTGACGGCGTCGATGGTGAGGGTGCCAGAGGGCAGGGTGGTCAAGGCATCCAGACCCGATTCAATGCGTCCCAGCTTGATGAGCCCGGTTCAATAGCCAAAGTCCCGATAGAAGATCGCCAGATTGCCCCAGGGGGCGTAATAGCTGATATCCCCCACGTCCGGGTCCATGCCCTTGGGCGCACCCAGGGTGGTCAATTGGCGCGGTAGATAGGCAATCTTTTCGGTCTCGGCATAGTCCTCGAACGGCAATGTCAGGGGGAGCATGGCGAAAAAGTCCCGGGCGCTGTCACTCTCTTCCAGGGTGGCCGTGATGAGCTGGCCGGCGATGGTGATCTTGATGTTCATCTCTCTTGTACTCCGGTTGGCGGCCGATGCGCAGGTGACCGCCAGGAGCAGGGCTATCGCACAGGGGAACTTGCCTCTGATCATCATTCGTCTCCCGACATGGGCGCGGCGCCGTCATCGATGAGAAAACACGGCGAAACGGGGCCGCCGTGTTTTCGGCATTCACTTCAGGTTGGTCTTGAAGAACTGTTCAATCCTGTCAAATGGGATCTGGTCCACCCGATCGTAGAGATCGACGTGGCTGGCACCTTTGACGATGTACAGCTCCTTGGGCTCATTGGCTGCCGCGTAAGCCGTCTCGCTGAAGTAGCGCGAATGGGCCTTCTCGCCGTGGATCAGCAGCAGCGGACGTGGCGAGATCTCCTTGATGTAACTCAAGAGCGGCATATTCATAAACGAGAGGGGGGTGGTCTGTGTCCATGCGTGACCGGAGTTGACCGCCCTCGCGTGATAGCCGCGCTTGGTCATGTAGTAGTCGTGATAGTCCACCAGAAACTGCGCCTCGCCCCCCTTGAGCGTGTTGTAAGCGGCTTGGTAGGCTGGCGCGCCGTTTGCCGCATCCTGCCAACGCTGCTGGCTCAGTTGCTCCAGTATCTCGGTTCGTTGCGCAAGGATCATGCTGTCGTTGTAGCCCTTGGACATGACGCGGGTCATGTCGTACATGGTACTGGCAACCACGGCCTTGACCCGCTTGTCCACAGCGGTCGCATTGAGGGCCATGCCGCCCCAACCACAGATGCCTATGATGCCGATGCGGTTGCGGTCGACTTCCTTTTGCAGGCCGAGGAAATCGACGGCGGCGCTGAAATCCTCGGTGTTGATGTCGGGCGAGGCCACATCCCGCGGTTGGCCGCCGCTCTCGCCGGTAAAGGAGGGGTCAAACGCCAGGGTGATGAAACCTTGCTCGGCCAGGGTCTGGGCATAGAGGCCGCTCGATTGCTCCTTCACCGCGCCGAAGGGGCCGCTCACGGCAATGGCCGCCAGCTTGCCATCCCCCCGGTTCTTCGGCAGGTAGAGGTCGGCGACCAGGGTGAGGCCGTAGCGGTTCTTGAAGGTCACCTTGCGATGATCGACCTTGTCGCTCTGGGCAAAGGTCTTGTCCCACAGTGTCACCATGGAGACGGGCTCGGTAGGGTCGGTGGTTTGTGCGTGGCTCATGGCGGATGCTCCGGTCAATGCGGCGCCCAGCAACAGGGCGGACGCGATGGTGCTCAGTTTCTTGGGAAGAACATTCATGGCAAGGCTCCTTGAAAACAGATTCCCGATCCCTGGCATCAGGGAGGTGGTGGCGTGACCCACGGCAGCATTCTAGTTAGAACAATTCGTGATGATTAGGCCGGGATTTTTGATAAAATTAATGCGTATTTGTTATTAATCTGGGCGTGCATTGGGCCCTGAACGGACCATTGCGGGCTGAGAAAGGGGAGTGGAACCAAGATGACAAGCCGAGAGAATTACAACGATCTCCACGTCTTCATGCTGGTTGCCCGGGAAGGCAGTTTTACCCGGGCGGCTGCCAGGCTGGGGCTGGCCCAGTCGGGAGTCAGCCGCACCATCCGGGAGCTCGAAGCCAGGCTTGGGGTTCAGCTGTTGGTGCGCACGACCCGCAGCCTGTCGCTGACCCAGGCCGGCGAGCAGCTGTACCGCACGACGCAGGGCAGCTTTCAGGCCCTGGATGCGGGGCTGGCCACGCTCGCCCACTTTCGTGACACCCCGTCAGGCACGGTGCGGATCAACGCCAGTCAGCACGCCATCGACAAGGTGCTGCTGCCCAAGCTGGCCCTCTTCAGACAACGTTATCCCGACATTCGGCTGGAGCTCATCAGCGAGAACCGCTTCGTGAACATCATCGACGAGCGCTTCGATGCCGGTGTGCGGCTGGGGGGCGAGGTGGACGAGGGAATGGTGGCCGTGCGCATCACCCCGGACATGGAGATGGTGATGGTGGCGACGCCGGATCACTTTCTGCAGTACGGTTTTCCGCAGGCACCTGCCGATCTGGCGGGGCATCCCTGCATCGCCTACCAGTTTGCCGATGGCAGCCTCTATTCGTGGGAGCTGTGGCAGGAGGGCAAGCCCGTCAGACACAGGCCCCGGGGGCAGTGGGTCTTCTCCGACAGCTACATGGAGGCGGCGGCGGCAAGAAGGGGGCTGGGGCTGGCCTATGTGCCGGAGGAGCTGGTCACCGATGAGTTGGAGCGCGGAACCCTGATCCGGGTGCTACAGCGCTTCAGCCACCGCCTGGATGGCCTCTTTCTTTACTACCCCCATCGCAACGTGTCACCAGCCCTGAGGGCCGTCATTGACACGCTGAAACTGTAAAGACAGACGACTGAGGCCTTGGCATATGGCGCCGACTGGGTGAACGCCATGATGCCTCAACCGTGTTTGCAGGGGGGGACTCGGGCATGTCGGCCTGCCGGGCGCCTATGGTGGTATCGCCCATCGGCGCGACACGGGGTAAATACCAGAGGAAACAGGCGTCAGGAGGCGAATTGGCCCCCTGGATGGGCACAGGATTCAGGCCAAGTTCAGCGCGACCCCGGTATGGTGCTCAGCGCCGATGCGATGCAACGAATGGCAAGCGAGGCGGCTGCCGGCGCAGGCCTGCCCGTCGACCGCCCGAGACGCCAGGAGCGCGACCCGGAGTGACTCCCAGGGCTTGTTCTCACGGGCGATATCCATTTCCTGCCCCTGCCCTATGAGCCGCCGGGAGCCGCCGGTTCCGATGCCGGCCATGATGCCTTTCTGCCGCACCGGCGGCCCCCCCATTCTCATGCCGTCCAGGAGGACATATGACCGGATGCCATCTGCGCAAGTGCCACCCCGCCTCTCTCATTCGCCAGACAGGGATCGGTCTGGCCGCCGGCATCTTGTGCTTCCTGGTGCTGAGTTATTCAGATCCTTCTGCCCGAAAGGACGAGCCCGAGGTGGGGGAGGTCGCTCCTGCACCGGCGGAGGCCAGTCTGTCTGCTGCTGGCCCGGATGGGGCCAGTGGCGTCGCAGCGACGTTGAGCCCACCGGCTGAGACCGGGTTCCCCCTGCCTTCCGCGTCCGAGTCGATCAAGGGGCAGGCCGACGGTGCGGCCGGCAGGCTGACCCCCATGCTGGATGCGCCGGTCAGCGGCGCCCTGCCCATCGTGGCCGAAGAGGTCGTGCCGTCTGAGCCGCCAATGGCTGCCGCCCCCTCGGCGCCCCTGGTTGCGGCCGAGCCTGCCGCGATCCCCGAGCCCGTGTCCACGCCTGCCCCGGAGCCCGTGTCCAAGCCGGCAGCGACATCGGTGTCCAAACCGGCCCCCGCGCCGCAAGGCAAGGCGTCCGGCAAGGTCAGCCTGACGCCCGCCAGCGTCCTGCACCAGAAGAACATCAACCACCTCAGCATCCAGCTGATGGGCGCGAGCAGTCTGGATGCCGTCGCGCAGTTCGTGCGCGTCAATCGACTCGTCGGTCAGGTGTGGATCTATTAGACCCGGTTCCACGGCAGCCCCTGGTACGTGGTGCTGAAGGGGGAGTATGCCGGCCTGAGCCAGGCCCAGGCGGCCATTCGCCAGCTGTCGCCAGCCCTGCAGAAGGCGGAGCCCTGGCCCAAGTCCTTTGCCCAGGTGAATCGAGAGTTGAAGTCATAAGCCAGCAGGAAGGGGATGGGCCTGAGTGAACAGGCCTGCTCCCATGGGACTTGGGTTGCCGGCGCCCTTGTGGGATAGGTGAGGGGAGGCTGATATGGAGTAGGCTGTCTGCCCTCGTTTTGGATGTGCCGGGCCGCTTGCTGAGTCGCACAGCCGGAGCAGCCTCTTTGCCCCTCTATGGCACAATGTCTAAAACAACACACCCGCGTCATTCGCGGGTGTGTTGTTTCTGGCATGCCATCAGCTCCATGTCTCAGGCTCATTCCGTCAACGGGATAAACGCCATCCGAGATCGCGCCGGCTCATCAGCCCTTGCGGCTGGCGAGCTGGCGCAGGCGCTGGGTGCTCTGGAGCAGGCTCTGCTGCTGCACCTCGTTCAGGGGGCACTGCTTGAGCACATATTCGGCGCTGGCCACCACCGTCTTCCAGCGCGGTGCCTTGGGCAGGGTGTCCAGGCTCAGGTACTTGTCGAGGGTGCGGGTCTGGGGGCTGGATCTGTCCATGTAGACCCGCCACAGCTTGCTCTTCTCCGCCAGCACTATCTTGCCCTTGCCGGTGCTCTGCTGCCAGGCATCCAGGGTGAGGCGCATGGTGTCCACCAGGGCGCGGCGCAGGGGCTCGTCATCCTGCTGGCGAATGAGGTTGTCGGCGAGCGATCTGAATTCGCCGCCGAGCCGGCTCAGTTCCCCCAGCAGATGACCATCCTCGATGATGGCCTGGCGCGACAGGCTCTTGAGGGCGTTCTCCAGCGCCATCACCCGGTTGTCGTCGGGCCGCTGCTCGGTGCCGAGGGTCAGCGCATAGGCGTGCTGCCCCCCAAGGTTGATGGGCAGGGCGCGGGCATTGAGCTCGTCCAACTGCCCGGCCACCAGAAACGCCAGCGGCCGCTCCGGCTGGGCGTGCAGATCGGGCCACTGGCGCACCAGCGGCGCCGCCAGCCACTCGTCCAGCGGCAGTCCCTCCATGGCCTCGGGCTCCTGTCCCAGCCGCCGTGCCAGCACCCGGGAGGCGAACAGCACCACGCCCTGACCGTCGATGAAGACGATGGGGTCGGCCCCCTCGCCGAGCAGGGCCAGCAGCCGCTCCTGATCCTGATGCAGCTGCTCCTGCAGCACCAGCCGATGCTCTATCTCCTGCTTGAGCAATCGGTTCTCCACCAGGGAGGCGCGCCCGGCGATCGCCTCCAGCAGGGCCTTGACCCGGGCGAACAGCTCCTCCTTGCAGAAGGGTTTCACCAGATAGTCATTGGCCCCGGCGTTGAAGCCCTCCTCGATCTCCTTGGGCTGGTTGAGGGCGGTGAGCAGCAGTACCGGCAGTTTGTCCTTGGGGTGCTGCTGGCGCAGGCGGCGGCAGACGTCGAAGCCGGAGAGGGTGGGCATCATCACGTCAAGCAGGATGAGATCCACCGGCTCCTGAGCCAGCTTGGCCAGGGCGTCGTGGCCGTCGCTGCTGGGCAGGATGCGATAACCACAGGGCTGCAGCAGGTGGCGCAGTATGTGCAGATTGATGGGCTCGTCATCCACCACCAGGATGAGGGGCGCACCCTCGGGGGGAGGGGGCAGATCCTCGCTCTCCCAGTCCGGCAGGATGAGGGGTTGCTGACGCACCAGCTGGTGCTCTATCTGACGGCTGTCGAGGGTCAGGCTGCCCGCCTTGCCGCTGGCGAGCGGCAGGGTGAAGGCGAAGGTGGAGCCAACGCTCGGCTCGCTCTCCACGAACAGTTCGCCCCCCATCAGGTGCACCAGCTGGCGGGTGATGGAGAGGCCGAGGCCGGCCCCCTGCTTGCTCACTTCAGGGCTCATCTGCACCAGGGGCTCGAAGATGTGCTCCAGATGATCCGGGGCTATGCCGATGCCGGTGTCAGTCACCCTGATGCGCAGGAAGTTGCCCTCCACCAGGGCGCTCAGCACCACCTTGCCCTGAGGCGTGTACTTGATGGCGTTGCCCACCAGGTTGTAGAGCACCTGTTCGAGCCGCTGCTCGTCCGCCAGCACCGGCGGCAGCTCGGCGGGGCTGATGTCCACCAGGGTGAGGGGCTTGGCCTGCACTAGGTGCTGGCAGAGATCCAGCACCAGCCGGATGACGCCCTTGGAGGAGACCGGCTGGGGATGGATCTCCAGCTGGCCGTAGCGCATCTGGTGGTAGTCGAGCAGATCGTCCACCAGGCGGGCCAGGCCGTCGGCGCTCTTGATGATGAGGCCGAGCTGTTTCTGTTGCCCCTCGGTGAGATCCTGCTGGCTGGCGAGCATGGATTCGGCCATCCCCTTGATGCCGTGGATGGGGGTGCGCAGCTCGTGGGAGGTGTTGGCCAGGAGCTCGTCCTTGAGCTTGTCCGCCTGCTGCAGGCTCAGGTTCTGCTTGTGGGTCAGCTTGACCTGCTGCTGCAGCTCCTGGGTCTGGCGTTCGATGAGCTCTATCTTGTCCTTCACCGAACGCTGCATGTGGCGAAACGCCTGGGCGAGGCGGTCTATGTCGTCGTCGGTGCGTGGTATGGTGATGGGGTGATCCAGGGCGCCGTCGGCCACCTGCTCGGCGGCAGCGGTGAGGGATCGCAGGGGCGCCGTGATGGAGTGGGAGAGCCAGCGGGAGAACAGGATCAGCAGCAGCAATGAGCCTGCCCCGAGGGCGATGACCAGGGTCTCCAGCTGGCGTATGGGGGCATAGGCCTCGCGGGTGGAGATCTCGGCGATGAAGGCCCACTCGGTGTCGAACACCTTGACCTGGGTGTAGGCGGCCAGCACCTCGTCATCGTGGTAGGAGAGGAAGGGGCCCACCCCCTGCTCGCCGGAGAGCGCCTTGATGACCAGCGGGGTCTGCAGCGGCCGGAAGTCGGGGCCGAAGCTCTTCTCCACGCTGAACTCGGGGGCCAGGGAGGCGTTGGCGCGCATCCGTTTGTCCGGGCCGATGAGGATGGTCTCGCCGGTCTCGCCGAGTCCCTCCCGCTCGGCCATGATCTGGTTCAGCTTGTCCGGCAGCAGCTCGAAGATCACCACGCCGCGCACATAGTCGTACTGCATCACGGGGGCCGCCATATAGGCGACCACCTGGCCGGTCAGCTCGTTGCGGCCGAAATCGGTGAACTCGAAGATCTGCTGGGGCTTCTGGCCACCGTCGAGGCGGCGCTTGATCTTGGCGAAGGTGTTGCCAAGGCCGCTGGTCTGATAGGGGCCGGAGAGCAGGTTGGTGGCGAAGTTGGCGTGCTTGGTGACCGAATAGACCACGTCGCCGTTGAGATCCACCAGGAAGATGTCGCTGTAGTTGGACTTGCGCACCATGTCGGCATAGCCGCGGTGGAAGCGCTGGTGGACCCGGCCATACATCTCGTCCGCCAGGATGAGGGCGCTGATGGAGGGCTCGATGTCGCTGGTGCTGTCGGGTTTTTGCAGCTGATCCCAGGAGCCGGGCACATAGCGGGCCTGGGCGCGGGCGCGGGCCTCCTGGGGGGTGGTGCCGAGCTTTTCGAAGGCGCCGGTGAAGCCGTAGAAACGGCCGATACTGTTGCCGGCAAAGTCCTGCTGGGAGAAGTTGATGATCTGCTCCCTGAGGTTGTCGAAGTAGTCTTCCAGCTGGCTCTTCTTGATGTTGCGCACCGACACCAGGTGATTGGAGGTCTGGGTGGTGAGATCCTTGCCGTGGCTATAGAGGAAAAACAGGGTGACGACCAGGAAGGGCACCAGGCCCAACATGAAGAAAGCCAGCATCAGCTGGGGTCTGAGCCCACGAGGCCTGAAGATCCATTTCATCGCGCGATTTTCAATTGAGAATCCGGTTACTAAGCGCGACGAGTTTCTGACTAAAGGCTAACTATTTCAATGGCTTTATCTGAAATTCGCTCGCCGGGTCACAGGGAATGGCGGGATTTTCGACCAAGGCGTTCAAAGCCTGAGCAAACGCTCCGAAAAAGCGCGCAAAGTCATAAAAAAGGGTTGTGCCCGGGCTCGGGGTACGTATAATGCGCCTCGTTGTCAGGCAACTGGCACGCAAGCAGTCATGCGGGAATAGCTCAGTTGGTAGAGCACGACCTTGCCAAGGTCGGGGTCGCGAGTTCGAGTCTCGTTTCCCGCTCCAATTCTCCATCGCACCAACGATGGATATCACTCTCAAGGCAATGCCTTGTCAGCATGGCGCGTTAGCAAAGCGGTTATGCAGCGGATTGCAAATCCGTTTAGTCCGGTTCGACTCCGGAACGTGCCTCCATCTTCCCCCTGTTTTCCCAGTCAGCGGCAAGCTGAAGCAAGAGATTGCACATCCCGTGCGCCAAGATCATGGCTGCTCGGCGAGTCGATCGCACCCCTGTCGTTGCCACTCTTTGTGCAGATGGTGTTCCATCTCGATCAGCGCCTCCCCCCGGAACCTGAACGCCAGTTCACCGCCGTGCTCGGCCAGGGCGGTCATGCGCTGGGTCAGGATCGCGCACTGCCACAGGCTGACGGTGGGCACGCCGTGATAGGCGATGTCGATGGCGTCGGCGCGATTGAGCCGCCACTCCTGCCACTGGCTCCAGGCGAGCAGTCCCAGCACGCTCAGGAGCGCCACATCCGCGAGTCTCATCCTCTTCTCTCCCCGTCGTTCCCATCCCCCCGTTAACTCTGGTCCAGTCGTCGCTTTTTGCCACGCTTGTTGTTTTTTGGTTAAAAAATGTAACCCAATTTCATTTTATGGCTTTTTAGCCATTTTTTTACAAAAAAATGGCCATTGCGGTGTAGTAATCCTACAGCTTGTGGAGTAATCTTTGTTCAGTGGTCTTACCAGTGAGGCGTTATATCATGTTTCATCCCTTCTCTCTGACTCAGATAATCCTTCGCCGCATCTTCGTCCTGATGGCGGGTCTGCTCGCCTTCCCGGTGATGCTGTTTCGCCGCGATCGCGCCCGTTTTTACAGCTACCTGCACCGCATCTGGAACAAGACCAGCACCAAGCCGGTGTGGCTCAAGATGAGCGAGCGAGGGGAGCGGATCTTCTACTGACTCCGCTCCAGCAGTGAAAAAAGACAGCCTTGGCTGTCTTTTTTATTGGGCGTGTTTCCAGACTCAGGGCCAAGGCCCCGGCGCCCTGGGGGACGGCATGCCCGTCAGGGCGAGGGCTCCAGCCCGGCCAGCGCCGCCCGCAGGCGGGCGAGGCCGATGGGCTTGAACAGGCAGTCGTTCATGCCGGCGGCGAGGCAGAGTTCCCGCTCCCTGGGCTGGGCATGGGCGGTGAAGCCCCAGACGGGCAGCTCATGGCCGCGGGCACGCAGGTTGCGCGTCAGCTCGAAGCCGTCCATGACCGGCATCTGGCAGTCGGTGATGACGAGATCGAAGGAGTGGCTGGCGACGGCGCGCAGGGCCTCCAGCCCGTTGCTGCGCACGCTGACGTCGTGCCCCAGGTGCTTGAGCTGCTGGCGCAGCAGGGTCTGGTTGGCGTGGTTGTCATCCACCACCAGGATGCGCAGCCGGGTCGACGGCGCCTGGGGGAGGGCGGGTACCAGGGCCGGCGCCGGGAGGGGGTCGTGCTCCGCCAGCGTCAGGGGCAGCCTGATCTCGAGGCGGGTGCCCTCGCCGACCCGGCTGTGGACGCCTATCTCTCCCCCCATCATTTGGCACAGTATGCGGGCGATGTTCAGACCCAGGCCGCTGCCCGGGAAGTGGCCCTGGCCGTGGGCGCGGTAGAAGGGGGTGAAGAGTTGGGGCAGTTTGTCTGCCGCAATGCCGACCCCGGTGTCGGTGATGGTCAGGTGCAGCACCGGGGGCTGGTGTGCGCCATCGTTCAGGGTTGCCGTGATGCTGACCCGGCCCTGTTCGGTGAACTTGATGGCGTTGCCGATGAGGTTGAAGAGGATCTGGCGCAGGCGAAGGGGATCGATCAGCACCTGCGGCAGGGGAGAGTCGGGCAGCCTGACGTCATAGGCCAGCCCCTTCTGCTCGGCCATGCCCCTGAACACCCGGGTCACCGACACCAGCAGCGGCGTGAGCGCGCAGGGCACGGGCGTCAAAGTCATCTGGCCCGCCTCTATGCTGGCGATATCCAGGCTGTCCCCGAGCAGATCCAGCAGGCCGTGCGCCGAGTCCGCGGCGATGCGCAGCCACTCGCCGCTGTGGCGGCTGAGGGCGGGATCCTCGGTGGCCAGCTCCAGCATGCCGAGGATGGCGTTCATGGGGGTGCGGATCTCGTGGCTCATGGTGGCGAGGAAATCGCTCTTGGCCCGGCTGGCGCTGTCGGCCTGCAGCTTGGCCTGACGCAGGGCCTCTTCCAGCCGCTTGCGCTCCGTGATGTCGATCCAGCCGTCGATCACCCCGCTGATGGTCCCGTCACCATCGAAGTAGGGCACCATCCAGTGGTAGATGTCGGTCTGCTCCCCCTGCCGGTGGAAGAGGCGATCGGCAAAGACGGGCCGACCCTCCCGCAGCACCCTGGCGAAATCCTGCTCCAGCACCGCGATGCTCTGGTCATCGATCAGCCCCGCCAGCCCCCGGGCTAAGGGCTGGCCCATGACGGCTTCCGGCCGGGCACCGAGCTGGCTCAGGTACTTGCTGTTGCACAGCAATACCTTGCCACCCTTGTCCCGCACGACGATGGGGTGGGGCAGGCTCTCCCCCAGCGCCCGGATGAACCTGACGTGGGCCTCCAGCTGCTGGCGGGAGGCCTGCTCCGAGCTGGCGAGCCGCTTGAGCATGAGGTTGCGGTAGAGCAGCACCAGCGCCAGGGCGAACAGCACGGCAAACAGCAGGTAGAAGGCGTGGGCGTGGCGCTCCATGAAGCCGGGCACCGGCAGTTTGCGGTTGCGCCACTCGTAGCTCATCATGGCCAGCTCGTTGGGGGGGATGGCGAGAATGGTCTTGTCGAGGATCCCCATCAGCATCCCCTGGTCGCGCAGGCTGGCAAATCCCATCCGGATCGGCTCCTCGTCGGCGGGACCGGCGATGCGCAGCCGGGTCTGCGGATCGTTCTCCAGCGCGTGGCGGGCAAAGTAGAGCGGCACTATGGCGGCGTCCAGCCTGCCCCGCTCGACCGCCTGCATGGCCTCTTCGGCGTTCTCCACAATGGTGATACGGCTGCGACCTAGCCGCCCGGCGAGGGGGGTATGGCGGGTCATCCCCACCGTCTTTCCTGCCAGGCTCTGCAGGGTGTCGATGGCGGATACCTCCTGGCGGGTGAGGATCACGTAGATGTCGTCGGCGGCATAGGGAGCCGAGGGACGCAGGCCGTAGCCCTCGGCCACGGGCCGCGAGATGGCGCCGATAAGGTCGATGGCGCCTGACTGCATGGCCTTCGCCAGCTGGCGCTCGGAGTCTGCGCTCACGAACTCGAAGCGAAGGCCGGAGCGTTTGCCCACCCTGGCCAGCATGTCGACCGTCATGCCGGTGAGCTGGCCGTCGTGATCCAGGGCGCCATAGGGGTAGAGGTTGTCCATCAGCCACACCCTGATGGGGGGCGAGCGCCGGATCCAGGCCCGCTCGGCGGCGTCATAGAGATCGCTCGCCCTGTCGTTCATGTCGCGAATGGGCCCGTTCCACTGGGTGAAGACGGCATTGCGGGTGCCCTCGCCGATCGCCTTCAGGCTCTTGTCGACCAGGCTCGACAGCGCGAGGGGGTGGGCCGGCATGGCGAAGCGGAAATCCGCAGGCGCCAGCTCGGGCGGGGCCTCGCCGCGCTGGCGCAGGTAGTCGAAGCGCTCGCTGTTGAGGTAGTGCATGGAGTGGGCATCCCCCAAGAGCACGTCCTGGCGGCCGAAGAAGACGGCGTCGAAGGCCTCCGCGTTGGAGGGGTAGGTCGCCAGGGTGAGGGTGGGGTAGTAGCGCTTGAACCTCTGCACGTCGATCTGCCCCTGGACGGCGGCGACGCGCTGCCCCGGTGTCAGCAGAGGCCCCTGATGGGCTTTGGGGGTCGAGAAGATGAGGGGGGCACTGAAGTAGGGGACACTCAGGCGGATGCCGCTGCTGTCCGTGTCCGCCAGGGTCAGGTTGCCGAGGCTGGCGAGGTGGATCTCCCCCTGGCGCAGGGCGCGCAGCAGGTGCGCCTTGTCCGGAAAGGTGCGCAGCTCCAGGGGTTTTTGCAGGGTCCTTGCCAGGAGATCGAGATAATCGGCGCAGAGGCCCTCGAAACGCTGCTGCGCGATGATCATGCTGAACGGGCGATAGTCGTGCTGCAGGAGGCCGACCCGCAGTTGCGGGGTCTGCCGCAACCACGCCAGCTCGGCGTCTGTCCAGCGGGGCGGGAGGATCTCGGGAGCGTGGCGGCTGTAGAGGGTCAAGGCCTGCACCGGTTGCAGGCACAGCAGACAGAGCAGGATCAGTGATCGATAGAGGTTCATCATGCCACCCGACGCGACAGTCATCCCTGCCCGGTCTTGTTCAAAGGCGGCCATTCTACCGGAAAACGGCTATAACGAGTCCCTTATTTGGGCTCATCCCCCCCATAAAAAGGCGCCCGGTCGACGGCCTGGCCACCCGCCGGACACCCCCGTCGCGTCCCTCGCTCACCCGAACCTGTAGGCCCCCATGTAGAGGCTGCCGTAGTCCCAGCTGTCGTGCAGCTTCCGGGGCCTGTCGGTGCCGGCGGCCCCCAGCGCCACGAACAGCGGGCGCAGGTGATCGTCGTGGGGGTGGGACTCCACCGCCCCGGGGGCGCGGGCGCGGTAATCCTCCAGCGCCTCCCTGTCCCCCTCCTCCATGGCCTGCTCCAGCCAGCGGGCGAACTGGCTCGCCCACAGGGGGACGGGAGCGCCGTCCGGCCCGAGGGCGCGCAGGTTGTGGGTGATGGCACCGGAGGCGAGGATGCCGATCCCCTGCTCGCGCAGGCTCTGCAGCGCCTCTCCCTGCCGCCACAGCTGGCCGGGGCCGAAGCCGGCGGGCAGGGAGAGCTGCACCAGGGGGATCTCGCTGTGGGGATCCATCAGGGAGAGGGGCGACCAGACCCCGTGATCCAGTTCGCGCCTGACCGGGGTGGCGGGCAGGCCGGCCAGCAGCAGCTGATCGCTCACCGCCTCTTGCAGCCACTGGGGGCTCCTGGCGGGCCAGCGGATCCGATAGAGAGGCTCGGGGAAGCCGTAGAAGTCGTACATCAAGGCCGGGCTGGGCTCGACGTTGATCTGCGGCTCGCTTCGGCTGAACCAGTGGGCCGAGAGCACCACCAGCCCCTTGATATCCCCAAGGCGCAGGGTCTTGAGAAATTGGGTCGCAGGCTGGTCGCGCAGGACCAGATCCGGGGCGCCGTGAGAGATGAACCAGACGGGGGCGATAGCCATGGCGAGACTCCTTGTTGGCGGTGTGGGCCCGCTTGGCCGGCACCGCGATAAACGGGTCAGGGGCTGGGCCGCTGACGATGAGGTCATTATCTGCCCCGGGAGTGGAGTTAACAATCCAGTGCAATGTGTAAGCACTGTTCACCTTGGGTTGATAGTCCTGGAGCTGAGATGGCGGGCGGCAACGACAGGAACAGAAACAACAAGGCCGGCGCAATGCGCCGGCCTTGTTGCCGTGACGAAGGGGGGTTACTGAATGCCCAGCAGCTCCATGTCGAAGATGAGGACTGTACCCAGTGGGATCTTGCCGGAGGGCGTCACTGAATGCCCAGCAGTTCCACATCGAAGATCAGCACGGATCCCGGCGGTATCTTGCCGGCGGCGCGATCGCCGTAGGCCAGGTTGGCGGGGATGTAGAAGCGGGTCTTCTCCCCTTCCACCATCAGCTGCACCCCTTCGGTCCAGCCCTTGATCACCTGGTTCAGGCCGAACTCGATGGGCTCGCCACGGGCGATGGAGCTGTCGAACACTGTGCCGTCCAGCAGCTTGCCCTCGTAGTGCACCTTCACCTTGCTGGTGGCGGTGGGGTGGACGGTGCCGGTGCCCGGGGTCAGCACCTCGTACTGCAGGCCGGAAGCCGTGGTGGTCACCAGGGGCTTCTCCTTGTTGCCGGCGAGGAACTCGGCGCCCTTGCGCACGTTCTCTTCCGCCAGCTTCCTGTTGTTGCTGCTCGAATAGAAGTAGTAGGCGACGCCGGCAACCAGCAGCGCGATCAGAATGAATTTCATCGGGTTTTCCTTACATGCCATGAAGGGCGCATCTTATCCCAGCCGGGGAGGGAGGGCGAGGGGGGATGCCGGGGGATGTGACCGGGCGGGCAATGTGCCGGGGGCTGCGGCGCCTCCCCCGGCCGTCGTGCCGTTACTTGACCGCTACCATCATCAGGGCGGGCAGGGCGAAGAAGAGCCCGCCCACGTAACCCAGCGCCAGCAGCTTGTTCTCGCTGCCGACCCGGGCCAGGGTCTCGGCGGCCCGGATGGGCAGCTCCCGCAGGAAGGGCACCCCGTAGATGAGCACCACGGCAAACAGGTTGAACAGCACGTGCACCAAAGCGATGGTCAGGGCCAGCTGGGCTCCGGCGCCGCTGATGGCGGTGGCGGCCAGCAGGGCCGTGATGGTGGTGCCGATGTTGGCCCCCAGGGTGAAGGGGTAGAGCTGGCGGGTGTTGAACACGCCGCCGCCGGCCAGGGGGATCATCAGGCTGGTGGTGGTGGAGGAGGACTGCACCATGACGGTGACCAGGGTGCCGGAGGCGATGCCGGTCAGCGGACCGCGGCCCAGGGCCTTGTGCAGCAGCTCCTTGGCGCGGCCCACCATGACCCGTTGCAGCACCTTGCCGAGGGCGGTGACGCAGAACAGGATCAGCAGGATGCCGATGACGATGGTGGCGATGGATGCCCCCTTGCCCGGCAGGAAGGCGACGGCACCGTCGATGAGATCCAGGGACGGGGAGATGAGGGGCTTCATGAAGTCCATCCCCTTCATGGACAGGTCGGTGGAGCCCAGCAGCAGGCCGGCGATCCCTTCCGCGCTCTTTTGCAGCAGACCGAACATCAGCTCCAGCGGCAGGAAGATGAAGACCGCCAGCAGGTTGAAGAAGTCGTGCACCGTGGCAGCGGCGAAGGCGCGGCGAAACTCGCCCCTGTCCCGGATGTGGCCGAGGGAGACGATGGTGTTGGTGATGGTGGTGCCGAGGTTGGCCCCCATCACCATGGGGATGGCCATGCCCATGGGCAGGCCGCCGGCCACCAGGCCGACGATCACCGAGGTGACCGTGCTGGAGGACTGCACCAGGGCCGTGGCCAGGATGCCGAGCAGCAGGGCCACGAAGGGGTTGTTGGCAAACGCGAAGATCTGGGCCGCGCCCTCGGCGCCACCGGAGAAGCCCTTGAAGCCGTGGGAGACGGCGCCGACGGCGACCAGGATCAGGTAGACGAGGGTGATCACCGCCAGCCAGTTGAACAATGGACTGGTCGCGCGGGACTCGTGCGGTGTGGAAGAAGCGGTGCTGTGCATGTGGCCTCTTGGGACGTGCTGCGTTGAATGGGACGGGCGCATTAGAGCAGTGCTCCATGACAGAAATATGACAAAGTGACACTTTTATGATGGTTTGATGACATCTCTCAGGGCGGTGCCTGCGGCCGGGTGCTGACAGAAAGTGTCGGAGCCAGCCGGATTAGGGCGCCATCCGGCCCACAACCCGACGGGCGCCTTGCACCGTGCGCCCAGGGTTATATGCTGACCCTTTCCTTCAACGAGAGTGGTGCTGTTATGAAAGCATGGGTGTTGTGTCTTTCCCTGGGTCTGCTGTCTGCCGGTGCGCAGGCTGGCGTGTTCAAGTCCGAATGCAACCTCGACAAGGCGGTCAGGAACGAGGCGATGAACGCCACCCTGGGGGTCAAGGGCAACTGCGATGCCGACAAGCTGGTGCGCCAGCAGAAGGAGAAGGCGGCCACCGAGGTGAAGAAGAGCACCTCGGCGGTGGTGGACAAGCAGACGGCCGGGCTGAAAGAGGCGAAGAAGAGTGCCACGGACACGCTGGACAAGAAGACCTCCGGCTTCAAGGAGACCAACGAGGAACTGAAGGCGACCCGGCAGAAGGTCAACCAGACCGAGCAGAACGTGAAGGCCGTGGCCAAGGATCCGGTCAAGGCCGCCGCCACTGCGGTCATCAATCAGGGCTGATTGTTCGCGCGGCGGATGTCTGGATGCAAGAAGGGGAGCCATGGGCTCCCCTTCTGTTTGGCCGATCGCCGCGGCTTACTGGCCGTCGGCCGCCTCCTCGTACTGACGGAAGGGGATGCGCAGCACCGCGATCCGCAGGAAGAGGTAGGCCACCCCGATCCCCGCCCAGATGAGGCCCAGCTCCAGGGAGCTCTGCTCCAGATTGATCCAGAGCGCCCCTATGGTGGCGGCGCCGAGCAGGGGCAGCACCAGGAACAGCAGGTTGTCCTTCAGGCTCTTGTTGCGCTGCTCGCGCACCCAGAACTGGCCTATCACCGACAGGTTGACGAAGGTGAAGGCCACCAGGGCGCCGAAGTTCACCAGGGCCAGCGCCATGTCCAGATCGAACGACACCGCGGAGAGCGCCAGGGCCCCCACCAGTAGCACGTTGATGGCCGGGGTGCGCCAGGTGGGGTGGATGTAGCCGAACACCCGCTCCGGGATCATGCGATCGCGCCCCATCACGTAGAGGATGCGCGACACCCCGGCGTGGGCCGCCATGCCGGAGGCGAGTACCGCCACCGTGGTGCAGACCAGCACGATGCTCTGGAACAGGGTGCCACCCACGTAGAGCGCGATCTCAGGCAGCACGGCGTCCGGCTCCTTGAAGCGGGCCAGATCCGGGAAGAAGAGCTGCAGGCTGTAGGAGACGGTGACGAAGATGATGCCGCCGATCAGTGCCGTCAGCACGATGGCGCGGGGGATCACCTTGCCGGCGTTCGGGGTCTCCTCCGACAGCGAACTCAGGCCGTCGAAGCCGAGGAAGGAGAAGCACAAGATGGTGGCGCCGGTGAACAGCGGCAGCATGCTGGCGGACTCCACGTGGAACGGACGGCTGCTCACCAGGGTGCCAGCCCCCTCGCCATGGCTCAGGCCCCAGGCGATGAGGCCGAGGAAGGTGACGATGATGGCGATCTGGATGAAGACGATGACGCCGTTGAAGTTCGCCACCAGCTTGATGCCGCGCAGGTTCAGGAAGGTCATCACGGTCACCAGGCCGAAGATGAAGATCCAGGGCTCCACGTTCGGGAACATGGCGGTCAGGTAGATCTTGGCCAGCAGGATGTTGATCATCGGCATGAACATGTAGTCCAGCAGGGAGGACCAGCCCACCATGAAGCCCACATAGGGGTTGAACACCTTCTGGGCATAGGTGTAGGCGGAGCCCGCCGAGGGGAACTTGCGCACCAGGTGGCCGTAGCTGAAGGCGGTGAGCAGGATGCCGCCGAGCGCCAGCAGGTAGGCGGTGGCCACGCGGCCATCGGTGATGTCGCCGACGATGGCGAAGGTATCGAACACCGCCATGGGGGTGAGGTAAGCCAGACCCATCACCACCACCTGGAACAGGGTGAGCGTCTTGAGCAGCTTGGCGCCGGCCATCACGCTTTCTCCTCTGCGAACGCCCGGGAGGCGAAGGGGGACGGGATCAGGGACGCGGCAGCGCGCTCCTGGACACAGGGGGCGCCTGTCTGTGACACAGATGCGTGGCGCACGCCGGCGGGGACCGGCAGGAAAGCAGTGAAATGCCCCATGTTTTTCCTCACAACGTCGGGAGATTGCCCGGCAATCTCGGTATCAATTCCGGCACAAGGTCCGGCCTCTTGGTGGATGGTGGTGTGCCCCAAAAAAGCAAAGAACCGATGTCGTAACAACATCGGCTCTCAAGGGGCGCCGTATTGTGCCCTCAGGGGGGGACGGAGACAAGGGAAAAAGGCCGCAAACGGGGATTTTGTTGACCGGAGTCAACCCCGTCATCGGGTGTGCGCAGCGGTCGTGACCGAAGGGGTGGGGCGGGGGGACAGTGGCCCGGATTATCCGGAAAAGAGCCCGCACCGGGCGGGCTCGTTGGGGGGAAGGGCGCTATCAGGAGAGATCGGTCTCCGGCCGGCCGAGGGGAACCCGGAACACCGTCAGGCGCAGCAGCAGGTAGAGGGCGCCGAGGGCGGCCCAGATCAGCCCCAGCTCGAAGGAGGAGGGTTCGAGGTTGAGCCAGAGCACCCCGATGCAGGCGGCGCCGCACAGCGGCAGGGCCAGGAACACCAGGTGATCCCGCAGCGTCTTGTTGTGGCCGAGCTTGACGTAGAAGTGGGCGATCACCGCCAGGTTGACGAAGGTGAAGGCCACCAGGGCGCCGAAGTTGATCAGGGCCAGCGCCATCTCCAGGTCGAACGACACGGCGGAGAGCGCCAGAGCCCCCACCAGCAGCACGTTCAGAGCCGGGGTCTGCCACCTGGGGTGGATGTAGGAGAAGAAACGGCTCGGCAGGGCGCGATCCCGCCCCATCACGTAGAGCAGGCGCGACACCCCGGCGTGGGAGGCGAGCCCGGAGGCGAGCACCGCCACGGTCGTGCAGACCAGCACCACCGCCTGGAACAGCTTGCCGCCGACGTAGAGCGCGATCTCCGGCAGCACCGCATCCGGCTGCTGGAAGCGGGAGATGTCCGGGAAGAACAGCTGCAGGAAGTAGGAGACGGAGATGAAGAGCACGCCGCCGATGAGCGCGGTCAGCACGATGGCGCGGGGGATCACCCGGTCTGCGTTCGGGGTCTCCTCGCACAATGTGCTGATGGCGTCGAAGCCCAGGAACGACAGGCAGAGGATGGAGGCACCGGTGAACAGGGGCACCAGGGCCATCTGATCCGAGAAGAAGGGACGGCTGCTCGCCACTGTGCCGAGCCCCTCGCCATGGGCAACGCCCCAGGCGATGAGGCCGATGAAGACGGCGATGATGCTGAACTGCATGATGACGATCAGGCTGTTGAAGTTCGCCACCAGCTTGATGCCGCGCAGGTTCAGGAAGGTCATGACGGCGGTCAGGGCCAGGATGTAGGTCCAGGGCTCCACGTTCGGGAACAGGGCCTCCATGTAGATCTTGGCCAGCAGCATGTTGATCATCGGCATGAACATGTAGTCGAGCAGGGAGACCCAACCCACCATGAAGCCCACATAGGGGTGAAACACCTTCTGGGCATAGGTGTAGGCGGAGCCTGCCGAGGGGAACTTGCGCACCAGGTGGCCGTAGCTCATGGCGGTGAACAGCATGCCGACCAGGGCGAACAGGTAGGCGGTGGGCACATGGCCTTCGGTGATCTCGGTGACGATGCCGAAGGTGTCGAACACGGCCATGGGGGTCAGATAGGCCAGACCCATGATGACCACGTGCCAGAGTTTCAGGCTCTTTTTCAGGCCGACGGGGTGGGCATTCATCATGCGTTCTCCCCTGTCCGGACCGAGGGGATCAGGCTGACGGCGGCGTCATCCTGTGCAGTGGGGGCGCCGGTCTGTTGCACAGACGAGTGGCGCAGACCGGCGCAGGCCGGCAGGAAAGCGGTGAAATGCCCCATGGTGTTCCTCATCGAAGAAGCGGTGTCGTGAGATGGCTGTCCATCTCGCTATCATTTCCGGTCGGTTCCGGCCTCGTTATGGATTTGTTTGCCGCAAAAAAAGAACCGGGCTGCGATGAGCGGACGGTCCTTTGAAGCGGAGGCGCATTGTGCATTCGTGCTGCCCCCTTGACAAGCATATCAAGGAGGCAAAAACGCATTTTTTTGCACTCAGGCGCGGCGCTCTCTCCCTGGCTAATCCAGGGCGGTGAGCAGGGCCTGCTCGAGCAGGTCCAGCCCCTCGTCGACGATGGCCGCCGGGGCGGTCAGGGGGGCCAGGAAGCGGATCACGTTGCCGCGCACGCCGCAGGCCAGCAGCACCAGACCGCGCTTGCCCGCCTCGGCCACCAGTCGCCTGGTGAGGTCGGGATCCGGCCGGCTGGCGTCGCCTCCCTTGACCAGCTCCATGGCCACCATGGCGCCGGGACCGCGGATGTCGCCGATGCAGTCGAACCGCGTCGCCAGCTTGTGCAGGCGCGCCTTGATCTGCTCGCCCTGGGCCAGGGCCTGCTGGTTCAGACGCTCCTCCTCGATGACCTCGAGCACCGCCAGGGCGGCGGCGCAGGCGATGGGGGAGCCGGCATAGGTGCCGCCGAGGCCGCCCGGCTTGGCGGCGTTCATGATGTCGCTCTTGCCCACCACGGCGGAGAGGGGGAAGCCGCCGGCCAGGCTCTTGGCGAGTGTCATGATGTCCGGCTCTATGCCGGCATATTCGGTGGCGAAGGTCTTGCCGGTGCGACAGAAGCCGCTCTGGATCTCGTCGCAGATGAGCAGGATGCCGTGCTGATCGCACACGCTGCGCAGCTTCTGCAGGAAGCTCGGGGAGGCGACGTAGAAGCCCCCCTCGCCCTGCACCGGCTCTATGATGATGGCGGCCACCCGGCCCGGCTCGATGTCGGCGCTGAAGCAGAGCTCAAGGGCGGCCAGGGCGTCCGCCTCACTCACCCCCAGGTAGTCGGCGGGGAAGGGCAGGTGATAGACCTCGCCCGGGAAGGGGCCGAAGCCGGTCTTGTAGGGCACCACCTTGCCGGTGAGCGCCATCCCCATCATGGTGCGGCCGTGGAAGCCCCCCTTGAAGGCGATGGTGCCGCTGCGACCGGTGTGGGCGCGGGCGATCTTGATGGCGTTCTCCACCGCCTCGGCACCGGTGGAGAGGAAGAGGGTGCGCTTGGGGGTCGGCCCCGGCACCAGGGCATTCAATTTTTCCGCCAGCTCGATGTAGCCGGGGTAGGGGGTGACCTGGAAGCAGGTGTGGCTGAACTTCTCCAGCTGGGCGCGCACCGCCGCCACCACCTTGGGGTGGTTGTGGCCGGTGTTGAGCACGGCGATGCCGGAGGCGAAGTCGATGTAGCGGTTGCCCTCCACGTCCCACAGCTCGGCGTTGTGCGCCCGGTCGATGAAGACCGGCAGCAGGGTGCCGACCCCCTGTACCACGGCCGCTTCGCGGCGGGCCTGCCAGCCCTGGTTGTTGCTTGAATGACTCATCTTTCCTCCCTGAGGGGCACGGGCCCCTGTCTCAATGTGGCGAGGCCCCTTGGGAGCACTCACTTCGTCCTTGTTGACCGATATGGCTGCGCCGGCGGATGGCGGGCCTGATGCAGGGGCCCGGCCGCCGGCGCAAGGTGTGGCTGCCTAGCGGATGCCGCCGAAGCAGAGGTATTTGGTCTCGAGGTACTCCTCCAGCCCCTCGGCCGCCCCTTCCCGGCCCAGCCCCGACTCCTTGATGCCGCCGAAGGGGGCCAGCTCGGTCGAGATGATCCCCTCGTTGATGCCCACCATGCCGTATTCCAGCCGCTCGGCCACCCGCCAGACGCGGGCGATGTCGCGGCCATAGAAGTAGGCGGCCAGGCCATAGGGGGTGTCGTTGGCGAGCGCGATGGCCTCATCCTCGGTCTCGAAGCGCACCAGGGGGGCGACGGGCCCGAAGATCTCCTCGTCCAGGATGGGGTTACCCTTGCCGACCCCGGTGAGGATGGTGGGGCGGTAGAAGAGCGGGCCGGCGGGGTGGGCTTCGCCGCCCACCAGCACCCGGGCACCGGCGGCGACCGATTGCTGCACCAGCTCGGCCACCTTGCTGGCGGCGGCCGGGTTGATGAGCGGGCCTATCTGGGTGCCTTCCCCCATGCCGTCCCCCACCTTGAAGTCCCGCACCGCGGCCGCCAGCTTGTCTGCGAAGGCGTCATAGACCCCGGCCTGCACCAGGATGCGGTTGGCGCAGACGCAGGTCTGGCCCGCGTTGCGGTACTTGGAGGCCAGGGCCCCGGCCACGGCGGCGTCGAGATCCGCATCGTCAAACACGATGAAGGGGGCGTTGCCGCCGAGCTCGAGGGAGAGCCGCTTCATGGTGTCGGCGCACTGGCGCATCAACAGCTTGCCGATGCGGGTGGAGCCGGTGAAGGAGAGCTTGCGCACCGTCTTGTTGCTGCACAGCTCGTCGCCCACCGCGCTCGCCTGATGGCTGGTGACGATGTTGATGACCCCGGCGGGGATGCCCGCCTGCTCCGCCAGGGCCGCCAGGGCCAGGGCGCAGAGCGGGGTCTCGGCGGCGGGCTTGATGACGATGGTGCAGCCGGCGGCCAGGGCCGGCCCCGCCTTGCGGGTGATCATGGCGATGGGGAAGTTCCAGGGGGTGATGGCGGCGACCACGCCCACCGGCTGTTTGATGGTGGCCAGGCGCCTATCGCCGGAGAAGCCGGGTATGGTGCGGCCATAGGCGCGCTTGCCCTCTTCCGCGAACCACTGGATGAAGCTGGCGCCGTAGGCCACCTCTCCTTTGGCCTCCGCCAGCGGCTTGCCCTGCTCGCAGGTCATGATGCGGGCGAGCTCCTCCTGGTTGGCCATGATGAGCTCGAACCATGCCTGGAGCCGGCTGCTGCGCTCCTTGGCGGTGAGGGCCGCCCAGGCGGGCTGGGCCGCGTGGGCCGCTTCGATGGCGAGCCGGGTGTCCTCCCCGTCCATGTCGGGCACCTGGGTGATGGGCTGGCCGGTCGCCGGGTTCAGGACCTCGAACCGGCGCCCGTCCCTGGCCTCGCACCAGCGACCGTCTATATAGGCAAGGGACTTGATCAGGGAGAGAGCGGGTTGTGATGCTGACATAGATAGGAAGCCTCGATTGTGGGTCTGGGTGGCTCACGCATGTCGGGGTGCCACCGTATAGAATAATAAGCACGTAACGACCATAAAGTGAGCCGAAATGTTTTTCAAGTGTTAAATATATTTGAGTGCATGGTGCGTGGCATGCTAGAAATGGGGCTGATGGCGCGACTGTGGCGTTTTTTATCGCCCCAAGTGTGCAAAATAATGAACGGCTAGGGTTGTGCAGGATAGTGAACAGGCCAAGGGCGCTGACGCACTATATTAACCAGTCGTCACCAGGTATTCGAATGACCATGGAAGGAGACAGGCGATGCAGCACCCCCGGGGAGAGGTCCAGTGGCGGACCATGACGGATAACCCCTTGGCCGACAAAGAGATGGACAAGAGCATGGGCGAGCGCCTCGCCCAGATCCGCCGGCGGCTCGGCTTCTCCCAGCGCCGGGCGGCCGAGCTGAGCGGCCTGACCCACGGCGCCATCTGCATGATAGAGCAGAACAAGGTGAGCCCCTCGGTGGCCTCGCTGCAGAAGTTGCTCAGCGTCTACGAGCTGCCGCTGTCGCGCTTCTTCGCCGAGGAGGAGCAGCAGACGCCGAGCGTGGTGATCAAGGCGGAGCAGCTCATCGAGCTGGGCAGCCAGGGGGTCTCCATGAAGCTGGTGCACAACGGCAACAACCGGCGTCAGCTCGGCTTCATGCTGGAGACCTATGCCCCCGGCACGGACACCGGGGGGGTGGTGAAGCACCAGGGGGAAGAGGTGGGTACCGTGCTGGAAGGATCCGTGCTGCTGACCCTGGCGGGCCAGACCTATGAACTGTGCGCCGGGGACAGCTACGTCATCGACACCGGCGAGCCCCACAGCTTCAGCAATCCGTCGGGGGAGACCTGCCGCATCGTCAGCGCCCATACCCCGGCCAGTTTTTAATGTGAACAACGACTCGTGTTGGAAAAGAACCGGTAAGGAAACAGGGATCATGACCGAACATGTAAACAGTTACTACGCAGCCAGTGCCAACAAGCACGCCCCCTATCCCACGCTCACCGAGCAGCTGGAGTGCGACGTCTGCATCATAGGCGCGGGCTACACCGGCCTCTCCAGCGCCCTGCACCTGGTGGAGAAGGGCTACAAGGTGGTGGTGCTGGAGGCGGCCCGGGTGGGCTTTGGCGCCAGCGGTCGCAACGGCGGCCAGATCGTCAACTCCTACAGCCGCGACATCGACACCATAGAAGCGAATTGCCCGCCGGAACAGGCCAGGCTGCTCGGCTCCATGCTGTTTGAGGGAGGCCAGATCATCCGCGAGCGGATCAAGCGCTACAACATCCAGTGCGATCTGCGTGAGGGGGGGGTCTTCGCCGCCGAGACCGAGAAGCAGTTGCACGAGCTCAAGGCGCAGCAGGCTCGCTGGGAGAAGTGGGGCAACGACAAGCTGGAGCTGCTCGATGCCGACGGGGTACGCGAGGTGGTGGCGAGCGATCGCTACGTCGGCGCGCTGCTGGACAAGAGCGGCGGCCATATCCACCCCCTCAACCTGGCTCTGGGGGAGGCGGAGGCCATCCGCATGCAGGGGGGGCAGATCTTCGAGCAGTCCGCCGTCACCAGCATCACCCCGGGTCAGCCCGCCCTGGTCAAGACCGCCAAGGGGGCGGTGAAGGCGCGTTATGTCGTCGTGGCGGGCAACGCCTACCTCGGCAACCTGGTGCCCGAGCTCGCCGGCAAGAGCATGCCCTGCGGCACCCAGGTGATCGCCACCGAGGTGCTGGGGGAGGCGCGGGCCCGCTCGCTGTTGCCGCAAAACTACTGCATCGAGGATTGCAACTACCTGCTCGACTACTACCGCACCAGCGCCGATCACCGGCTCATCTATGGCGGCGGCGTGGTCTACGGCGCGCGGGATCCGGCGGACATCGAGCGACTGATCATCCCCAAGATGCTGAAGACCTTCCCCCAGCTGGCCGGCGTCAAGGTGGAGTACACCTGGACCGGCAACTTCCTGCTGACCCTGTCGCGTCTGCCGCAGTTCGGCCGCATCGGTCCCAACATCTACTACATGCAGGGCTACAGCGGCCACGGCGTGACCTGTACCCATCTGGCGGGCAAGCTGCTCTCCGAGGTGCTGAGCGGTCAGGCGGAGCGCTTCGATGCGTTCGCGAAGCTCCCTCACTACCCCTTCCCGGGGGGGCGTCTGTTCCGTATCCCCTTCACCGCCGCCGGCGCCGCCTGGTACACCCTGCGCGATCGGCTGGGGGTGTGATCCCGCCTGCCCGGACTCGGATACCTACAAGGCCACCCCAGGGGGTGGCCTTGCGTTTTCTGGGGCGGTTGCGGCGTGAGCCCCGGCCTCGCCGTGCGGGCGTCAGGCCGGAGCCGGGTCGGCGGGGAGGCGTGTCGCCAGATGGCACAAGCGCCGCGCCGCCTCTTCCTCGCTCAGCACCACCCGATGGACCCCGCGCAGCCGCAGATGATGCACCTCTTCGCCCTGATGGGCGCAGGCGGCTATCTGCAGCAGAGCCCCCTGTTCCCGCGCGATGGCGGCGATTTCGCCGGCCAGCAGGCTGTCTTCCAGGGTGATCAGCAGCCAGCTGGCATTGGGCAGGGCCGCCGCGAGCAGATCCGGCTGGACAGGATGGCCGGCCAGACAGGTGATCCCCCGGGCTCGCCAGGGCGCCAGCAGCCGCTCATCCGAGTCGATCACCACCATCTCTCGCCCCTGCTCGTGCAACTGACGGATCAGCGGGGTGCCGATGCCGTCGGCGCCGACCACCACCACGTGGCCTTGCAGCGGGCAGAGCGGGGCGACGTCTTCGGTTTGCGGCTCGGGGTGGCGGCTCAGCCAGCGCTCCACCCGATTGAATACCAGGGGGTTGAACACGATGGAGAAGCAGGCGCCGATCAGCACCAGATCACGAGCCACCGCCGGCACCAGGCCGAGCATGACCCCCAGCCCCATCAGGATGAAGGAGAACTCCCCCACCTGGGCCAGGCTGGCGGAGATGGTCAGCGCCGTACGCCGGCTGTGGCCAAACAGCCGGACGATGGCGAAGGCCGCCACCGACTTGCCGATCACGATGACGAACAGGGTGGCCAGCACCGCCAGGGGCTCGCGCAACAGGATGACGGGATCGAACAGCATGCCCACCGAGACGAAGAAGAGCACGGCGAAGGCGTCCTGCAGGGGCAGGGTGTCGTTGGCGGCCTTGTGGCTCAGGTGGGAGCTGTTCATCACCACCCCGGCGAAGAAGGCCCCGAGGGCGAAGGAGACCCCGAACAGCTTGACGGCGCCGAAGGCGATGCCCAGTGAACAGGAGAGCACGGCCAGGGTGAAGAGCTCGCGGGAGCCGGTGGCGGCGGTGCGGGCCAGCAGCCAGGGGATGAGGCGGCGTCCGCCGATGATCATCAGGGTGATGAAGGCCGCCACCTTGGCCAGGGTCAGGCCAATGTCGGCGAGCACCTGGACCAGGGTCAGGCTCTCACCCCCCTGCTGCAGGTTCGCGAGTATGGGGAGCAGCACCAGGGCCAGCACCATCACCAGATCCTCGACGATGAGCCAGCCGATGGCGATGCGCCCCTCCTTGGTGTCGATCTGGCCTCGGCTCTCCAGGGCGCGCAGCAGCACCACAGTGCTGGCGGTGGAGAGGGCCAGACCAAACACCAGGCCGGCGGTCAGGCTCCAGCCTAGCAACTGGGAGAGGCCGAGCCCGAGCAGGGTTGCCAGGGTGATCTGGACTATGGCCCCCGGGATGGCGATGTGCTTGACCGACAGCAGATCCTTGAGGGAGAAGTGCAGGCCGACGCCGAACATCAGCAGGATGACGCCGATCTCCGCGAGCTCGGGGGCGAGCTGCAGATCGGCCACATAGCCTGGGGTGAAGGGACCGCACACCACGCCGGCCGCCAGATAGCCCACCATGGGAGAGACTCGCAGGCGGCTTGCCAGCATGCCAAGCAGATAGGCCAGCACCAGGCCGCCAACCAGGGTCGTGATAAGGGGGAGTGAGTGGTCCATGTCGTCACCTCGCTAATGGCAGTCAGGGGCTACCAGATCACCCGAAGGGGAAGAGGGCAGCTGTCAATGAGCAGGGGGCGAAAGAGACAGAAGTTGGCCGCATCAAGACATTTTCTTGAGGACAACAGATGCCGTTTCCATTGAAAAATAATGCATTTTTATGGCTAGGACAACATTATTCCAAGATTGAGAGGGATTTTGACGGGAAATGTCTGTAACGCATTGTTTTAAAGTGAAAGGCTGACTCTTGAATGCAATTTTTGGCAGAAAAAATCAATCCGCGATTGTTTTCTTCGCTGCGGTTCACCCTGCCGCCGACGGCACGGAGGAGGCGGCCCTCCTCCGTCGTCAGCGATAAACGGGCGCAAAGGGCGGGTTAGTCGCCCCTGGCGATCCCCTCCCGCCTGGGGTCGGCGGCGCCCAGCCAGCCACCGGCATTGCGCTGCACCCCCTGCAGCCCGGAGGTCTGCTCGCCCAGCAGGATCTCGTGTCCCCTGGCTTTCAACCCCTGAACCACGGCATCTGGCGTGCGCCCCTGCTCCAGCTCGGTGGGGCCGTTGCGGCTGCCGAAGTTCGGCAGCGCGATGGCCTGCTGCAGATTGAGCCCCCAGTCCTGGGTCCCCAGCAGCGCCTTGCCCACGTAGTTGATGATGGCCGAGCCCCCGGGGGAGCCCAGGCTCATCTCGAGCTCGCCGCTCTGCTTGTCAAACACCAGCAGGGGGGACATGGAGGAGCGCGGGCGCTTGCCGGGCTCGACCCGGTTCGCCACCGGCAGGCCGGCCGCATCCACCGAGGTGAAGGAGAAATCCGTGAGCTGGTTGTTGAGCAGGTAGCCGTTGACCATCAGCCGCGAGCCGAAGCCATCCTCGATGGAGCTGGTCATGGAGACCGCCATCCCCGCCTGGTCGACGATGGAGACATGGCTGGTGGACGGGCGCTCTGGAGTGGCATCCCGGCCACGGGCGAGCGAACGGGGCGGCTTGCCGGGCTGGGCCACCCCCATGGAGCGGTTGCCGATGAGGCGGCCCCGCTCGGCCAGATAGCCCTTGTCCAGCAGGCCGACCACCGGCACCTCGACGAAGTCGGCGTCGGCCACGTACTGGTTGCGGTCGGCAAAGGCGAGCCGCGCCGCCTCGCTGTAGAGGTGGATGGCATCGGTCGAGGCGGCCAGCCGGCCGTCCGGCCCGGGCACGGGTTTGAGCGCTGCCATGTCCCGGCTCTCCAGCATGCCGAAGATCTGGCCGAGGGCCAGGGTGCCGGAGGAGGGGGTGGGGAAGCCGCACACCTCGCTCTGGCGATAGTCGAAGCAGAGGCCGTCCCGCAGTTTGGCGCTGTAGCTGGCGAGATCCGCCGCCGCCAGCACGCCGGGATTGGTGGGGTGGCTGCGCACCTTGGCCACCATGGCGTCGGCGAGTTGCCCCCGATAGAAGGCATCTGCCCCCTCTTGGGCCAGGGTTCTCAGCACCCTGGCCAGGGCCGGGTTGGTGAGCCGGGTCCCCGCCGCCTTGGGGGAGCCGTCCGGCTGATAGAAGTAGGCGCGGGCCTCGGGATCTCTGGCGAGATAGGGATCCTTGGCGATCAGGGTGGCGAGGCGCGGGCTGATGATGAAGCCCTGCTCCGCCAGGGCGATGGCGGGCTCGAACAGCGTGGCCCAGGGCAGCTTGCCATAGCGCCCGTGGGCCAGGGCCAGGGCGCGCACCGTGCCGGGGGCGCCCACCGAGCGGCCGCCCACCACGCCGTCGTAGAAGGCCATGGGTTTGCCATCCTGCATGAACAGCTGATCCGTGGCGGCGGCGGGGGCCGTCTCCCGGCCATCCACGGCAACCACCCCTTTGCCGTCCCACACCAGCAACAGGGAGCCGCCACCGATGCCGGACGACTGCGGCTCCACCAGGGTCAGCACCAGCTGGACCGCGATGGCCGCGTCCACGGCGCTGCCTCCCGCCTTGACGATCTGGTAGCCCGCGTCCACCGCCAGCGGGTTGGCCGCCGCCACCATGAAGTGGCGACCCTGCCAGCCCGGCTTGTCGGTCCAGCCGCTCGCCGCCTCGGGGGCGATCAGGGTCTGGGGTGGGGGGACATAGTGAAAGGCGCTCTGGGGGGCGCAGCCGGCGAGCAGGCCGAAGGCAACCAGCAGGCCGAGGGGTTTGAGGGACATGACGGGCTCCTTGTCGGTTTCTTGTTCATCAGTCGAAATGTGTCACACTTGGAACCTGATGAAAAGATTGTTGTTAATACTCATATGGTTACAAAACTATCAGGAAGAACGCCACAAGGCACAAGGCGAATCTGGGAAGGGGCTGCACCCTGCACCTGACGGCTAGTTGGCTCGCTGCCGGTTCAAGTCATACAGCGGCGCTGGAGTGGCTTCATCCAGAAGCCAGCCCACGACAACGCCAGAGCCAACCGTGACGAGCATCAGCACATAGATCAGCCACTGGAAAGCGTCCCCATAGGCGCGGATCAGAGCCTGGGCACTGTCGTTGGAGACCTGGCTTGCGGCGGCGACATTGCCCATCGCAAGCTGCCGGGCCGTCTCAATGGTTGCCGCTGCGCTGCCTTGCGGCAAGTGCATCTGGATGAACAGCGTCACCAGCGCACCTACGATGGCGATGGCCACGCCTTCGCCCGCCACCCGCGTCGTGCTGAAAATCCCCGTCGCCATGCCAGCGCGCTCCTTCGGCACGACACTGACCGCCAAACCATCCATCAAGCCCCACGGCAGCCCCGTGCCGATGCCGATGACAAGGAGCGGCCCCAGCAGCGATGTGTGAGGATCCGATGGGGTTATCTTGCCGAGCCAGAACAGCCCTGCAGCAGCGACAAATAGCCCCAGTGCCGAGATTTTTCCGGCCGAGGCCCAGCGTGTCAGGCTGGCCGCCAGACTTGGCACGATCAACATCGGAATCGACAAGGCGATCATGCTCATCCCGGCGCTGACCTCGCTCTTGCCCTCAATGCCGATCAGCCGCAACGGGAGCAACACCAGCAAGACCACATAGCAATAGCATGTGGCCACCGGCAGCATCTGCACGCCCAGGAAGCGCGGATACCGAAACAGCGACAGATCCAGCATCGGGCGGGCCGCACGTCTCTCCACGCCAAGAAAAATCCCCAATGACAGGGCGGCGCCCAGCAGCAGCCCCCACGCCTGCCAACTGCCCCAGCCGCTGGCCGGCAATTGCAGAGCCCCCCAGGTGAACAAACCGAGTGCGTCGGTGAAACTGACCGCGCCAGCCCAATCAAAAACCGCCGCATCGGGGTCGCGCGATTCGAGCATCCTGGGCACTCCCAGCAGCAAGGCGAGTGCACCCACGCAGGCACTTGAGAAGAACACCGAACGCCAGCCCAGGTGTTCGATGAGCATGCCCGCCAGGAGCGGGCCGAAAGCCAGTCCCACACCAAAGCTGGTGCCCAGCAGGCTGAACGCTCGCGTGCGCGCCATGCCGTCAAACGCCTGGGCAAGCGCCGCCGACCCGCCTGCCAATGCCGCCGCTGCGGCGATTCCCTGAGCCGCGCGCAGCACATCGAGCCAGAGGATGCTCGGTGCCCAGGCGATGACGATGGAGATGATCACGAAAGCCAGCACTCCGCTGGCAAACACCCGTTTGCGGCCGAAGGTATCGGCCAATGCACCGGCCGTCATCAGGAGGCTGCCGAAGCTCAACATGAACGCATTGGTGATCCAGTTCAGTGCCTGCGGACTGCCCCCGAGATCGCGACCGATCATGGGGGTGGCGACAGTCCCGCCAGTGAAGCTGAGAGGAAGGATCAGGGCCGCCAGGCAGATGGCGGCAAGCAGCGACGCCTGATGGTGGCGAATGACGGTATTGGTGACTTTCATCGGTATCTCTCGGCGCGGCCCGCTGGTTGCAGGGGCCGCATAGGTCATGGGGGATGCATGACATGCCAAAAGATCACCAGTCATTGAAAAACATGGCATTATTCCTTTCTTAAATGACAAAAACTCACTAATTGAACGATGGCGATGGATAGTTTGAGCGGATTGATGGCGTTCGTCCGCGCAGCGGAAGCAAACAGTTTTGTCGCGGCCAGCAAGCGCCTGGGGGTGTCCGCCTCTGCGATCAGCAAGAGTGTGGCACGCCTGGAGGCCGAGCTTGGGGTGCGCTTGTTCAACCGCAGTACTCGGCGCCTGAGCCTGACGGAAGAAGGCGCGCTTTTCTTCGATCGCAGCCAGCGCATCGTCGAAGAGATCGAAGAGGCGGAATCCGAGTTGTCCCGGCTGGCGGGCAGTCCCAGCGGCAAGCTGAAAATCGGCGTGCCGGCCATTGGCTATCGGATGTTGATGCCCGTTCTGCCCGAATTCACCGCCCGGTATCCCGACATCAGACTCGATTTCGACTTCAACGACAGGTTGATCGACGTCATCGCCGAGGGAGTGGATGCCGTCATCCGCAGCGGTGATACCGGCAGTTCCCAGCTCAAGGCTCGTCCCTTGGGCACGTTCCGCTTTGTGGTGGTGGGCGCCCCGCGCTACTTCGCCGAACGCGGCACACCGCAAGCTCCGGCTGACCTCGTGGGCCATGACTGTCTGCGGTACAGGTTCCCGACGACGGGCCAGTTGCAGGGGTGGGGGCTTGGCACCGAGCGGACGAATGTCCCGTGTCTGTCTGTTCCGACCACGCACACGTTCAACAGCGTGGAAGGGCTGATCTACGCCTCGGTGGCTGGGCTGGGAATCGCCTACCTGCCCGATTTCGCCGTCCGTGAGGGCATAGGATCGGGAGCGCTGGTATCCATCCTCGATGACTATGTGGTCGAAGGCGGACAGTTCTCCATCCTCTGGCCTGGCAATCGCTACATGGCGCCCAAACTGAGGGTGTTTGTGGATTTCCTGGTCGACAAGAAGGTGTTGGGCGGGTAAGGGGTGCGGTATTCCGGCAACACGCCCGAGGTGGCGTCCTGAGTGCATCGAGGGAACAGCGAAGGTGCCGGCCTTCCATCGCGCTCTTTGGCTTTGGCGTAGCCCGTCGACATGCCGGGCTGGAGTCATTGAGACATAAAAAAACCGCCATCAGGCGGTTTTTTTATGATGATGTCTGTCGCCTGCGGGCTGACTAGATGGACTGCTCTTCCCCACCCAGGGCGGCGAACAGGGCCGGGATGAACTGGGCCAACTCGGCGGTCACCAGGGCGAAGTCGGCATCCAGGCGGGCGGCGGGATCCTCGCTGGTGACATCGTCGTTCTGCTCGCGCAGCTCCTCGCTGAACTTGAGGCGCTTGATGGAGAGATCGTCGCCGAGCACGAAGCTCAAGGTCTCGCCCCAGTTGAGGGCCAGCTTGGTCACCAGCTTGTCGTTGGCCAGGTGATTCTTGATCTCGTCGCTCATCAGATCCTGCTGCTTGCAGCGGATGATGCCGCCGTGCTCCATGGCGCTGCGCAGCTCCGCCTCGTCCTCCAGGGTGAAGGCGGCGGGCAGGTTGCCCTCGTTGAGCCACTCGGTCATGGTGATCTCGGGCGGGTTCTTCAGGGCCACCGGCACCACAGGCAGGGTGCCGATGGATTTGCGCAAGAGCGCCAGCAGGTCGTCCGCCTTCTTGGCGGAGCCTGCATCCACCACCATCAGGTTGTCGGCGGGGTTGATCCAGGCGAAGGTCTGGCTGGTGCGGCTGAAGGCGCGGGGCAGCAGGGTATGCATGATCTCCTCCTTGAGCGCCTCCTTCTCCTTCTTCTTGAGGGCGCGGCCCTGCTCGAATTCGATCGCCTCTATCTTCTCCGCCAGAATCTCCTTGACCACGGTGCCGGGCAGCATCTTCTCTTCCTTGCGGGCGCAGATGAGGAGGTGGCCAGAGGCGGCGTGGGTCAGGGTGGAGCCGAATTTGCCAAGGGGCTTGACCCACCCGAACCGGGAGATGTCCTGACTGCCGCAGGGGGTGAAGGCACAGGCCTCGAGCTGGGTTTCCAGCTGTTCCACGGTCAGGTCGAAGGGGCGGGTAAAGCGATAAATCTGCAGGTTTTTAAACCACATGGCGTCCTCGGTCTCTAGATTGTCCGGCGGGCATTGTACTAGAGAGGCGCTTTGTGATCAGCCAATCATTCTCGCTAAATAAAGGGCGATCGACCTCACAGGGCCCCACCTTGCTCACCCGCCAGCGCGTCCAACTCCCCTAGACTGCGAGTGTTCAAATTGTTGACAGGGATGCGACTATGTTGAGACAGAGCCGGCCGGAAGACATGGAAGAGATCGTCGAAATCTGGTTGCTGGCCTCCCTGCAGGCCCACGATTTCGTCGACGCTTCCTGCTGGTGGCAGGCACAGGAAGATCTGCGCACCCGCTATCTCGATCACGCCCGCATCTGGGTGTTCGAGGAGCGCGGCGATCTGCTCGGCTTCATGGCCCTGGTGGATGACTATCTGGCCGCCCTCTTCGTGCGCCCCGACCGGCAGGGGCGAGGGGTGGGGCACGCCCTGCTGCAGGAGGCCAAATCCAGGTGCGCCGCACTGCATACCCGGGTCTTCGTGGAGAACGAGCCGGCGGTGCGTTTCTATCGTCGCCACGGCTTTGAAATTGGGGGGGAGGTGCCCGATCCCCTCACCGGCCATCTTCAGTACCAGATGCATTACCAAGCCGTCTGAATCTGACGTCAGCCCCTTTTTGCTTGAAAAAAGAGGGGCCTATCCTCATCTTGTCTGCATCGGGTGCCGCTGGCACCACCTCCATACGAGTCGTTTTTTCATGAAGATCCTGCATACCGCCGACTGGCATCTTGGCCATCAACTCCATGGCCACGACCGCCGCTTCGAACACGATGCCTTCCTCGACTGGCTGGCCGACACCATCAAGACACGGGCAATAGACGCCCTGCTGGTGGCGGGCGATCTGTTCGACACCGCCAACCCCCCTGCCAGCGCCTGGCAGCAGCTCTACCGCTTCCTGGCACGTCTGCGCGCCGAGCACCCGGCTCTGGAGATGGTGCTGATCGGCGGCAACCACGACTCCCCCTCCAAGCTGGATGCCCCCCACGAACTGCTGCGCGCCTTCGACCTGCATCTGGTGGGCAGTATCAGCCGGGACGACGAGGGGCGCCTCGAGACCGAGCGCCTGCTGGTGCCGCTGCGGGGCAAGGACGGCGAGGTGGCCGCCTGGTGCGCCGCCGTGCCGTTTCTGCGCAGCAGCGATCTGCGCCCCGAAGGGCTCAGCGAGGGGCAGGACAGACTGATCGAAGGGGTACGCCAGGTCTATGAGGCTGTGCTGAGCGAGGGGCGAACGCGCTGCAATCCGGATCAGGCCCTCATCGCCATGGGCCACGCCTATCTGGCATCGGGCCAGCTCTCCGAGCTCTCCGAGCGGCGGGTGCTCGGCGGCAACCAGCATGCCCTGCCCGCCGAGCTGTTTGCCGCCGCCGATTACACGGCGCTGGGTCACCTGCACCTGGCCCAGAGCCCGGCCGAGAGGGTGCACTACAGCGGCTCACCGCTGCCGCTTTCGCTGGCCGAAGCGAACTACCACCATCAGGTGCTGGAGGTGACGTTCGAGGGGGGCAAGCTGGCCCGCCTTGAGCGGATCCCGGTGCCCCGCGCGGTGGAGATGATCCGGCTGCCCCAGAGCGGCCTCGACGAGGCGCTCAAGGCCATCGAGGCGCTGGCGCTGCACCCTTGCCCACAAGAAGCACAGCCCTTCCTCGAGGTACGGCTGCTGCTGCCCAAGCCCGAAGCCCGCATCCGCGAGCGCGTGCTGGCCGCCATCGGCGACAAGCCGGTGCGCCTGGCCCGCATCACGACCAGTTATCAGGGCTCGGGCCAGGGGCTGGCGGACGGTGCCGGCCAGCGCCGGCTCGATGAGCTTTCCCCCAGCGAGGTGTTTCGCCTCTGCTATCGGCGTCAGTTCGAGGGTGAGCCGGAGGCCGGGTTGGTTGCATCGTTTGAAGAGATCCTGGAGCAGGTGAAGGAGGCCAATGCATGACAATCTTGACCCCATCCGATGAGAATCTGGGCAGCGCCAAGCTGCCAGCGAAGACAGAGGCACGGATGGAGGAGTGCAACTCATGAAAATCTTGTCGCTGTCAGGGGAGAATCTGGCCAGTCTGACCGGCCCCTTCTCCATCGACTTTGCCGGTGGCGCCCTGGGGGCCGCCGGCCTGTTCGCCATCACCGGCAATACCCGGGCTGATGGGGGCAAGAGCACGCGCGATATCGGGTCGGTATGGATGGAGGTGTGTGGCGTATGAAGATCCTCTCTTTGAGTGGTGAGAACCTTGCCAGCCTGACCGGTCAATTCACCATCGATTTTGCCGGTGGCGCCCTGGGGGCCGCCGGCCTGTTTGCCATCACCGGCAATACCGGCGCCGGCAAGAGCACCCTGCTCGATGCCATCTGTCTGGCGCTCTACGACGAGATGCCGCGCTTCATCGCCAATCGCAAGAACGTGGCCGAAGTGGGCCGCATGGATGACGAGGAGAAGCTCAAGGCCAACGACGTGCGCGGCATCCTCAGCCGCGGCCACGCCAGCGGTTTTGCCGAGGTGCAGTTTCGCGGCTGTGACGGCCGCATCTGGCTGGCCCGCTGGGCGGTACGCCGTGCCCGCAACCGCGCCGAGGGGCGCTTTCAGGCCCAGGAGCGCAGCCTGACCGACGTGGCGTCGGGCCAGGTGTTCAGTGGCAGCAAGCGGGAGCTGCAGGATCGCATCGACGAGCTGGTGGGGCTCTCCTGGGAGCAGTTTCGCCGCGCCGTCATCCTACCCCAGGGGGAGTTTGCCGCCTTCCTCAAGTCGAGCGCCGACGAGCGTTCCGCCCTGCTCGAACGGATGACCGGCACCGAGCTCTACTCCGCCATCTCGATTCAGACCCATGAGCGGGCGCGGGAGGAGCAGCAGAAACTCGCCGCCATCAGCCAGCGGCTCGGCGACGTGGCGCTGATGGACGAGGCGACCCGCGAGCAGTGGGTGAGCCAGCAGGTCAGCCTCGCCACCAGCCTCAAGCACGAGCAGCAACAGCAGCAGCTGCTGCAGGACTTGCGGGATCTCAACGGCCGCATCGCCGCCCAGTTGCAGGCCTGTCAAGAGGGGGAAGCGGCCCTTGCCGCGGCGGAGGCGGCCCACGGTGCGGCCGCCCCGGAGCGCGAGGAATTCGCCCGCGCCGAGCAGGCCCAGGTGGCCCGCGCCGATCACGACGAGCTGGCTCGCCTCACCCTGGAGGTGCAGCAGCAGGAGAAGGCGCTGGCCGAGCTTGGCCCCGAGCTTGGCAAGCTGGAGGAGCAGACCCAGCAGAGCGCCCTCACCGAACAGCAGCTGCTGGCGGAGAAGATCGCCGCCGAGCGCGAGTGGGGCGCCCTGCAACCCGAGCTCAAACGGGCGCAGGAGCTCGATACCCGCATTCGGGAAAAGCAGCAGCAACTGCAGAAGATCCAGCAGGAGGGGGCGCAGGAGCGGGAGGTGCAGCTCACCCTGGAGCAGGGCTGGCGCCAGCAGCGCCAACAGGTGGAGCAGCTCAAGGCCCAGCACCAGCAGTGGGGGGCCTGGCTTGAGGAGCACAAGGAGCTGGCGCCGGTGGCCCGCCAGTGGCAGCCCCTGCTCACCGCTATCCAGGATTGGGCCGAGGATGCCAACAGGCTGCAGCAGCTGCTCACCTTGCGGGATCACAAGCTGCGCGCCCTCAGGCAGGTGCAGCGCCAGTTGGAGCAGGGGCAGCAGGAGCGGGACTACTGGCAGCGCGAGCAGGAGAGACTGCAGCAACAGCAGCACGAGCTGCAGGAGCAGCAGTGGGAGGGGCGCCTGGCCAAGGCGCAGGAGCAGTGGCAAGGGCAGACCGAGCAGCTCGGCCAGCTGCGCCAGCTGCTGGAGCTGGCCGACTATGGCCGCAACCACGGCGAACAGCATGGTCGCCTGCAGCAGGAGATCGCCCAGCTGGAGCAGGCGCTCGGCAAGTTGGCCATCCTCGGCGACGAGCTGGCGCCGGCCCGCGATCGGCTCGCCCTGCAACGGGACGAGGCGCGCCACGCGCTGGAGCAGTCTCGCGCCATCGCCAGTTTCGAGCAGCATCGCCACATCCTGAGCGACGGTGAACCCTGCCCGCTCTGCGGCGCCGAGGAGCACCCCTACCGCCAGAGCCAGCCGCAGGTGGCGGGCATTCTGGGGCAACTGGCGGAGCGCGTCCGCGGCCTCGAGCTCGAGTGGGAGCGGCTCAATCACCAATACATCCAGTGCGAGAGCGAGCGCCAGGAGCTGGCCCGCCAGCTGGCGGTGCGCCAGCAACATCTGCCGGAGCTGGAGACGCGCGCCGAGCAGCTGACCCAGCGCTGGCAACAGCTCGGCGGTGCCGAGCTGCTGGGACATCCGTTGCCGCTGCGTCAGAGCCCGATCGAGTGGAACGAATTGATGAGCATCCTGCTGGGCCGCGGCCAGAGCCTGGAGCAGGGGCTGGCCCGCAGCCAGCAGCAACTGCGCGAAGCCCAGCTCGGTCAGCAGCAGTTGCAGACCGTGCGCCAGCAGCTGAGCCAGCTGGCCAGCCAGCACCAGCAGTTCGAGCAGCAGTGGCAGGAGGCTGACCGCCAGCGCATCGCCCTGGAAGGGGAGATGAAGGCGATGGGCGAGCAGGAAACGACCCTGCGCCAGCGCCTTGAGCAGGGGGGCAGCCGGCTCGACGAGCAGATGGGGGGCCAGCCCTGGCGTCAGTGGCTGGGCAGCCAGCAGTGGCGCGAGTGGCAGCGGGCCTGCGAGGCCTGGCTGCACGGTCAGAGCGAGTGGGAGCGGTTGACCGGCGAGATTGCCAGCCTCACCCCGGCCCTGAGCGCTCAGGAGGCGCGCCTACAGACCCAGCGCGATCTGTTGCACAAGCTCGAGCGCGACTACAAAGAGCATGAACAGCAACGGCAGGGGCTGATCACCAGCCGCGCTGCCTGTCTGGGGGGGGAGGAGATTGCCCTGGTCGAGAGCCGCTGGCAGCAGCGGCTGCAGCAACTGGCGAGCGAGCTGGAGACGATGCAGGGGGCGGCCCGCGCCTTGCGCGAGCGCCAGACCGAGCTCAAGACCCGTCTCAGCCATCTGGAGCAGGAGAAGCAGGTGAGCAGCCGGCGGCGGCGGGAGGTGCTGGGGCGCTGGGCTGCCCACGCCAGCAGCCTCGGCATCGCCGAGTATGACCTGCGCCGCCTGCTGGCCATGAGCCCGGATGAGCTCAAGGCGCGCCGCACCGCCTTGCAGGCGCTGGAGGATGCCCGCGCCGAGGCACGAACCCGCTTGACCGAGCGGCAGCGGGCGCTGGCGCTGGAGGAGAGCAAGCGAGATCGTTACCGCGAGCATCACCCCGAGCTGGCCGCGTTGGCGCCACAGGAGCTCGACAGCCGGTTGACGGCGTTGGAGGCGCACTGCCGCGCCCTCGACGAGCAGTTGTTCCAGTGCAAGAGCACGTTGGCCCAGGCCGAGGCGGCTGCCCTCAAGGCGGGCACCTTGCAGGAGGAGCTGGCCGCCCAGCAGGCGGTGGCGGATCACTGGCAGCGGCTGTCCGATCTCATCGGCTCGGCCAGCGGCGCCAAGCTGCGCACCTTCGCCCAGAGCCTCACGCTGGAGCGGCTGCTGCTGGAGGCCAACGCCCAGCTCGCCGAGCTCTCCCCCCGCTATCGACTGGAGCGGGTGCCCGGCACCGATCTGGCGCTGCAGGTGGTGGATCTCGACATGGGGGACGAGGTGCGCTCGGTGGATTCCCTCTCCGGTGGCGAGAGTTTCCTGGTGTCGCTGGCGCTGGCGCTGGCGCTCTCCAGCCTGTCGTCGCGTCAGACCCAGGTCGAATCGCTGTTCATCGACGAGGGGTTCGGCACGCTCGATCCCGACAGCCTGGATCTGGCGCTCGCCAGCCTCGACTCCCTGCAGGCGGCCGGTCGCCAGATCGGGGTCATCTCCCACGTGCAGACCCTGGTGGAGCGGATCGGCGTGCAGGTGCGGGTGGAGGCCCTCGGCGGCGGTGAAAGCCGGGTGGTGTTGCCCGGATAACGGCGCGTCATCCATGACCATGCATGAACAAGAAGGCCCCTGTGAGGGGGCCGAAAAGACGCAGTCCGGCAAGTCTGGCCTGCGGGCTGTGGATCAGACAGACCATTGGATTGGTCCGAGACCGAGCAATGGAGCCTGGATTGTCGTTCATCAGAGGAGTGGTCAATGGCACCCGAGCGGATCGACAGGGCCCAGATGTTTGTGGCCGTCCCCCGCGCTCTGATGCGGGCCCCCCTGTGTGGATCGTCATGGCATCAAACGATGGACAGCACTTCCGACAGGGCCTTGCGGGGCTTTTGCGGCCAGTTCTTGGTGGCGGGATAACCCACAGCGACGATCATCACGGGTAGCTCGCTCGTCGAGAGTTCAAACGCCCGAGCGACCTGCACAGCATCGAATCCGCTCATGGCGCACGACCCCAGCCCCATCCCCTGTGCCGCCAGCATCAGTGTCATGGCGGCCAGGGAGGCAGAACGGATGGCCTCATCCCGCTGCAGGAGGACATTCCCCTCATGGGCCGTGCTGGCCAGGCTGACCCATCCATCGACCACTTGCTGCGCCATTATGCCGTGTTTCACGCTGGGCTGCAGGGTGGCGGCCAACTGAGAGTGGGCCGCCAGGGTGCCGCAGACGATGAAGGCGACCGAGGCATCCATGATCTTCTGCTGTTCAAAGGCGGCGGCTCTCAGGCGGCGCTTGGCCGCCTCGGACTGCACGGCAATGAATCGCCAGTTCTGCATGTTGTAAGCCGAGGGCGCCTTGGTTGCGAGGCTGATCAGGGATGCAATCACCCCATCCTCCAGAGGGCGGTCTGGCTGAAAGTGATTGATGGAAGTACGAGCGTCAATGATGTTCTGAATGGCTGTCGTCATGTAACGGTTCACCCAGACCAGTTGACAGGTAAAAAATGAGACGATCGTCCGGTGATCCACTATTGCCTCTTGCGTGATCCTGTCAGCTTGGCACCATCAGGGGCATGAGCACATCCATGACCCCACCGGCCGCTTCGCCGCTGACCCTTGAGCAGGCTAATGAACTTATTCAGAAGCTGATGGCGCGCATCGCCGAGCTAGAAGACCGACTCAACCAGCACAGCGGCAATTCCTCCAAGCCTCCTTCCAGTGATGGGCCAGGCTCACCACCACCTGCTCGGCCGCGCCTTGCCTCAGGTAAAAAACGCGGCGCCCAACCGGGCCACAAAGGCGCTCGGCGTGAGCGTCATCCAGCGGATGAACGGCTGACGGTAATACCCCATTACCCTGCCAGACAGTGCGCCTGCTGTGGGGGCAATGTGGTATTTCATGACAAACCCTACCGCGTCCATCAGGTCTTTGACCTGCCCGAGGTCAGCTACAGGGTGACCGAACATCAGCTCTTTAGCGGCACCTGTTGTCATTGCATCGAGACCAGCCCGGCTCCGTTGCCCGAGACGGTGAGCAGCAGCCAGATGGGGACCAACCTGCTGAGCTACATCGCCCTGCAAAGTGGTCTGTTTCACCAGAGCATTAGCCAGATACAACAACAGCTTAAACAGCACTTCGGCCTGAGCTTCAGTCGCGGCGCCATCAGCGAGGCGCAAGGGCGAGTCAGTGCCATGTTGACCCCGACGCACCAGGCCATCAAACAACAAGTGCAATCAGCCTCCTGTATCCATGCCGATGAAACACGGCATCAGCGTGGTGGTGAGCGGCGCTGGATGTGGCTGGCACTGAGCAAGGTGGCCGTCTGTTTCATGACGGCGTTTGGCCGGGGTCAGGATGCGGCCAAACGGCTGCTGGGCTCAGAATTGGATGGCGTGTTGGTGACAGACCAGTACGCAGGATACCGTTTCATCGACAGCAGCCAGCGTCAGCTGTGCTGGGCCCATGTACTGCGCAATGTGGCAGCGATTGCCGACAGCGGCGAAAAGGTCAATCAGCCCATTGGGGCCCGACTGGTGCTTCTCGCAAATAGCGTATTCAGGGTTCGACATGGCTATGAACAAGGCGTGTTGAGCCAGAAACAATATCAGCGAAGGCTTGAGCGATGTCGGCAAAGCTGGCGAAAAGAGCTGGGGCGAGGCAGTTTGCTGTGCAGCAAGCGCTACCGAGGTCGCTGTCGGCTACTGCTCAAGGATGATGAAATGCTGTGGCGTTTTCTGGAAAACGACGAGATAGCCTTGACCAATAATGAGGCGGAACGGGCGCTACGCGGGTATGTGCTGTGGCGCAAGGGGAGCTATGGCGTTTGGTCACATCGGGGAGAGCTGTTTCGGCAGCGCATCTTGTCTTTGATAGAGACAGCCAAGCGGTTAGGTCGCTGTCCGCAGGAATGGCTGAGGGCCGTGGTCGGTGCCTGCATAGAGAAAACAGACTACCCGCTCCCGGAAGAGTTGTTGTCAACATCCTCCCGGTGAACGGTTAC
>NZ_JBFODA010000032.1:0-19057 GCF_040908055.1 Aeromonas sp. R7-4
GATGACGGGCCGCCCCTCTGGTTTCAGACCGAATCGGTCACATCGCTAGGATCAGGCCGGGTCGGTGACGCCAGCGGTGGCCTGGGTTTTCTGGGTCTTGTGGGAGAGCCAGAGGCCGCTCGCCTTCATCAGGTAGCCGAACAGGGCGCCGATGACCAGGGAGGGAAGGATGAGGCGCCACTCCCCTGCAGCGCCGAAGGTGGCGCAGCATCCGGCGAAGGTGCCGGGAATGTAGGCGAGCCACTGCTGCCTGGCCTGCACGCACATCAGGGTCGCCACCACCCCCGTCATCAGATAGCCGGCCATGCCGGCCCCCCACCAGGACTCCCCGTGGATCAGCAAGAGTGCCCACAGCATGCCGCTGGCGTTGCACAGCAGGGTCTGCAGCAGCGCCTTGTAACCGCCGTTCGAGGCGAAGTAGCTGGTGCAGCCGAGGAAGCCGACCCAGGAGATGAGGCCGAGGGCGGCGGCCAGTCCGCCCCAGACGGCGGAGAGGATCCCGGTCGTGATGGCGATGGCGATCAATGGGCTCATGGCGTGACTCTCAGTGGTTGAATCCGGAAAAGGAGGCAGCCTACCCTGCGGCAGGGGGGCGGCAAGCGGGGGCCGGATTGTGTGTGATCCGGGTCACTCTTTGCAACTCGGGAATACGCTTGCGCTCGCGAAAAAAATTCATTGGAGGCACCGCAGGCCTTGAACCATAGTTAGAGGCCCTGTCCTGCTCATGGAGTGAGTCTGATGGTGCCAAACGTGATAGTCCCTCTGCTGGTATTCATTCTGCTGTTCCTGGTCGGAACCATGGCCAAGGCACTGCCCATTTACCAACTCATGTGATCTCGTGTGAAATAAAACTCGACCGGGGCGGGTCTTATGATTGTCAGCCTCATCGCCCCGGGAGTTTTTCATGTTGATCAAACACCGCTCTTCTCGCCACCCCGTCGAACGGGACGTCACGCCGGAAGCCGTCTATCAGGATCGTCGGCGCATTCTCAAGGGGCTGGGCCTGGGCGTCGCCACCGCCACCCTGGCATTTCCCACGCACGCCAGCCTGCTGGATCTCTTCTCCACCGAGGAGAAAACCCCGGCACCTGCCAGCAAACCGCTCAATTACAAGGCTGCGACCCGGCCGGACGGATTGACCCTGACGCCGCTGGAGAAGGCCACCACCCACAACAACTTCTATGAGCTCGGCACCGACAAGGGGGATCCGGCCCGCAACGCCCACTACCTCAAGCCCGAGCCCTGGACCCTGAAGGTGGAGGGGGAGGTAGCCAAGCCCTTCACCCTGGATGTGTGGGATCTCATCAACAAGAGCACGCTGGAGGAGCGGATCTACCGGCTGCGCTGCGTGGAGGCCTGGTCCATGGTGCTGCCCTGGAGCGGCATCCCCCTGGCGGAGATCATCCGCCGCGCCGAACCCACCAGTCGCGCCAAGTTCGTGGCCTTCGAGACCCTCTATGACCCCGAGCAGCTGCCGGGGCAGGCCTCCCGGACCCTCGGCGGCGGCATCGACTATCCCTACGTGGAGGGTTTGCGCCTCGACGAGGCCATGCACCCGCTCTCCTTCCTGGCGATGGGGCTCTACGGCAAGACGCTGCCCGCCCAGAACGGGGCGCCGATCCGGCTGGTGGTGCCCTGGAAGTACGGCTTCAAGAGCATCAAGAGCATCGTCTCCATCCAGCTGGTAGAGGAGATGCCCCCCACCACCTGGAACCAGCTGGCACCGAACGAATATGGCTTCTACGCCAACGTCAATCCACGGGTGGATCACCCGCGCTGGAGCCAGGCCAGCGAGCGCTTCATCGGCGAGGGGGGCATCTTCGGTGCCAAGCGCCAGCCGACCCTGATGTTCAACGGCTATGGCGATGAGGTGGCCTCCCTCTATCAAGGGATGGATCTGCGCAAGTGGTATTGAGATGGGGGGCCGACGCCATGACATTGAGACTGACCACACGCCATATCACTCTGCTGCGGGCCCTGGTACACCTGGCCTCGCTGGGCTTTTTGCTCTGGCTTGGCTATGCGGTGCCGGCGGGCCTGCTGGGGGGGGATCCGGTGCAGGGGCTGACCCACTACCTCGGCAAGGGGGCCCTGCACCTGCTGCTGCTGACCCTGCTGGTATCGCCGCTGGCCAAGCGCTGGCGCCAGGGCCAGCTCGTCAAGCTGCGCCGCCCCCTCGGGCTCTGGTGCGCCGCCTGGGCGTCCCTGCACTTTATGGTGTGGCTGGGGTTGGATCTGCAGTTCGACTGGGGTCTGATCGGCGGCGAGCTGGTGAAGCGCAGTTACATAGTGGTGGGGATGGTGGCGCTGCTGCTGTTGCTGGCGCTGAGCATCACCTCGATCCCGGCGCTGCTGCGGGCCATGGGGCCGGCTTGGCAGAAGCTGCACAACTGGATCTATGCGGTGGCCCTGCTGGTGCCGGTGCACTACTGGTGGTCGGTCAAGAGCGGGTGGCTGGAGCCCCTCATCTATCTGATGCTGGCCATCGCCCTGTTGTGGCCGCGCCGTGACAAGCTGCTGAGGCCCTGGCGCCAGCGCCAGTCACTGAAGGGGACGCAGGGCGCCGTGCAGCAGCCGTCGCGTCCATAGCAAAAGAGGCCTAATCGGCCTCTTTTTTGGTGATTTCCCCGCTGTAGGCATCGACCTCCAGCTGGACGCGCTGGTTGTCGGCATTCAGGGTGTCCACCTCGAATTTGTCTCCTTCCAGCGCCACTTCCCGAATGTCGTGGTACCCTTGTGCCAGCAACAACTTGACCAGTCCGGCCATGTCGAGACGGGTCTGGGCCGCCCAGCCAAAGGTGGAAAAGAGACACAAGATCAGCAGGATACTGCGTGGGATCATATTCATTCCGGATTCATGGCTGGCACACTATAAACGGCATTATGTTAGGTTTTGAGAGATGAATCACCCATGAATAGCGCGCTGCCCCTGCTTGGATTGCTGCTGCCGATGCTGGTGCAGGCGGCCCAGCCGAACGAGGCCTTGCTGCAACAGGCGGTCAGCGAGGGGCGGATCCGGCCTTTTCATGAGCTGATGGCGGTGGCGTCCCGTCTGCCGGTGCGCGTGCTGCGGGTCGACCTGGGGGAGGAGGACGGTGTCTGGTTGTACGAGCTCAGGCTCATCGACGAGGAGGACAGCGTCATCAAGGTGGGCTATCGGGCCGACAACCTGGAGATGGTGTGGCTCAAGGGTCATCATCTGGAACGCCTGTTCGAGCCCCGCCCGCCCCCGGAAGAGGAGTAAGCCGCCGGCTGCCCCGGCCTCTCCCCAATCGCCGCCGTGACAGGCACAACTCTGCTTTGGATACCCATTTATGCGAATTCTGATAGTTGAAGACGAGAAGATCCTGGCGGGCCAGCTGGCGGAACAGCTGCGCCTGTCCGGCTTTGTTACCGATCTCTGCCACGACGGCAACGAGGCCGGTTTTCTCGGCGAGACCGAACCCTATGACGCCATCATCCTAGATCTCGGCCTGCCCGGTCGCGACGGCCTGAGCGTGCTAAAGGAGTGGCGCAGCAAGGGCATCGACACCCCGGTACTGGTGCTGACCGCACGGGGCCAGCTGCACGAGAAGATAGAGGGGCTGAACGCCGGGGCGGACGACTACCTCACCAAGCCGTTCCAGGTGGCCGAGCTGGTGGCCAGGGTGCAGGCCCTGGTACGCCGGGCGGCGGGCAATGCCAGCTCCATCCTGGAGATCGGCGGCGTGCGCCTCGACATGGCGGCCTCCCAGGTCTGGTACGAGGGCACCCCCATCAAGCTCACCGCCCACGAATTCCGGGTGCTGGGCTACCTGATGCAGCACAGGGGCAAGGTGGTGTCCCGCAGCGAGCTCATCGACCACATCTATGCCCAGGATTTCGACCGGGATTCTAATACTGTTGAGGTGTTTATCGGCCGGATCCGCAAGAAGACCCACGCCGATCTCATCGAGACGGTGCGCGGCCTCGGCTACCGGATCAACGAATGAGCCGGGTCCAGGGGATCGCGAGGCGGGCTGAATGAGGCTGGTGCGTACCCTGCGGGGACGGCTGGTGGTCATCGCCATGGTCTGGTGCGGTCTCTTCCTGTTCGCCACCGGCTTCAGCCTGCAGACCATGATGCGCAACTACTGGCAGGAGGCGGAGGCCGACGGCCTGCGCCTGCAACTCTACGATCTGCTCGCCCGCCTCGAGATCCAGCCGGACGGCCTGCCGGTCGTCACCGAACCCATGGCGGATCCCCGCTATCGCCAGCCTTACTCCGGCTACTACTGGCAGCTGGAGCTGGGGGAGTCGGTGGTCAGCCGCTCCCGCTCCCTGTGGGATGCCCATCTGAGCGCCCATGGCCTGAAGTCGGCCTTCGGCGACCCGGATCTCTTCGTCGGCAAGGGGCCCAACAAGGAGCCCCTGCTGATCATGACCCGCACCGTGCTGCTGCCGGGCTCGGATAGGGTCTTTACCCTGGTGATGGCCAAGGACAGCAGCGCCCTGACCCAGACCCTGAAGAAGACGCGGATCAGCCTGTTCCTCGGTCTCGGCTTCGCCGCCACCGGCCTGGTGCTGGGCTTCATGTTCCAGATCGTCTACGGCCTGCGCCCGCTGCACCTGCTGCGCCGCGAGCTGGGGCGTGTTCACCAGGGTCATCAGGAGGGGTTCAGGCTGCGCTATCCGCTGGAGATCCAGCCCCTGGTAGAGGACATCAACCGCCTGCTGCACCACTACGGTGAGCTGTTGCAGCGGGCGCGCTCCCACACCGGCAACCTGGCCCACGCCCTCAAGACCCCGCTCAGCATCATGCGCAACCAGGTGGCCCAGCTGCCGCCGGAGGATCAGGCCGCCATCGGCGAGCAGCTCGACCAGATCCAGCGCCACATCGACTACCACCTCGGCAAGGCGCGGGTGACCGGTGCCGCCAAGATCCTCGGGGTCTCGACCCCGGTTCGGGCCCGGGTGGAGTACATCTGCCGCGCCTTCTCCCGCCTCTATCCGGGCCGGGAGGTGGATCTGCAGGTGCCGGCCAGTCTGGCGGTCGGGGTGGAGGAGCAGGACTTCGACGAGATGGTGGGCAACCTGCTGGAGAACGCCTTCAAGTGGTCCGCCGGCCGGCTGCGCATCTCCAGCGCCGAGCTGGGGGGCTGGATCACCCTGCGCATCGAAGATGACGGCCCCGGCATGAGCGAGGATCAGATCGCCAAGGCGGTGCTGCGCGGGGTGCGGCTCGACGAGAAGGTGCCGGGTTCCGGGCTGGGCCTCAACATCGTCTCCGATCTCGCGGAAGCCTACCGCGGCAGCCTCATCATGGGGCGGGCCGAGCTGGGGGGATTGGCCGCTTCTCTGTCGCTGCCCAAGGTCGCCAGGGTCGAGAGTTAGGCCGGGGTGTGTCATCAGGGGCCTTCGGGCCGCCGCCCGCGCTGGCAAGGGACGGGTCGCCGGCATAAGATAAGGCTCTTGTTTCAAGGTTGAGGAAGGGTAGCAATGACTGACGATCCGTGGGCACTGTGTCATCTCGACGATTCGTTCGATGCCTCCGTGCTGGGCACCAAGGGGGCCCAGATCCAGTGGTTCGAGGACAGGGACGCCCTGATCCAGTTCCTGCTGGAGGATTTCGTCGACCTGCTGGCCGACGTGGGGGAGCTGGACGAAGATCAGACCGAGAGCGCCCGCGAGCGCTTCACCCTGCTGGTGGAGCAGAGCCTGGACGATCGCGGCCTGATGGATGCCATCAACGATCTCGCCTCCGGCCTGCGCCGCATCGCCTGGCTGGGTCCCCTCTCCGAACTGGCGGAGCTGAGCGACGACTTCGCGAGCGGGCTGCGGGCCTTCTTCTGGAGCCAGTATGACGGTGACGAGGACGACCCCGAGGCCTGGGTGCCGGAAGAGCTCTGGCCACAGCTGGTGGAGTGTGCGGAAGAGTATATGGTGGAAGGGGACTTCTGAGTCATCTTGTCCGCGCGCACTCTGGCTGCAAGGCGGGTGGAGCGAGCGGAAGAGTATATGGTGGAAGGGGACTTCTGGGTCATCTTGTCCGCGCGCACTCTGGCTGCAAGGCGGGTGGAGTGAGCGGAAGAGTATATGGTGGAAGGGGACTTCTGAGTCATCTTGTCCGCGCGCACTCTGGCTGCAAGGCGGGTGGAGTGAGCCGAAGAGTAAATGGTCGGGGGCGACTTCTGAGTCACACAGGAAACGGGAACCCGCGATACAAAACGGCGCCTTGATGGCGCCGTTTTTATTGGGTTACAACCTGCTTAGCCGTTGGCCGGCACCGCGTGGGCCGTGTTGACGAGTTCTGGCCCGATATACTTCTCGATCTGCAATTGGGCCATGTGGCCGCAGTTGCCTTGCGCCAGGCTGGAAGAGCCCTCGTCGAAGGTGAGGCAGTTGACGTTGCCGTTCTTGCAGATGGCGCCCACCTCGCCCGGTTTGGCCGGATCGAACCAGGCCCCTTCGCACACGCGCACCACCCCGGGGCGGATGTCGGCCGAGAGCAGCGCCCCCACCAGGATCTGGCCGCGCTCGTTGAAGGCCCGCACCAGATCGCCATCCTGGATGCCGCGTGCCTTGGCGTCGTCCGGGTGGATGAGGATCGCCTCCCGATCGGCTATGGCGAACTTGTCCCGCAGCGGGGTGTTGTCCAGCTGGGAGTGCAGCCGCTGGGTCGGGTGGGAGGTGTTGAGGGAGAGCGGATAGCGCGCCGCCACCTCGCTCTTCACCCACTCCTTGGGCTCATACCACCTGGGATGGCCGGCACAGTCGGCATAGCCCATGCCGGCGACCGTGTTGGAGAAGATCTCGATCTTGCCGGACGGGGTACCGAGGGGGTTGAGCAGCGGGTTATCGCGAAAGTCGGCGTGGCGGATCCACTGGCGATTCGCCTCGGGGATCGGGAAGCGGATATAGTTGTTGGACTCCCAGAACATGCTGAACGGCGGCAGCGCCACCCTGGCACCCCGGGCCTGGGCTGCCATGCCGTCGTACATCTGCTTGAGCCACAGCATCTCGTCCTTCCCTTCGGTGTACTGCTCCTGCAGGCCCAGCTTGGTGGCGATGGCGCTGAAGATGTCGAAGTCGTTGCGGGCTTCATGCTGGGGCGGCACGCACTGGTGCATGGGGAAGACGTAGCGCTGGGAGTAGTCGCCGCCCATCTCCAGATCGTTGCGCTCGTAGCTGGTGGTGACCGGCAGCACTATGTCGGCGTGCTTGGCGGTGGCGGTCCAGTAGGGCTCGTGGACGATCACCGTCTGCGGCTTGCGCCAGGCCTTGAGCAGGTTGTTGGTGTCCTGATGGTGGTGGAAGGGGTTGCCCCCCGCCACATAGACCAGCTTGATGTCCGGATAGGTCACCTTGCGGCCGTTGAAGTCGATGGTCTTGCCCGGATTGGCGAGGCAGTCGGCGATGCGGGCCACCGGGATCGGCGCCGGGCTGTTCTTCGGCGCGTTGCCGGCGGAGATGCCGGCCAGGATCCCCCCCTTGGCGGTGGGGCTGCCACCGGAGGAGTAGTGGTAGCTGAAGCCGTAACCGCCCCCCGGCAGGCCGATCTGGCCCAGCATGGCCGCGAGCGTGATCAGCATCCAGTTCGGCTGCTCCCCATGGTGCTGCCGCTGCATGCCCCAGCCCGCCATGATCATGGTGCGCTTGGCCGCCATGTCGAGGGCCAGCTGGCGGATCACCTTGGCCTCGACGCCGCAGATAGTGGCCGCCCACTCCGCGCTCTTCGGCTGGCCGTCATCCTTGCCGAGCAGGTAGGCGAGGAACTTGTCGAAGCCGACGGTGTAGCGATCGAGGAAGGCCTGATCGTGCTTCTTCTCTCTATAGAGGGTATGTGCCACCCCCAGCATCATGGCCACGTCGGTGTAGGCGTTTGGGGCAATCCACTCGGCGTTGGCCAGCTTGGCGGTCTCGTTGTAGACGGGGTCGATGCTGATGACCCGGGTGCCTTTCTCCTTCAGTGCCTTGAAGCCGGCCTGCCCCTCGTGATCCGGCATGTTCCAGCTGTTCTTCAGGGTGACCTGGGCGTTGACCCCCCAGAGCACCACCAGCTCGGCGTGCTCCACCACGTTGGGCCAGGCGGTCTGCTGCTCGTACACCTCGATGGAGCCCATCACGTGGGACATGATCACCTGGGCCGCGCCGGTGGAGTAGTCGCCGGCATAGCCGGTGAAGCCGCCGGCGAGGTTCATCAGACGGTGCAGCAAGGTGCGGCTGTTGTGGAACATGCCCACGCTCTTCCAGCCGTAGGAACCGGCGTGGATCGCCTGGGGCCCGACGTCGCGCTGCACCCGCTGGATCTCGCCGGCCACCAGGTCGATGGCTTTCTCCCAGCTCACTCGCACCCACTCGTCGGCGCCGCGCAGCTCCGGCTTGGCGCCCGGGCCCTGCTCCAGCCAGCTCTTGCGTACCATGGGGTACTTGATGCGGTTCTTGGCGTGGACCTGGAACGGCGCCATATCGATGAGGTCATTCGGTGCCGGATCATCGGCTACCGGCTGCACCCGGATCATGCGGTCATCGGCGACTATGGCTTCGAAGGCCCCCCAGTGGGCGCCGGTCAGAATGCCCTTCTGGGCGGGCACCAGGGTCGGGAACTGACTCAATGCGGTGCTGATGGCTTGTGCCAGCGGACTCTTGGGAAAAATGCCGCCGAGCAGGGGCAGGGCTGCGCAGGCACCGAGTCCCTTGAGCAGGTTGCGGCGGGACAGATTGGTCTTCTTGTCATTGAAAAAAGTCATAACGGTTTTCCTCTGTGCCAGCCTCAGTGGGCCGCGCTCATGTCGCTGGCGTGATTCTGCACGTATTGGGTCAACATGCGAGCCTGTTCCGGAGTCAGGGAGGTACGAGATTCCATCCCCTTGATGACGCCTATCCACTGGTTGGCGTTGAAGTGATCCAGCGCGGTGAGGCCGTGGCAGCCGGTACAGTTGTTGGACATCAGGGTGGAGGCGTACTGCCACAGCTTGCCCTGGTCGCCGATGAGCTGGCTCTGGTCCACCCAGGCGGTCAGCTTGACCTGATGCCAAGTGAGGTTGGTGGCGCTGTCGGTTTCGCTCTGGCCGGTGACCAGCGCTTTCTTGGCGGCATCGCCGACCAGTACGCTGAGGATCCGTTTGCCCGGTGCAGCGTAGAACACTTCGCTCACACCATCCTGTTGCCAGCCTTCGATCTGCACCTTGGCGCGGCCGTTTTCGTTGGCAAGCACTTCCACCTTGGTGGAGGGCATCAGGGTGCCTTCGTCGGTCTTGGCTGCGGCATCGAGGAACAGCGGGGCGGTGGCGATGGCGTAGCGGGTGGTGACGTTGGCCGGGGTCTGGGCCGCAGCCTGCGCCAGCTCGCTGGCACCGGCGGCAGCCAGGCCGCTCATGTCAGGCATGATGTGGGCGACACCGCGGTGGCAGTCGATACAGGTCTGGCCTTCCTTGATGGCGACCGGGTGCTCGGCACGGGCATTGGGGCGCTGGGCCAGCACGTCCATCGCCGCGTAGCTGTGGCAGCTGCGGCAGGTGGCGGAGTCGTTGGCCTTGAGCTGATCCCACACCGTCTGGGCCATCCGCAGCTTGTGGGCCTCGTATTTCTCAGGGGTGTCGAGCGTGCCGATCGCCTCGTGATAGATATCCTTCACGGCGCGGATCTTGGTCCAGAGGTAGGAGGCAGGCTCATTGGGGATGTGGCAGTCGGCGCACTCGGCGCGGATCCCCTTCACGTTCTGGAAGTGGACGCTGCCCTGGTATTCGGCGAGGGGGGTCTGCATGGAGTGGCAGGAGACGCAGAATTCGGTGGAGCTGGTCTTGTGCAGCACGGTGACGGTGACCCCCAGCGCGGCTATCCCCAGCAGGGCCCCGAGCAGCAGAAGCCAGAACCAGGGCTTTCTCAACATTTTTCCAAGCATGGTGGCAGTGTCCTTAGAATCGGGTAGTACCAATATAGTAGTAGTCCTGGGAACACAGGGGTTGACCTCGGTCATGGTTTTTATTTCGATGGAAACTATTTGGCTGTTAAAAGTTTTCTATTTTCGTTTTTTTATGAATTTAAGTCTGATTATCCTGTTTTGAACGGGTGAGACTCAGGTGCGGAGGGCGGAACAAGGTGACAGCCCGGGGCTTGGGGTTTGCGCGTGGCGGGATGTATACTGTTCGCATATACAGTATTCAGGTGTATCTTCCATGCGACTCTTTATCGCCGAGAAACCCAGCCTTGGCCGCGCCATCGCCGACGTTCTGCCCAAGCCCCACAAGAAGGGGGAGGGTTTCATCGAGACGGCGCAGGGGGACGTGGTGACCTGGTGCATCGGCCATCTGCTGGAGCAGGCGGAGCCCGACGCCTATGACGCCGCCTACAAGCAGTGGCGGATGGAATCGCTTCCCATCATTCCCGAGCAGTGGCAACTGGTGGCCAAACCCAAGACCCGGGCTCAGCTCAATGTGATCAAGGGGCTCATCAAGCGGGCCGACTGCGTGGTCAACGCCGGCGACCCGGACAGGGAAGGGCAGCTGCTGGTGGACGAGGTGATCGACTTTCTCGGCTACCCCAAGAGCAAGCCGGTGCAGCGCTGCCTCATCAGCGATCTCAACCCGCCGGCGGTGCGTCGTGCCCTGGACCAGCTGCGGGACAACAAGGAGTTCGTGCCGCTGGCTGTGTCGGCCCTAGCCCGCAGCCGGGCCGACTGGCTCTATGGCATCAACATGACCCGGGCCTACACCCTGCTCGGCCGCAAGGGGGGTTGCAACGAGCTGCTGTCGGTGGGGCGGGTGCAGACGCCGCTGTTGGGGCTGGTGGTGCGGCGGGATCTCGAAATAGAAGCCTTCGTGCCCAAGCCGTTCTACGAGGTGCTGGCCCACCTGCTGACCGGGGGCAATGAGCGTTTCACCGCAAAGTGGCTCCCCTCGGAAGCCTGCCTCCCCTGGCAGGATGAAGAGGGGCGGGTGCTCAACCGGGCGCTGGCCGCCAAGGTGGTGGAGCGGATCCAGGGGCAACCCGCTCTGGTGGAAGAGGTGGAGGAGCAGGCCCGCAAGCAGGCGGCGCCGCTGCCCTACAACCTCTCCAGCCTGCAGATCGACGCGGCCAAGCGGTTCGGCATGGATGCCAAGCGGGTGCTGGACGTCTGCCAGAGCCTCTACGAGCGTCACAAGCTCATCACCTACCCCAGATCCGACAGCCGTTATCTGCCGAGCGATCACTTCAACCGGGCCGGTCAGGTGCGGGAGGCCATCGCCAGCACTGCCCCTGCGCTGGCCAAGGCGGTCGTCGAAGCGGACGGCAGGATCCGCAGCAAGGCGTGGAACGACGGCAAGGTGGATGCCCACCACGCCATCATCCCCACCGAGAAGCAGGGCAACGAGGGGAGCCTGAGCGGGGATGAGGCCAGGCTGTATGGCCTTGTCGCCCGCCAGTATCTGCTGCAGTTCTACCCGCCGTTCGAGTACAACGACAGCAAGGTGCTGCTGCGCATCGCTGGCGGCCTGTTCCAGGCCAAGGCGCGTCGCATCCTCAAGGCGGGCTGGAAGGCGCTGCTCGGGGTGGAGGAGGATGACGAGGAGGAGGCGGGCATCCTGCCTGCCCTGAAGAAGGGGGAGCAACTGCTGTGCGAGCGGGGCGAGCTGCTGGAGAAGATGACCCAGGCGCCCAAGCCGTTCACCGACGCCACCCTGCTGGCAGCCATGACAGGCATCGCCCGCTACGTTCAGGATCCCGAGATCCGCAAGACCCTGCGGGAGACCGACGGTCTGGGCACCGAGGCGACCCGGGCCGGCATCATAGATCTGCTGTTCAAGCGCCGCTTCCTGGTGCGTCAGGGCAAGAGCATCAAGGCCACCCCGACCGGGCGAACCCTGGTCCAGGCGCTGCCCGCGACCGCCACGACACCGGACATGACGGCGCTCTGGGAGCAGAGCCTGGGTCAGATCGCCGAGCGCCACGGCAGCTACCAGCAGTTTATGGGGCCGCTGACGGAGCAGCTGAACGCCTTGATTGAGGGGGCCAGGCAGGACTCCGGCGCCAGCTTCAGCGCCCTGCCCAAGGCGGCCCCCGGCGCCGACAAGCGCCGTTTCACCCGTCGCAGCAGTGGAAAGCGCGGGGGCAAGGGCGGTGCTGGCACAGGAGCCAGCCCTCGCAAGGGCACGGGCAAGCGCACCACTCGAACCAAGGCGGCCTGAGAACCTGTTTACGATCTGTCGCGAGAGGTTGTCAGCAAGGTGAAGAGCAGCGCAGGAAGCGGAGTGTATAAGCCATACATGAGCACTCTTTGTTACAAACAAGCGAGCAGCACATGAGCCTTGATCACGGCCTTGCAGTAAGATCATAAACAGGTTCTAAGTCGTTCAGAGGCCGATGTCTGCAATAGAGAAGAGGGGCTTTCGCCCCTCTCCTCTATTGAAATAATCCAATAACAGCAATGAATTAACCTGTATAGACACCTTCCTCCGGGTAACGGATCCGGGTCTCGCTCGGTCTGGCCAGCATCAGGGCCAGGGTGAGGGGGCCCAGACGGCCGCAGATCATCACCAGCACCAGGATCAGCTTGCCCGGTTCACTCAGGGACGCGGTGATGCCGGTCGAGAGGCCGACGGTGGCGAAGGCCGAGATGGTCTCGAACATGATCTTGTCGAAGGAGTGTGATTCCGTGAGCATCAACAGAAACATGGCCAGCATCAGGGCCATGGTGCTGACGATGATGATGGCGAGCGATCGGGTCACTATCTGGGGGGAGAGGGTGCGGCCAAAGGCGGTGACATGGGGGCGCTTGGTCAGAAACGCCCGGGTCGCGAGCAGGACGACGGCAAAGGTGGTGACCTTGATGCCGCCTCCGGTGGAGGTCGCCCCGGCACCGATGAACATCAGCATCATCATGAACAGCAGGGAGGCCGGCACCATCTGGCCGATATCCACCGTATTGAAGCCCGCCGTGCGTGCGGTGGCCGACTGGAAGAAGGCCGCCAGCCACTGGCCGCCCAGACTGCTCTGGCCCAGGGTGTTAGGGTTGTCGTGCTCCAGCAGCCAGAACATCAGGGTGCCCAGGAGCAGCAGGGCAGGGGTCATCAGCAGCATCAGCTTGCTGTGCAGCTTCAGCTTGCGCCAGCGGCGGTTGCGCACCAGATCGACGATGACGGTAAAGCCGATGCCGCCGAGGATGAGCAGGGCCGGAATGGTCAGGCTGATGAGGGGGTCGTCGCGATAGTCCATCAGATTGTTGGCAAACAGCGAGAAACCTGCGTTGTTGAAGGCCGACACCGCGTGGAAGAAGCTGACATAGAGGCCGTGGCTCCACCCCATCTCGGGGACCCAGCGAATGGCCATGATGCCGGTGCCGATCAGCTGGGCGATGAGGGCGAACAAGACGATGCGCTTCACCAGCTGGATGATGTTGACCGAGCCCTCCTGGCCCAGCGCCTCCTTAGCCAGTACCTGCTGGCGCAGGCCGACCCGTTTGCTGAACATGGCGATCAGCAGCAGTGTCATGGTCATCTGGCCCAGCCCGCCTATCTCCATCAGCATCAGCAGGATGATCTGCCCCTGCAGGGTGAAAGCGGTGCCGGTATCTACCACCCCCAGGCCGGTCACGCTGATGGCTGAGGTGGCGGTAAACAGGGCGTTGATGAAGGTGACCTCCCCCTTGTGGCTGGAGGGCTGCACCAGAAACAGGGTGCCGACCAGCAGTATGATGAGGAAGCTGCCCAGGATCAGCCTGGCCTCGCTCCAGCGGGAGTTGTCATCCCGATACAGGGTGAAGGCGTAGTTGCTGCGCCAGCTGATCATAGGGTGTCGAGCCAGTGGTCGATGGCATGCTTGTTGCCAGCCAGGATCAGGATGTCACCCAGCTGCAGCTCCATCTTGCCGGTCAGCACGTTGTGCAGGACCTCGCCGCGCTTGATGGCCAGCAGCTGGAAGTCGTTCTGCTGCAACAGGTGCAGGTCGGCCAGGGTGCGGGCATTCTGCTGCAGGCCGATGACGAACTCGGTGAGCACCATGTCGTGCCCCAGCTCCAGATAGTCGAACAGCCGGTTATCCAGCATGCTCTGGGCGACCCGGCGCCCCATGTCCCACTCCGGGTTGATCACCTTGTCGGCCCCCACCTTCTGCAGGATCTTGGCGTGGAACTTGTCGCGGGCCTTGACCCACACCTTCTTCACGCCGGCTTCCTTCAGAACGAGGGTGGTGAGGATGCTGGTCTCCAGGTTGTCGCCGATGGCGACGAAGACGATGTCGAAATTCGCCAGACCCAGTTCGGCGACCGTGGCCTCGTCGGTGGCATCGGCGACGATGACATGATTGCACAGGGTGGCTATCTGGCGGGTCTTGACCTCGTCGATGTCGATGGCCAGCACCTCGGCATCCTGCCGCTGCAACTCTTCGCACAAGGCGCTGCCAAACAGGCCGAGGCCGATGACGGCGAATTGATTGTTCATTCATGCTTCCTCAAGGAACTGAAGGCGTTACTCTACTCCAGCGGTGTGAGTCCGAAAAGTGTCCGGGTTTTTTGTCCCGGGGGATCTGGGGTAAACTGCCCCCCTCTCCTTGTCGGAACACGCAGATGAAACTCACCCCCCAAGCCTCCCTGTCGACCCTCAATACCCTGGCGCTGGATGCGCACTGTCTCTGGCTGGCAGACGTGACCCAGCTGGATGACCTCGCACAGTTGCGGGTTCACCCCGAGCTGGGCGTCTTGCCACGCCTGGTGCTGGGCGGCGGCAGCAACATCCTGTTCTGCGATGACTTCGCCGGTCTGGTGGTGCACAACGGCCTGAAGGGGATTGCGCTGCACGACGAGGGGGATCACTGGCTGCTGCACGTGGCGGCCGGCGAGAACTGGCACGAGCTGGTGTGCCATGCCCTGCAGCAGGGCTGGTACGGCCTGGAGAACCTGGCGCTCATTCCCGGCACCGTCGGTGCCGCCCCGGTGCAGAACATCGGTGCCTACGGGGTCGAGCTGGCCAGTGTCTGCGCCTATGTGGAGGCATTCAACTGGCACAGCGGCGAGGTTGAGCGCATCGACGCCGCCGATTGCCAGTTCGGTTACCGTGACAGCATCTTCAAGCACGCCTGTCAGGACTCCCACTTCATTACCGCCGTCGGCCTGCGTCTGCCCAAGGCCTGGCGACCGGTGGCGGGGTACGGCCCCCTTGCCGCCTTGGGGGAGGCGCCGAGTGCACAAGCCATCTTCGACACCGTCTGTGCCACTCGCATGGCCAAGCTGCCGGATCCCGCCGTGCTCGGCAATGCGGGCAGCTTCTTCAAGAACCCGGTGGTGCCTGCCGCATTGGCTGAGACCCTGAGACAGCAATACCCGCAGATGCCCAGCTACCCGGCCGGCGACGGTCAGGTGAAGCTGGCGGCGGGCTGGCTGATCGATCAGTGCGGCCTCAAGGGGTTCGCCATCGGCCGTGCCGCCGTCCATCAGGAGCAGGCGTTGGTGCTGGTTAACCTGGGAGGCGCCAGCGCCATGGAGCTGATCGCCCTGGCGGCCCATGTGCGGGACAGCGTGGAGCAGAAGTTCGGGGTGGTGCTGGAGCACGAGGTGCGCTTCATGGGCCGCAGTGGCGAGACCCGGCTCGATGAGGTACTGGCATGATCCTGACCCCCATCCGGCAGACGCTGATCACCCTGCTCAGCGACGGCCAGTTCCACTCGGGCGAGCAGCTCGGCGAGCGGCTCGGCATCAGCCGGGCGGCGGTGAGCAAGCACATGGCTGCGCTCAAGGAGCTGGGGCTGGACTTATTCAGCCTGACCGGCAAAGGCTACCGGCTCGCGGTGCCCATGGCGCTCTATGACGAGGCGCAGTTGCGGGCGCTGGCTCCAATGGCACCGGTGCACTGCTTCCCGGTGATCGACTCCACCAACCAGTACCTGCTGGAGCGGGTCAACCAGCTGAGCTCAGGCGAGAGCTGTCTGGCCGAGTGCCAGACCGCCGGCCGGGGGCGCCGCGGCAAGCCCTGGGTCTCCCCCTTCGGCTGCCAGCTGATCCTCAGCATGTACTGGCGGCTGGAGCAGGGCATAGCGGCCGCCATGGGGCTCAGCCTGGCGGTGGGGGTGGCCGTGGTGGAGGCGCTGGAGTCGCTCGGTTATCCAGGGGTTGAGCTCAAGTGGCCGAACGATCTCTACTATCAGGGCCGCAAGCTGGCGGGCATCCTGGTGGAAATGAGCGGCAGTGCCGGCGCCAGCTGCAATCTGGTGATCGGGGTCGGCCTCAATCTTGCGATGCCGAGCCGGGAGGGGGAGAAGATCGATCAGGCCTGGTCCGAGCTGCGCCACATCCAGCCCGAACTGGTGGACCGCAACCAGCTGGCCGCCTGCGTGCTGTTGCACCTGCAGCAGGCCATGCAGACCTTCGAGCAGACCGGGCTGGCGAGCTTCGTCGAGAGCTGGAACCGGCTCGATCACTTCGCCGGCCAGCCGGTGAAACTGTTGATGGGGGATCAGGTGATCCGCGGGATCGCCAGGGGCATCGACGATCGCGGGGCCCTGCGGCTGGAGACGGAGGAGGGGATCAAGTTCTACCTGGGCGGGGAGATCTCCCTGCGCCGGGGGGACTGAGACTCCATCCGGCATGAATGAGAAGAGGGGGCCCATGGGCCCCCTCTTCGTCGCTGTCATTATTTGCGCAGCTTGATCTGCTCGATGGCGTGCTCCCTGCCCTTGGTCAGGATCAGGTTCGCCCGCTCCCGGGTCGGCAGGATGTTCTCTTGCAGATTCAGGTAGTTGATATCCTGCCAGATGTTGTTGGCGATCTCGGTGGCCTCGCTCTCCGCCAGCCTGGCATAGTGGTGGAAATAGGAGTCGGGATCCGAGAAGGCGCCGCTGCGGAACTTGAGGAAGCGGTCTATGTACCAGGTGCGCAGCAGCTCGGCGTCGGCGTCCACATAGATGGAGAAGTCGACGAAGTCGGACACGAAGACGCGATGGGGGTCCTGGGGGTAGTCCATGCCGCTTTGCAGCACGTTGAGCCCTTCCAGGATCAGGATGTCCGGTTGCTCCACTACCTTCTTCTCGTCGGGCAGGATGTCGTAGACGAGGTGGGAGTAGACGGGGGCCTCGACCTTCTCGTGGCCGGCGCGGATATTGGCGACAAACTCCACCAGATGGCGGATGTCATAGGACTCGGGGAAGCCCTTGCGGCGCATCAGGCCGCGGGCTTCCAGCTCCTTGTTGGGAAACAGGAAGCCGTCGGTGGTGACCAGCTCCACCCTGGGGTGCTCAGGCCAGCGTTCCAGCAGTGCCTGCAGGATGCGGGCCGTGGTGCTCTTGCCCCCCGCCACGCTGCCGGCGATGCTGATGATATAGGTGCCCTTACCGCGGGACTGGCCGAGAAACTGCTCCAGCACCCGGCTGCGCCGCTGCTTGGCCTTGACGTAGAGATTGAGCAGGCGGGAGAGGGGCAGGTAGATCTCTTCCACCTCCCGCAATGACACCTTCTCGTTGATCCCGCGCAGGGTCTGCAGATCGTGCTCGGTCAGGGTCAGGGGGACCGCATCGCGCAATAACGCCCATTGTTCGCGGGTGAATTGCAAATAGGGGTTATGCTCTGTCGTCATGGTGTCATCACTGTTTCTTGGGCAGGGCGACCATACACCAAGGGGTCGGGAGCGACAAGGGACGCGTCCGGTTGGGACGGAGAAGGAGCGCTTTTTTGCCTAGATCCCGGCAATAATGCACATTTTGCAAGGCGCAATGGTTGCATCCCCAAAATCCTTACCATAAAATGCGCGACGCTTGGATGTCTGTCGTCTATTTGCCCAGCAAAAGCGACAAAAACAACGGGTGCAAGCAGAATTACCGTTGTGGCATTTATGCAACCGGAGGGGTTCCCGAGCGGCCAAAGGGATCAGACTGTAAATCTGACGGCTCTGCCTTCGAAGGTTCGAATCCTTCTCCCTCCACCATATTTCTCTGCGGTTTGAGTTCTTTGGGTTAGAGAAATGCGGGCATCGTATAATGGCTATTACCTCAGCCTTCCAAGCTGATGATGCGGGTTCGATTCCCGCTGCCCGCTCCAAGATGCTGATATGGCTCAGGTAATTCTGAAAGCCACACCCTAGGGTGAGTTCGGCAATCGAACCAGCCTGTCAGCACCAGCCTCTCTGCTCCCCGTGATTCAAATCCATCATATAAACTGTTCTGTGGTTAGCTTGCCACCGCGTACTCAGCGTTAGTTTAGAGGGACGATCATGTCTAAAGAAAAATTTGAGCGTAATAAACCGCACGTTAACGTGGGTACCATCGGCCACGTTGACCACGGTAAAACCACCCTGACCGCTGCCATCACCAACGTGCTGGCCAAGCACTTCGGTGGTAAAGCTTTTGCCTTCGACCAGATCGACAAGGCACCGGAAGAGCGTGAGCGTGGTATCACCATCAACACCTCCCACGTAGAATACGACACCGCTACCCGTCACTACGCCCACGTAGATTGCCCGGGTCACGCCGACTACGTTAAAAACATGATCACCGGTGCTGCCCAGATGGACGGCGCGATCCTGGTAGTAGCAGCGACTGACGGCCCGATGCCGCAGACTCGTGAGCACATCCTGCTGGGTCGTCAGGTAGGCGTTCCGTACATCATCGTGTTCATGAACAAGTGCGACATGGTCGATGACGAAGAGCTGCTGGAACTGGTCGAGATGGAAGTTCGCGAACTGCTGTCCGAGTACGATTTCCCGGGTGATGACCTGCCGGTCGTACGTGGTTCCGCACTGAAAGCGCTGGAAGGCGACGCTCAGTGGGAAGAGAAGATCCTGGAACTGGCAAACCACCTGGATACCTACATCCCGGAGCCGGAGCGTGCGATTGACCAGCCGTTCCTGATGCCGATCGAAGACGTCTTCTCCATCGCAGGCCGTGGTACCGTAGTAACCGGTCGTGTAGAGCGCGGTATCGTCAAGGTTGGCGAAGAAGTGGAAATCGTGGGTATCAAAGATACCACCAAGACCACCTGTACCGGTGTTGAAATGTTCCGCAAGCTGCTGGACGAAGGCCGTGCTGGTGAGAACGTTGGCGCGCTGCTGCGTGGCGTGAAGCGTGAAGACGTGGAGCGTGGTCAGGTACTGGCCAAGCCGGGCACCATCAAGCCGCACACCAAGTTCGAATCCGAAGT
>NZ_JBFODA010000033.1:0-7853 GCF_040908055.1 Aeromonas sp. R7-4
TCTGAAATTGATACCGAAGAAAGTGCGCACTAAAGTAGCGTAAACAAGACACCGGTTTGAGGCCGGTGTCAGGTGATAACTAGATCTGTACAGCAGTTAATAACGTTGTGAAGGTGAGCTTTAATAGAAAGTAAATGTGGCTATGATGATTTTTAGTGATGGACTGAATGATTAAATCATTCAGTCCATTTTTTATATTGCGCACCGTTTTGAGTATGCCTCTCTAATCAACTCTTCTATGATGGTATTTTTATTTTTCTGTTCCATTTGGCTTAGTTCGTCAAGAATATTACCTATATCTTTACTCATGTTAATGCTGTATTGTTTCTTTTCTAGATTTTTATCACGATATACTTTTTGGCTCCATGCCTTCTTGATGTTGGAAACTAAAAGTTTATATCTATCAATATTAGTGATGCTTAATACATCTAAAAATGAAACAAGATCATCTTTTTGAGCTGATGTACCATTTAAAACTAATGGGACATAATCTATTTCTTTATGCTCAAGATATTTGTGTAGCCATGTTGTTTTTTCCTTGTTTTGTTTGTTAAGCCAAAACTTAACATCATCATTTTTCATTGCTGATTCAGCAGATTTGGATATGGCTCGTACTAATTTTTCCTTTTCTATTTTGTTGCAAGGTAGTCTGTTGATAAGTGCAGTTATATCCTGCGTACTTATTTCAGTATTCCATTTTTTATTAGTGTGTGTGTGCGTTTTTATGTTTTCATCGAGTATTGATGGGCTCAATAAAAACACGCACTTATGTTCTAGTTGTTGGTCTTTTTTTTCTATGGATATACCTAAGTGACTCAAAAATCTCCATGTGAAGTAATGCAGCCTCGTATTTTTATTATCTAGCCAGTAATAATGTTTTTCTGTAAGGCATCTTGTGTGAAATTCATCCAGTAAAGTGTCAATCCATTTTTCAAGTCCATTAGGTCGTTCATTTCTTACATTGTAGTTATGCATAAAAGCAAAAGCACTAGCAGTATTGCAGGCATCTTTTAAATTCTTGATTAGTATATGGCGAGGTGGTGTATCTACAGCTTGAGCTTGAGCTTGATTGATTTGACCTGTTCTATACCAGAGGTAGTCCACAAAAATAGGGTCATCTAATTTCTTATAAACTTGCACATCCACACTATTATCATGAATTGCCATAATACCCCCTCCCTTAATCTACATTGTAGTGTTTTGTGTTGATTTATGGTTGCGTTTAGTGTGTGATTTTTCATGGTATTTTTCAAGCTTTTATTGTTGCTTATGTTGGCGGGATGACCTGTGAGTGCATGGCTCAGGCTCTGCAATCTAACCTACTTAGTGGCATTGAAGCACTCTGGGAAAACTAGTGATTGTTTCTTCTGCATGGCTAATCGGCTTAGGGGCAATGTGAGAAGCTATAAACGTAAATATTAACATTGTTGGTCCAGCTATGGAAAAATAGCCGGATCCAAAAAATGAAACTAATCAAACTCAAAGAAGTCACGGAAATGACGACGCTATCCAAAGCGACAATTTATCGTTTGATGAGCAAAGGGGAGTTCCCTGGTGTCGTTCGTTTAGGGCCTAGAGCGGTCGCTTGGATGCAGAGTGAAGTAATAGAATGGATTGATTCGAAGGCATCTGCTAGATAGGAGAGGGTAAGCTAAGTTCAGAGTAATTTTCTTGCTTTAATAACCGGTATTACTGGGGTTTTATTTAAAATAATCACGTATTTCCCGGTGATTAAGGAGGTCGATAAGTTCGGTAATAGTAATATATACACCAAGGTGTATACCAAGGTAGAGGGTGTAGGAGATATATCGAGGGAGAGAGTGATACACCGTCAGAGTGTATCACAGAGTATACCAACGAGAACATGTGATATATACACTCGTGTATACCAATCAGATATACATCGGGCTTGTACATCTGATACAAGCCATTAGCCGTATACATCGGCATAGTGCAGCATGTGCAAAGCACAGAGTGCTAAATGCAGGTTGGTATATCAACCCAGTAGGTTGATAAGAGAGCAAAGTATCAGTTGGCTGTAAAATTTTACGTAGCAGCTCTCATTAATGACGATTAGTGCACTAACCCCAAGGCATGGATATTCCATTCGAATAATAGGAGCGTATATGAAATTTGAAGCTGGGTATTACTTAATGCCCAACGAGCTAAAAAACTTGCGAGTTGTGGCTGAGGCCAAGCATGGTGAAATATCCTCTGAGCAGTTGAAAACATCCGTGGAGGTGATCACAAACTTTTTGAATAAACATCCACGAGTATTTGCTGTACGCGTTGATCTGCGTTTCCCTCATATACCAGTTATGGATGATCCGGACATGCCGACAAGCTTTCCACCGGAGGTAGAAGAGGAAGAGGTTATTACGCGCTTTTTTACTTCACTAAAAAGCCAGATTCAGGCGTTACGTCACCGTAAGGGTCAGACTGGTAAACGATTCTTCTTGGGTTATATCTGGGTAAAGGAGCAAGTAACAAGCCAGTACCCTCATTATCACGTGGTGCTACTATTTAACCGAGATGACTACGGTTATCTTGGTGATTACTCTAATTTTGATGCGGATAACATGGCGACGCGTATCCGTAAAGCTTGGTGCAGAGCATTGAGGCTTGCATACCCTGATTATGCATCTTTGGTGCATTTCCCTCCTGACGCAGAGTATCGATTTGATCGCAGAGATGCAGTTCTGCACAATGAGAAATTTTATAAATTCTTGGAGAGGATCGGGTATTTCTTTAAATTGCGTTCGAAAGTAGAAGGTGAACGTAATTACGGGCGTAGTGAACGGATAAGGGAAGGTGCGAACAAGTCCCTGATATGAGATCATGTTTGTCATCTGGAGCCATGGAACAGCTGACTCTTATACACAAGTAGCGTCCTGAACGGAACCTTTCCCGTTTTCCAGGATCTGATCTTCTATGTGACTCCCAACATAGTAACGATCATGATAACTTCTGCTCTTCATCGTGCGGCTGACTCGGCTAAATCTGTGTTCTCTTCGGCGGCGCTGGGTGATCCTCGCCGTACCACCCGTCAGGTCAGATGACAGTCACATGACACCGGCATGAAGAGTTGCTGCGCAAGGCGCCAGGATGAGTCAGCGCGCGGCCATCAGGACCACCTCTTGCCGCAACCAGTCGACAAAGGCCCGCACCTTGGGGACATCCACGAACTCCCGACGCGTCACCACGTGATAGCCCAATCCCTGATGGTAGGTGGTATCGAACGGGAAGATGAGCTCGCCGCGGGCCACCAGATCCCGCGCCAGCTGATAGCGGCCCATGGCCACGCCGAGACCGGAGCGAGCCCCGCTGATGGCGGCATCGTAGTGGGTGAAGCTGTAGTGGTGGCGACAACTCCCCTCGTCGAGACCCGCGGCCGCCAGCCAGCCGCGCCACTCGCTGCGCGGATCGCTCTGGGGGATCGACTCCACATCATGCAACAGCAGGCACGCCGCCAGCCGCTCCGGTGCCTCGAGCAGCCCCATCTGCTCGGCATAGGCCGGGCTGCAGACCGGCATCAGCACCTCATCCAGCAACGGCAGGCTGTCGAGCCCCGGATAGTGGCCATCGCCGTAGTCGATCCAGAGATCGGCCGGATGCAGGGCAAAATCCACCCGGCTGCCCTTGGATCTCAGGTGCAGGCTGAGCTCAGGATGGAGCCCATAGAACCCCTTGAGCCGGGGCACCAGCCAGTGCTGGGCAAAGGTCGGCGTGCTGCCGATCTCCAGGCTACCGCGCAGCGCCTGGTGGCGGATGTCCTCGATCTCGTGGCAGACCGAGCCGAAATGGCGACTGACCTGGCGATAGAGCCGTTCCCCCTCCGGTGTCAGGGCGATGCGCCGGGTCTGCCGCACGAACAGCTGGAAGCCCAGCTCCTGCTCCAGCTTGCGAATGCGGTGCGACAGGGCGCTCTGGGTCAGGTGCAACGCCTCGGCGGCCTCCTTGAAACTCAGGCATCCGGCGATTTGGGCGAAGATGTGCAGACTGGTGAAGCTGGAAAATGACATGGCGCCCTCATGGGTGAATTTTTCTCAATCATGGTCCACCAAAGCTCATTTGTTAAGGCTGCGCGGGCGATTCATGCTGAGAACACGAAAAACAAATTCATCCATCCGCAGGAGAGTCCCGATGAAACGCTACCATCTCACCATCGCCGGCGGCGGCGCCACCTACACCCCCGGCATCGTCAACGCCATCCTCAACGCCCGTGATGTGCTGCCGCTGCGCAAGCTGGTGCTGCTCGACAACGACGCCGAGCGCGTCGCTACCATGGGCGGCTTCATCCGTCTGTTGCTGGCCGAGAAGGCCCCCGAGGTCGAGCTGGTCATCACCACGGACCGCCAGGAAGCCTTCACCGGCATGGAGTTTCTGTTCGCCCAGATCCGCAGCGGCGGCCTGGCCATGCGGGCACAGGATGAGCAGATCCCGCTGCGCCACGGCGTGGTCGGTCAGGAGACCTGCGGCCCCGGCGGCTTTGCCTTCGCCCTGCGCTCGATCCCCGACATGCTGGCCATCGGCGAGGATGTGCGCCGCTACGCCCCCGACGCCTGGATCCTCAACTACTCCAATCCGGCCGCCATCCTGGCCGACCTGTGGCATAAGCGTTTCCCTGAGCTGAAAAGCCTGTTCATCTGCGACATGCCCATCGTCATCGAGCTGCTGGTCGCCGCCACTCTGGGCTACCGCCACGCCGATCTGGCCTTCGAGTACGTCGGGCTCAACCACTTTGGCTGGTGGCGCCATATCTGGAACCCGCAGGGCGAGGATCTGCTGCCCAAGTTGCGCGACCACCTGCTCTCCGAGCGGCCGCTGACCCTGTTCCAGGATGAGCACGTCAACGCCGACTGGGTGCCGACCTTCGAGCGGCTGCGCAAGAGCATGCGCCTGTTCCCCGAGTTTTTGTCCAACACCTACCTGCAGTACTACTACTTCGGCGAGGAGATGGTGGCCCACGAAGACCCGCACTACAGCCGCGCCAACCGGGTCATCGATACCCGCGAGAAGTCGGTGTTCGACGAGTGCCGCCGCTGCATCGCCATCGGCAGCGCCGCCGACAGCTTCCTCTGTGCCGGGGTGCATGGTGACTTCATCGTCGACCATGCCCGCGCCATCCTCACCAACCAGCCGTTCCGCACCACGGTCAATGTGCCGAACCGCGGTCTGGTGCCGGGCTTGCCAGCCGATGCCATCGTCGAGGTACACGGTCAGGTGACGGCCCACGGGGTCGAGGCGTTCGGAGTCGGCGAGTTGCCCCACTTCCAGCGGGCGCTGATGGTGCAGCAGAACGCCTATGAGCAGCTCACCGTCGAGGCGGCGCTGGAGGGCTCCTACACCAAGGCGCTGCAGGCGCTGACCCTCAACCGCACAGTGCCTTCCGTCGATGTCGCCAAACGGCTGCTCGACGATCTGCTGGCGGCCAATCGCGACTACTGGCCGGTGTTGAAATAACGAGCCCACCGGGCCCAATGCCAATCAGTTAGCGAGGGAGAGATAGCCTTTTGAGCCAACCGTTGGCGGCAGGGATGCCGCCATCGAGCCCCCAGGGAACTGTCTCTTATACACAACTCCCCACCCTTCTCGGTGGGGATGTTTTTTTCAGAACAAGGGAATTTTTTTCGATTTTAACGATCTGAGTTCCGACACACTCAGCTTTGCCAAGGCTCTATGCTCATCACCGATCCCAACCTTTGGGCTAACACCCTCTTTGCACATGCCGAGCTGAATGATCCTCGTCGGACTCGCCGTCTGGTTCGGATCTCCGCCGCCTTGGCTCAAAATGTAGGACAATCCATTATGCAATCGGCCCGCTCTCCCGCTGACATGGAGGCCGCCTATCGCTTCATGCGAAACTCCGCTATCCGTGCGGAACACATAGATGACGCAGGATTTGCCAGTACAGCCGACATGGCTGCTCAATTCAACATCCTGCTGGCTCTGGAAGACACCACCTCGCTCAATTTCTCCTACCCCTGCGTATTCCGGTGAAGTTGAACAGTGATTCCGGAATCTGTGAACACCATTTCCGGAAAGTATGCGGACAGGGATTCTTCGAGCAGAAGCTGAGCTTTGAGGGGAGGCATCTTTTCGACTCACTGAACAAGCCAGCAGCCAAGCGCAGCGCGGCAGTTGTGGATCCAAGACGTTGGAACAGGACGGTTCATCTGACATCAGAGTACGTTCACCTCGGGAATTTCTGCGCAGTCGGGTATCACAACCCTAAGCGGGAAAAAGTGTCTGGATCTATGGGGTCAAATCCAAACCATCTAGCCCCGCAACTAACAGACTCAGGACTACCTCGCCACCGGCAGGTCCTCCCAGCGGGTGGTGTAACAGGGGCTCAGGTGCGCTTGTCGCATCATCCACTCAGGCGACCCAGTGCCCTGGCTGGCAAAGCCTACGCGCCCCAATCCCTTGGCTTTGATCTGGTCCATCACGGCCATCAGCGCATCCGATTGAGCGGAGGACGGGGCAAACAGATCGGCCTGTTGCTGCCCCTTGGGGGTGAACTCACTCAGCATGACGCCCCCCTTCTGATAGCGGTAACCGTCGCGCCAAATCTGCGGTAGCAGCACGTTCACTTGCTGCAGCAGCAACCGGGTATCATCGCTAGGGCAGACCAGCCGGACGCCAGCCTGCTCACTGTAGTAAGGCGCTCGTTCGTCAAAGGGGCTGGTTCGCACGAACAGGTGCACCCGTTGGCAACACATCCCCTCGGCCCGCAACTTCTCGGCTGCGCGAGCCATAAAGCCTGACAACGCTTGGGCCATTTCTCCACGGTCAGTCACGCGCTCACCAAAGGAACGGCTCGAGAGGATCTGCTGCTTCGCCGCCGGTTCAACGGTCAGCTCTGCGCAAGGCAGGCCACGCAGCTCCTGTACGATCCGCTCGACCACCACGCCGTATTGGGCGCGTAACCCTTTGGCGTCGCTAGCCACCAGGTCAGCAACGGTGTTGATGCCTTGTGCCACCAACTTGGCTCCCAAGCGCCGTCCTATGCCCCACACCTCGTTCACCGGGGTGATAGCCATCAGCCGGGCACGGCGCAGCTCGTCACGCAAGTCCACGACGCCGCCCGTGGCAGGCCACTTCTTGGCTGCATAGTTGGCCAGCTTGGCGAGGGTCTTGGTGGGACCAATCCCGACCCCTACCGTTAGGCCGGTCCACTGCCACACTCGCTGCCGGATCTGTTGTCCATAGGCTGTCAGGTCACCGGCAAACGACTCCGACAGTGACAGGAATGCTTCATCAATGGAGTAGACCTCCAGCTCGGGGGACATGGTCTCCAACGTGTTCATCACCCTGCCAGACATGTCTCCATAGAGCGCGTAGTTGGAGCTGAATGCCACACCGCCATGCGCCTCGAACTGCTCGCGGATCTTGAAGTAGGGCCCGGCCATCTTGATACCCATCGCCTTGGCTTCGGGGCTGCGCGACACCACGCATCCATCGTTGTTGGAGAGCACCACGATCGGGCGGCCACGCACCTCAGGGCGAAACAACCGCTCACAGCTGGCGTAGAAGTTGTTTACATCAACGAGCGCTATAGCCATCACGCTGCCTCAGATTGCCAATCACATGGGTGACCACTCCGAACAACTCCAGGGAGAGGCTCATACAAGGGTCGATAGGCGTGAACGCCGGATTGGCTGGCAACAGCCGCAACCTCGGCTTGAGCTGCAAGGTCTTTACCGTGAAGCCGCCATCGAGTAGTGCAATCACCACATCACCATGGCGAGGGGTGAGGCTCTTATCGACCACCAGCAAGTCACCGGGAAAGATGCCGACCCCGGTCATGCTCTCCCCCTCGGCACGCAGATAGAAGGTTGCTGCAGGGTGCG